>NZ_JBFBBZ010000005.1:138336-255980 GCF_040682935.1 Amycolatopsis sp. NPDC051061
CATATTTTTTTTTTTTTTTTTTTTTTTTTATTGTTTTTGTTTTTCCTCGCGGCGGGGGCGGCCAGTTTTTCGGGGGGGGCGCCCCCCCGGGGGGGGGGGGGGGCCAACGACAACCTACTCCGGCCCGGAGAGCTGGGCAGGTACGAGCGCCGCCTGGTTGAGGAGTGGTCGACCCGCTTCGATGTTCTGTGCGACGAGCTGGGAGAACAGGCTGCTGAAGAGGACAAGGTCCGCGAAGCCAGGGCCATCTACCGGTGGGTTGAGCAAGAGGCCCGGTTCCGCATCAGGCCCGGATGTGATGAGCCGTTCGTGACGAAGGGCTCGTACCAGATCCTCGCCGACGACCTTCGAGTCGGTTGGCACCCCGATTTCCAAGCGCGCCTCATGGCCCTGTTGGAGCCGGTGTCGGGCGGATGAGCGCTCCCATCGAGTGGAGCAGGGAGGAGCGAGCTCTCTACAATCCGGTGTTCATCGCTCTGGTGTGTGCCCGCGTCGTCCAAGGGCACCATCAGGTATATCGGACCGGGTGCCCGCTTCCCCTCGTCGTCACAGCCGCCGTCATGGCGCTGCAACCCGCGATCCGAGTTTTGCTGCCCCGCGCCACCGCCAGCATGACCCAGTGGGCGGAGAACAACGAGGCCGTCAAGGTCCACATGTCCGCCAATGCCCCCGGGCTCCTCAGTGTCGTGCGCCCTGGGTTGCTATTCGCCCTGCAAACCGATGTCCTCGTTCTAGAATCATCGATACTTGACCTCCGTGCCGGGTCGATCCCGGCGACAATCCGGGGACGCTCACCTGAGGCCGCCGCCATCCAGAAGACCGCCCACATGCTCGGCCGGTGGCTGCCCAGTGGTGGGCCCACCACCACAGTTCTTACCCTGCTTGGAGTACGCCCGTGACCTGGCAGCTCAAGTCCTTGACCTTGTACGGCAAACAGCCGGGCCAGGTACGCACACTGAGATTCAACCTCGGCGAACTCAATATCGTCACTGGCGATTCCCTGACCGGGAAAAGTTCTATTTGGGGTGTCACCGACTACTGCATGGCTAGCAGGGGCTATCCGATCAGCGCGGGAGCTTTGCGCGAGCGCGTTAGCATCTTCGCTGTCCAGATCGTCGTCGGCGACCGGCAGCTGTTCGTTGCCCGGCCGGCGTCGGAACGAGGCACCACGCCCTTCCCGCGGATGTGCCTGGCTTTTCAGCAGCAGGGAGCCGCTCCGCTCGCGATTGAGGACATGCAGTTCACCTTCACTATCGACGCCGCTCGTAATGTCCTGGCCAACTTCACCGGCATCGATCTCTCGATCCGTCTGCCGACGACGAGGGGCAACACGATGTCCCCTTCCATTAGGCACGCGCTGTTTTTCTGCGTCCAGGCCCAAATGGAGATAGCGAACCCCGAACAATTGTTTCACTCCCAGGGGCAGGAGTACGGCCCGAGGGCCATCCGTGATGTGTTTCCGTACTTCGTCGGAGCTGTCGACCAAGATCAGGCTGTCCAGCGCGCACAGTTGCGGCAGATGAAGATTGACCTGCGCAACCACGAGCGGGCCCTCCAGCAGCAGGAGGCCGCTACTCCCGCTCCTGGACAGGCGCGGGCGCTGGTCAGGGAAGCGATCGAAACCTCGCTACTTGAAGCCCAGGCGACGGAGGACCTCACGCTGGATGAAGCCCTCCAGCTTCTCAATGCAGCCAGCGTTGCTCCGTTGCCCGGCTTGCCCGACGTACCGGTCGACACGGACGATCCGCTGGAGGCCCTCATCCAGGAACGAGGCCGGCTCCGGGGCGCCTTCCAGCAGACGCGTGCCCGACTCACCGACCTGAAGGCTGCGCTGGGTGAACGCAGCGAGTTCATGGCTCAAGCACTTGACCACCGCGAACGCCTCACCTCCCTCACCCTGCTTGACATCAGCCCTGAAGCGTCGACGAACCAGTGTCCTGTGTGCAATAGCGTCATCTCAGGCGTGAACGAGGTTGTCGCCGCGCTGCGCACCGACTTGGACGACCTCAACGCCGGTGTCCTATTCGTCAGCGACGACACCCCCCACATCCAGGCGCTGATCGCCGAACAGGAAGAGATCCTCCGCGAAATCCGACAGGCTATGGCCACAAACCGCGACGAGCAAGAGGCCCTCGAAGCGGGCATGCGCACAGCGTCGCGTTACCACGACGCCACCCTGCGCGCTGCATCCGTCAGCGGACGTATCAGCATGTTCCTCGAGAACGCCGAACGCTACGCTTCCGGCCCTCGTACGCCCGACCTTCGCGAGGAGATGCGCGCCGCCATCGAGGGTCTGGAGGAAGCGCTTGGCGACGATGTCCAAACTGATCGGGTTAACAGCAGCCTGTCGCTGATCAACCAGAAAATCTCCGATAAAGCTCGGGCGCTCGCCCTCGAACACTCATACGCCCCCGTGCGCCTTGACCTTCGGCACCTCAGTATCGTCGCCGATACCCCCGCCGGCCCCGTCCCCCTGAAGGAGATGGGAGGCGGCCAGAACTGGCTGGGCTACCACCTGGCGACCATTCTGAGCCTGCACGAGTGGTTTACCGATCACGACCGGCCGGTGCCTCAGGTTCTCATCCTCGACCAGCCCTCGCAGGTCTATTTTCCCGCCGATTACAAGGGAACGGCCCTGCAGCCGTTCCAAGAATCCGACAGGACCGCCCTCCTGCGCGTCTATCAGACCATCGCCGACACCATCAGCGCCTCGAATGGATCGCTGCAGGTGATTGCCATGGAACACGCCGACCTCGAGCAGCCAGTTTTCAGCTCCGCAGTGATTCAACGTTGGCGGGACGGCCAAGGAGCCCTGGTTCCAGCCGACTGGTTCACCCTGTAGAACCGTGACCGGCAGGCAGCGACGGCTCCAAGCTCGGGTCGGTCGCGCCAGGACTTGTACGACGGCTTGATGCCGCGGGCACCTCTTCTGACCTCCGTTTTGGCGTTGGGTCCGGCGGTGCCGGGTAGCTCGCCGGACCTGACAGGTCCGACATCGGGTATCCGCCTGGCGGTGGTCTATTTGTGCCTGGTAGACAGGTCGGGGTGAGCGCGAGTCAGTATCGCAGACAGCTTGAGAGCAAGCGCAAGCAACGGATCGCCGCCGAGAAGAAGGCAGGCGAGTGCCGGGCCAAAGAAACCGGCAAGCGCACTGCAGCGGCCAAAGCACGTATGGCGGCAGGGAAGGCTGCGAGCGACGTCACCCGGTCCAGCAAGCTGCGTGAGGCCGGACGTGCCGAGGACGCAGCAGCGGCAGCTGGCAAGGAGGCCGGCCGCTGGCAAGACAAAGCGAGCAGCTACGCCAAGGCCGAGGCGGACCTGCAGAGCAAACTCGCCAAAGCTGAGCAGTCCGAAGCTGATGCCGCCGAACGGCGGCGCCAGCGCGATCAACAGCAGGCCGCTCGTCGAGCTGCTGCCGAAACCTCGGCGCTGGAGCGTCGCATGAGTCAGACGGAGGCGATCGTGGACACCGCTCTACGAGAGTTGCCCATCCCCAAACAGGAGAAGCTGCGTGTTCTGATTCTCGGCGCCGCGTCCGGTGGAGATCTGCGTGTGGGACGAGAGCAGAAGCGAATCCGTGCCGCAGTCGAATCCGCACTGCACCGCGACTACATCGAGCTCGACGTGCGTCCGGCCGCGACCACGGGCGACCTACTGGACGGCATCAGCAAGTTCCGTCCTCACGTCGTGCACTTCTCCGGACACAGCGACGACGACCTGATCGAGTTCGAGGACGAACTCGACGAGAACCACGAAGGCGTCATAGTTACCGCCCGAGCGTTCGCCGCGGCGGTTAAGGCAACCGATGACCCGCCGCTGCTGGTGCTTCTGAACTCTTGCAACTCCGCAGCTCAGATCGACAATCTTGTCGAACAAGTAGCCCCGTTTGCCATTGGCATGGCCGACGAGATCGAGGATGGGGACGCCATCGTCTATGCCGCACAATTTTACGCCGCCGTCGCCAACGGGCAGTCCATTAAGTCCGCTCACCTTTCGGGGCAAGCCGCCTTGGAGCTCGCTGGACTATCCGGCGCTGAGCTGCCGACCTTGGCATGGGCCCACGCCGTCGACCCAGCGACCGCCGTGCTGGTCCGGGTGGCATGACACACAGGGCGCGATGGTGGATGAGCCGGTTTCGTCGACGTTGCAGCCGAGTGGCAGCCCAACACGTTCATACCCGCGATGCTCCGTTAGCCGCCTCACATTACGTGCGCACCCGACGTGGTGACCTGGGAGGTGGCGGGGGGCTTCGGGCTGGTGACCGCTGAGGTCGTGCTCCTCGCGCAGCGCGACCAGCTCAGTCTGGGTACCTCCTTTCGGTGAAAAGATTGTGTCGTCAGAGTATGGCCGGTCGGATGAACGAATCGGTCTCCGACCGGGCACCGAACAGTCCCTAGGTGCCGCAACGGCAACGCGTGCGACAAGGCGGCCGGTGTAACAGCGCGCGCCGGTGCGCGACTTCTTCGGCATGGTTGCCGCGCGGGCCGATGACGCCGATATGCGGTTCCTGCGAGAGATCGCGGCGAACGACGAGGACGCTTTGTGCCGCGTCGCGGCGGAGCGTGCGGTCGTTGCGCTCGAAGAGGTGCCTTCGGATGCTTCAGGGAAAGTGCAGTCGGCCGGCATAGCCGAGCCCACTCCTCTCGTCCTCGAAGTCCTTCGGACAATTCTCAGACCGGCCGGATTTCCGGTAGATCTTTCGCCACTGCGAGAACTGGTCACTGCCGATGGTGAAGACCTGCTCACCGAACTGCTCGACACGCTGCTGCAGCAGCCGCGTACCCCGGCCACGATCGCCGGGCTCCGCGAGGGCACCTATCGCCTGCGTCTGGTCGTTGCCGCTCTGACCCACGACGGCGTGCGGGCGGTCACGGCGCGACTGGTCGGCCCGGTCGCCGTGGTGACCTGCGCCGATCCGGTGTGGGCCGGTGGGCTGTTGTCCTTGGTCCGGCCGAGGGATGTGCTCCTCGCCGTGCGGCGTGCCGTCGAACGCCCCGCACACCGGCTCAACGTCCTTCGGTGGCTGTCCGAATCGGGTAGCGGGTTGGGTGAAGCGCGCATCGTCGCGCCGGGGACTCCAGCCCCCCTCCCAGTCCTCTTCAAGATCTTCGCGAGGGCATACCCGATCAGGGCGGCAACTCGCGGTGAACGGTCTTGGGCTGATTCCAAGAGGGCGGACGTGGCGAGCCCCGCGGTGCGTACCGCATATCCGCTGCTCGAAGGCCCGAAGAGCGTCGAGCCCGGTGACACCTTCGAGCTGCGGATCGGGCTTTCGCCGGAACTCGACAGCACGCTTGTCGCATCGGGACCCCTCCGGGTCACGTGGGCGGCCTTCACGCTGGCTGTCACCTTGTTCCACGACGGATTCGCCATTCTCGGCGGTTCTGCTTCGACCGTCGTGATCGAAGTGACGCCGGAGGATCCCCACCCGTACGCGGTGATGCGCCTGTGTGCCGTCGTGGGCCCCGAGCTGCAGGAGTTCCGCATGATCACGGCGGTTTTCGCCGCCGGCGGACAGCCCATCGGTACCGCGTCGCGGCAGATCCGGGTGGCCGCCAGGGCCGGGCAGGATGAGGAAGCCGGGACGACGGTCACAACCCGGAGCGTCGAGTGGTCGTTCGATGCCGGCGCCTCCCGCGCCGACGTCGAGCTCTACCTGGCACGCGGCGCCGATCGGGACGGACGGCGATGGCTGTGGCACGTTCGTTCGCCGCACCCGGAGGTCGCCGGCGACGAAGAGGCCCTGGTCGTCGACCTGGACGGTACGACCGCCGAGACCATCCGCAGGTTCATCAGCGGGATAGAACAGCGGGAAGGACGATTTACGCTCGAGTACTACTTGAGGACTGTGGCCGGCCGGATCGGCGACCTCGTGCACGAGCTGATTTGGGACGCGCTTCGCGCAGCCTCCGAGGCCGTCGGCGGTCCGCCGACGGTATTGCTCGTCACCGAAGACGCTTACATTCCCTGGGAACTGGCGCGAGTGCCGGTCCCGTGGACGCCGGACCGCCCGTGGCTGGGTGCGCAGGCGATCCTCGGCCGGTGGCCTTACCTCGGCCGAAGGAGTGCTCCTGCACCGCTTACGGCCTTCGAAGCGGACAAGATGGCGATCGTCTTCGGAACGTACCCGGACGGGATCGCGTTGCCTGCCGCAGAAGCCGAAGGCCGCGCACTCATGGCGAAATATGGCGCGACGGAAGTCGCACCCACCATCGAGCGGATCCTGAGGACGCTGGCGGGTGAGATCCCGGCGGACGTGCTCCACGTGGCCTTGCACGGAAACTTCGACGCTGCGGGCGATCAGGACGGCCTGCTGATGATCGACGGTGAGGAGTACCTGGCACCGGAGGATGTCGAGGGTGTGGAGACCAGCCCCGTGCGCCTCGTGTTCCTCAACGCATGCCAGGTGGCGCAGGGACGCGAGGTTTTCGGGACCTATGCCGGCATGGCGGCGGCCCTGATCAAGATCGGCGTCAGCGGACTGGTGGCTCCCCTGTGGAAGGTCGACGACGTGGTCGCCGGCAGGATCGCCGACGATTTCTACACCGATATCTTCACCGCAGTCGGCTCTCCCGCGTCGTTCCTGCGCCGGCAGCGTTGCGGCGGCATCGACGACGGCGAGAGCACACCCTTTGCCTACGTCTTCTTCGGACATCCGTTGCTGGCCATCACGTGGAAGGGATAAGCGACCATGGTGAACTTTTCTGCCGGCAGCGCTGTCGACCTCGGCAACGGCGTCCGCCTGCGGGCCGTGAATGTCAGCGGCGAGGCGCGCCGAGCCGAACGGGCCCGCGACACGCGAGCCCCAGCGCGCGAAGCGGCTGCACACGCGCCGCAGGCCTATCTCCGAAAGGCCGGCACATCGGCCGAGGTCGCCGAGCTTCTCGGCGATGCCCTCGACAGCTCGGAGATGAGACTGCACACCACAGTCGGCCTGCCGCGGCTGAGTGCTCGCCCGGGTACTCCGGCCATCCAGACCCGTGGCGCCGCGCCGTCGGTTCCGCACCTGCAGCTCGAGGTCGCCGCACCCGCACGCGGCGACGAGGGACAAGTGATCCTGGAAGTCGACACTGCGACCGGGCATGCCCGCTGGCACCTGCCCCGCATCGACACCGTCGACGGGCGCCGGGCGGCCGGCAAGCAGCGGTTCGACATTCCGGCCGACCGGTTCGGGATCGGCGGGGCCGAGGCGGGGCTCGCCCGGCGCGGCCTCGTCGGGTTCGGGATCAGCAAGGTACTCCACGTGCTCCGGTTCCCAGTCGAGTTCGTGGCCGGTCAGCTGGCCGAGTGGGGCATTCGGTGGTGGGAAGGCCGTCATCGCCCACACATGCTGAGGACGGCGAACCCAGACGGCACAGCAGGCGCCGCCGTCGACACCGACCGGCTGGCGCAGCTCGGCGCCGGACCGTACTTGGTCTTCGTCCACGGCACCTTCAGCACGTCCGCGGCGTTCACAGGGCTGCATGCGGACTTCGCGCAATGGCACGCGGGCTACCGCGGTCGGCTCTTGCTCTTCGACCACCCCACGGTGGCGACCACACCGGCGGAGAACGCCCGTTGGTTGCTCGACTGCTTGCCGGACGATCGCGTGTCGACAGTCGACGTCGTGACCCACTCGCGCGGCGGGCTGGTCGCCCGGCAGCTGGTCCGCCAGCCCGCGTCCGACCGGATCCGCATGCGGCGGCTCGTGCAAGTGGCTTCGCCGAACGCTGGGACGAAGCTGGCGAGCCCGGAGAACCTCAGCTCTCTCGTCGATGCGTTCACCAACTTGTTGTCCCTCATCCCCGACGCCGCCGGAGGGGTCGCGTTGCCCGGCGTGTTCGAGGTGGTGAAACAGCTCGCGGTCGGTGCGTTGTCCGATTTGGACGGTCTGGCCGCGATGGACCCCGCCGATGAAGCGCTGCGGGCCCTGAACGACGCCGATGCGCAGATGGCCGCAGTGCACGCGATCACGTCGGACTACGAGCCGGCGGAAGACGCTTCCCTGGCGCAGCGGACGCTCGACACGATCGTCGACGCGCTCTTCGCGAGCGGGAATGACCTCGTCGTCCCGTTCACCGGCATGTCGAACGCGGGCAAGTTCGTCGTCGCCGATCCGTTCGCGGTCACGGAACCGTCGGTTTCCCATTGTGGTTACTTCGGTGACGAGCGCGTCCGCACCGAGATCCAGCGATGCCTGGCGCTACCGGAGACGCTGCCGTTCGGGTGAGATCCGCGGCATCAGGTCGGGGCGCAGTGCGGTGAACAACGCGGTCCTGCGCAGGTGATCGCCCGGGCCGGCGTGCAGCTCCTCGATGACGTCAGCCGGTGTGCCGCCCGGTCTGCTCAGCGCGGTCACCAGCTGGGCCTGGGCCTCCGCCGCGTCCGGACCGGCGGCGAGCCCGGTGACCAGAACCGAATGCGCCTTGCCCAGTGCGAGGAGCTGGTGTGCGAAATCGTTGCGCAGCAGAAGCTGCCGGACGGTTTCGCTCGTCACCCGGGGTGACGCGGCAATGTCCAGCACCACCAAGGGTGTGTGGCCGCGTAAGGAAATTTGGTAGAGCGCGTGATCGAGAGCCGTCACCGGAACGTCCTCCGAGCGTTCAAGCGACCAGCCGAGGTCGCTGGAGCCGAAGTCGAGGTAGGGGACGGAGCCACTGACATCCATCGAAGCGTTGACGTGCAGTATGTCGATGGGTACCGGCGGGACAGCGATATCCAGCATGCTTAGGTCGCCGCCACGGAGCGTCTGGACCTCCCAGCCCGCCTGGTCGTACACCGTCGCCAGGTCGTCGGCGCCTACCGGGGAGTACCCCCGTGCGGAGGAGAATTCGGTTCCCGGTTCGCGCTCCAGGACCACTACATGCGGCGCCCGGCGAGCGATGGTGCGCTCGCGCAGGGACTTCCAGGTCTTCGGGCCGGCGACGCCGTCCACGGTGAGCCCGCTCCGGTATTGCAGGAGGGTCACCGCGCGCTGGGTCTCCTGGCCGAGGTAGCCGTCCAGCGGGCCCGGGGCGAACTCGGCGCCCGCTTCCAGCAACGCCTCCTGAAGCACCCGGACGCGGATCTGGTCACCACGCAACGCGGCATGGCTGCGGTACATCACCCTGAGGTCAGGCAACTCGTTCAAGTGCGTCCCGGAGAAGGTCAGCAACTCCCACGGCAGCTGCGCGAGCGGGGGATCGGCAGAGATCCGCAGGTCGAACCGTCCCGTCGTCGAGCCGGCGCGCAGTAGCCGCCGGACGTCCAGCAGCGATGAGCGGCGGGTGGCCTCACGGGTCCACCGGACGAGGGGCGACTTGGCACGCCGATCGACCTCCTGGCGGACCGCGGCGACCAGGTCGTGTCGGGCTGGCAGTCGCAGCAGTTCCCGCCCGTCGGCGAAGACCACCAGCGCGCCGGCCGGCTCCAGCACGACGTTCAGCCGCACTTCCGGGCGGACGCGGTGCAGGTCGGGCGAGAGGTCGCCGCCTCGGTGTTGCTCCCGCTGACCGATGTCGACCAGTGCGGCTTCTGCACGTCGCCGGTAGTGCTCCACGAGTTCGGCGTTCCCCTCCCGGGAAGCGAGCCGCTGTCGCAGCTCCAGGATCCGCCATCGCCAGCGGGTCGGCCGCTGCGTACCCTCATCGAGAGCCCGGCCTGCCTGGTCCAGGACCAATCTCATGCGGTGGGTGGAGGTGTCCGCGAACATCAGATCGGCGTGAGACAGTTTCGTCACGGCACTGAGCAGGGCGAAGTCGGTCTCCCACAGCGGATCCGGTGCCGCCTTGCGATCGGGCTGACGGCACTGCGTGACCAGCTCGAGAAGCCGCCACCGGGCGAGGAACGCGTCCTTGCCCAGTATCTCGGTGGCTGCGGTGGCGAGCCGGACAGCGCGGTCTTCCCGGCCCGCGACGCGGTGGAGGTGCGCTCGGCGCAGGTCGAGCCAGGCCTGGTCCGCGGGCTCGCCCGGCTGTGCTTCGACGTCGTCGTCGAAGCCTTCGAATACCACAGCGGCCAGCTGGGCGCCCCACGGCGTCCAGGGAGCACGGTCGAGGGCGCCCAACGCAGCGAGCCGGGCGGACGGCGGGGTGATCCGGGTGAGCCGCTCGGTAAGCGCCGGCAGCCACCTCTCCGCCAACGTCGGCGCCGCCAGCAGCGCGGCGACAACGACGTTCGCGAACCGTCTCGGCGGCGTTGTGTCGTCCAATCGGTCGAGGACCGACGAGGCACGTCTAGCGGCGGAGTCCCGGTTGCCCCGCAGCCCGTCGAGCTCGGCGTGCAACAGCATTACGGCCCCCCATGCGTCGCCACCCCGGTGCAGCGGCATGCCCATTGCCTCGTCGAGCAGGTGTTCGGCTTCGCGGAGGTTCCCGATCTTCCGGAGCATCAGCTCGGCCGCCCGGACACAGGCCATCCCCGCTCGCTCGTTGTCGACGGCCTGGGTGTACTCGGATCTGGCTCGCAGGAAGTCGTCCAGCGCCCGGTCGACGTCGAACAGTTCGGCCGACGCCAGGCCGCGAAGCACCAGAAGCTCAGCGTGCCGGCTGCGGTCGGCGACCTCGTTCATCGCTTTTGTGCACAGGTCCACCGCCTCTGGCGCGCGGCTCAGAGCGAGCAACGCCGTGATCCGCTCCTGCTCGAATCCTGCGTCGGCAAGCCGCAGCGCAGTGGCCGGGCGCCCCATGTCCATCGCGACCCGGACCCGCAGACGTCGCAGACCGGCGGCCTCCGACACTGGCAGGTGCAGGCCGATCGCCTGCTCGGACCTCGCCTCGGCGTGGTCGATGTGGCCGACCGTGAGTTCGTACTCCGCCAGCTGCTCGAGGATCTCAGCGGTCGATTCCAGCGACGGTGCATGGTCCAGCGCGGCGATGAGGTGCATCCGGCGGCCGTCGAGATCCCCCCTAGCGCCAAGCGCGTCCGCGAGCAGGCGGTCGAGGATGGCCGCCTCCTCCGGGCCGATGCCCCGCAGGTCCGCCTCGGTCAGCAGCCGGGCGGCGGCGTCCGGCCGGTTCCTGGCGATCGACAGCGCAGCGTCCGCGGCGGTGAGCCGGAGCCGGGGGCCGGGTGCGACCGGCAGATTTGCTACCGCGGCGATACTTCGTTCGACCTTGCTCCACAGTAGGTCGTCGCCGGAGGCGTTCCGGTTTCGCGCGATGGTGGCCAGTGCCCAGGCGCGCTCGGCGTGGGCGGCGGACACCAGTTCGTCTTCGACGAGTGGAAGACCCGGCCGCATTTCGACCGGTTCGCGGTCGTCGAGGTAGTCCCGGCCGAGCAGGTCCTCGCTCAGCCGAACGACCCAGTCCGGCCGGTTGTCGCGCCAGGCGCGGGCCACCGCGTCGTACCACTGCTCGGCGGCGGGGATGCCGTCGAGCCGGAAGCGGTGGTACATCGCCTCGATGGTCGGTGTCACCCAGTCGGCACTCCGCTCTGCGACGGATTCGTAGTACCGGATGGCATCACGACGCAGCACGTCGTGGATTGGTTGCGCCCGGACGAGCGTGCGCATCGCTTCCCGCAGGGGCACCTCGAACTCGACCGTCTGGGGTGCACCCGGGGTGAGCCAGATCCACGACGACCGGGCTGCGTACCCGACCAGCCGGTTCCAGGCCGCGTCGAAGTCGCCGTCGAATACGTCCGTGGGGAACACCTGAGCCGCGTCCGGGGGAACCGGGTCCCGCGCAGGGTGGTCGAGGTCCGAACCGGCCATGGATTCGATGATTCGCGGCAGGAGTACCTCTTCGGCGAATTCACGGCTCAGCCGGCGGGGGATCGATCCGTACCGGATCAGCCACTGGACCACTCCGCTGCGGATCCGGGCGACCACCCGGTCGACCGCCCACGCCACGCCCGGATCCAGTCCCTTCAGGGCAGCGACCGTGATGGTCGGGTACCGCTTGACGACGTCGGCGTAGAGCGCTAGTTGCCAAGGGACCCCGTGGACGCGCAGGACAATCGCGGAAACCAGGTCGTCGCGTTCGATTCCACGCGTCGACACCAGGTACTTCCGGCTCTCGTCACTCCTGAACGCCTCGACCTGGCACTGTGGTGTCGACGCGGCTAGTCGCCGGAATCCCCGGATTCCTTCCTCGGTCCGCGTGTGCCGGCCCGACAGGACCAGCCGCACCATGTCCTTGCTGCGCAGCTCCACCAGCAGGCGTGCAAGTTCGTCGACATCGCCGTCCTGCTGGAGGGCGGCTTCTTCCAGGGTGTCCACCACGATCACCATCGGCTCGTCCTGTGACAGATCGGCGAACACGGCCAGGAATCGTTCCCGCACTTCCTCGGCGCTGACCTGTGAGGTCTCCGTCCCCAGGGTCGGCGTATCCGCCGGCCCGAGAGCACCGGCTTGCCGGATCAGCAACCGCCGGAACGAACCGTGCTCGCGCAGCAGTTCCTCGAACGGCGCACCAGTCAGCTGGCCGTTGAGCTGGTGGGCGATTTCCAGGGCGATCAGGAACGGGTACCGGACTGCGTTGACGGAGTCGACCACGTCGAGATCGATGAGCGCGCACGGAATCCCCAGCTCCACGCACCGGCGCGAGATGAACCACCTGAGCAGGGTCGTCTTGCCGTAACCGCCGGACCCGACCAGCCGCAGCACGTGCGGTCCGCCGCCGAGCAGCCGGTCGAGCTCGGCTTCGAGGGCAGGTCGGTGCAGGTAGCGGGCCGCGCTGAGAAAGGCGCTGCGGTGCAGTTCTCGCGCGGTGAGCACGCGCGTGAGCTCGTTGCACCGGGCCAGCAGCCGCTTGCCCACGTGCGGGCGCAGCAGCGGGTCGCCCAGCGCGTCGAGCAGGTTGCGGCAGCCAGCGAGGTCCATGCGCCGCACACACGCCTCGAACTCGGTTGTGAGCGCGTCCATCGCGAGCACTTCGTCGATCAACAGCAGTGCGCGCAAGCGGTCCGCCGCCGGGACATCGGAATGGCCGGCGATCTGCCGCGCGAACGCACGCAGTCCGGCCGGCACATCTCGAGTGGCCGCCCCGGTGTACCACGACGCCCAGGCGACGTCACGCAGTCCACTGTGGATGCGGTGCTGCCCGTCGCCCCCGGGCAGGAGCTCAACGCCGCCGAGTTCGTGCAGCCGCCGGAGATCCACCGCGCCCGCGGCGCGCAGCACGGCCCGGTACGTCGTTTCGTCGAACATCCGGAGCAGCGCTGCCCGAGCGAGGGTGGCGCGGTTCTCTCCGGAGAACGTGCCGAACAGCTGGAGTGCGAGCTCGCGGTCACGGCGCGCCGGTCGAGGCGTGGTCGTCCATGAGGTCATTTCAACCCCGCTTCCTGGAGCAACGTGTCCCGGCGCAGCTGCAGCTCCACCGGGAGGAACTCACCTTCCTGGGCTGCCAGCAGCCCGGCCCACTCGAGCATCCCGGTCCGGACCTGCTGCCACCGGTCCCGGACGTCGTCATCGATCCGCTCCGGCATGATTCGTGCAACCAGCTCCCGGGCCAGCATCTCCGCGTCCTTCGTCCGGAACGGCCGTACCCTGATCGCCCGAGGGTTCAGCGCTTCCTCAGCGACCAGACCGTGCAGGTCGCTCGGGTCGATCGCCGCCACGATCCGGACCCCGCCGAGCTGTCGGAGCGCGGCCGGCCGCAACAGGCCCTTGAACAGCGGTTCGAGGTTCTCGACCTGCCTGAGGTTGTCGAGTACCAGGACGAGCGGGCCGCGTTCCGTGAGCTTCCGCAGCAAAGCTTGCAGGATCTTGTAGTCCGGGTAGACGTCCTGGAACGCGTCCTCGGGACGGAAGCCCAGGGTGACCGGTCCCGTTACCGCACCCGACAACGCATCGAGCGTTTCGGTGCACGGGCCGGTCGCCCACTGATCGAGCCAGCGTCCGGCCTGGTTCACGACTTCCCGGATGAAGTCCTCGGTACTGGTGTTCGCTCGGAGGCTGACGTAAACCGCCGATCCGCCGCCGACCACCTTGGTGAGCAAGTACGAGCGCAGCACCAGGCTCTTGCCCACCTTGTTCGCCCCGGTGACGAGGATCAGTCCGCTGTCGCGCCGGTGCACGTCACGGCGGATCGCCGTGCGATCGACCAGGCTCGCGACCTCGGCCAGTTCGTCGAACCTGACGACGACCTCGTCGAGCTGCCATTTCTTGGTATGGCGCAAAATGGTTTCCGGCGCATCGGCAAGGTGCAGTACCGGCAGGCCCCAGGCGGATTCCGGCAGCTCTGGGGCGAATTGGACGTCGTCGCGGGCGGCCGCGACCGCGACATCGACGGCTCTTCCGTGCGCCAGTTCCCGGTACATCCGTTCGGCGAACACGATCGCTGCCGGGGACGTCACGTCACCCTGCGTGGAAACGACCGCCGAGGCCTCGGCCAAGAAGCCCTCCACCAGCCCCCTGATCGCCGGCGTGACTGCGGCGGTGCGGCAGGCGTTGAGCACGACCAGCCGCAGATCGGCGTTGTCGCCCAGCGCCCGGGACACGAACCGGGCGTTCAGGTCCCATTCGCCGCTCTCCGCCATGACCCGGAGCGCGGCGCCGTCCGGTGTCGTGTGCCCGTGTCCCATGAAGTGCAGAACCTGCGGCCGGACGTCCTCGAACCGGTCGCGCAACTGCCGCTCGCTCGGCTTGACGATCGTTTCCACGTGCCAACAGCACGGAGCGCCCCGTAGGCCACGGTAGATCGCTTCGATCTCCCCCTGGGCATCCACGCCCGTAGGGTCGTCGTCACCCACGATGACCAGCACGTTGATCGGCACGTCCACCTCGTCGAGCACGTGCCGGTAGGGCACCCGGGCCCGTACGGCCGCTCCGCGACGCCGGGTGAACGGGGTTTTGTCCTGCTGGTTGACGAGGAATTCCCAAGGAATCTCGGCGAGTTCGTCGGCCGCTATGTCGAGAACCACCCGTTCCACGCCCTGCGCCCAGGCCGGCCGCAGCCCGCCACCGGTCAGCAAGGACCGAAGCTCGAGACCGAGGTGCGTAATCGCCGCTTGATCAGCGTTGCCGAGGTCGGGAAGCACCGGGAGTTCGGCCCGGCTCAGCGATCTTTCCCACCACTGCTGCCCGATCTCCACGCCGCGTTCGTCGACGAGCGCGGCGGTGATCAGGAAACCGTCGTCGTCCTTGATCATCCGGAAAAGCAGGCGATTCGTGTCAGGCATAGGGCACCCTCCCGGCGGTAAGGTCGTTGCGTTCGCGCCGGTGTTACGCCGAGAGGCTGAAATTCGACAACTTCGTTACAGATGGGCGTGGCCGCCCACAGAACCGTCTCCGATACCGTGAATATACCTGCTCGTCGGGGCCTTCGTGACCACACCGCCTACGTCTAACTCGGCCATTGACGGCGGATTTAAGAAGGCCGCCGATCACGGTTGGTTGCGATGATGAGCCGTTTCGGGCCGTGCCCGTGGGGCGGGTGGCCATGAAGCCGCTCGATCAGGGGTGAAATGACCCTCGAGCATCACGGCCTACGGGCGCCTAGGGCCATGGTCGAACGCGGTCGGCTCCGACGACGACACGGCACTAGCGGGCGGCCTGCTGGCGTTCGAGCCTGACGGAACGCCCGTGCCCTGGGGCGACGCGATCGACGATCTGGTGATCGGCGTGCGCGTCGCCCTCGACGCGTACGCCTGCCGCCTTGTGGGCGGGACCTGACCGGTAGACGTTTCGCTGCGCGACGTGATCGCCTCGACCATGATCCCGACGCCGTCCGAGGAGCCAGGTGACGCCGTCGAATCGTGGGCACGCCGGCCCGCGGAGGCGGCTCCGGCGCTTGGCGCGGACACCAACCGGTTCCTGAAGGAGCGGGGGTTGCCGTGCTTATGACCCGCGCCGAAGTCGACGGGCGGCTCGTCGACGTCCGGGTCGGCGGAGAAGCCGTAACGGAGCTGGGAGGATTCAGCTCGCGGCAGGGTGAGACTGTCCTCGACGCAGAGGGCGGCGCGCTGCTGCCGGGCCTGCACGACCATCACGTACACCTGCTGTCGATGGCCGCCGCGGCGGAGTCTGTGCGCACCGGGCACCGGAGGTGACGAATCTCGACGCGCTCGCGGCCGTCCTCCGCGCCGAGCCCGGCGCGAGGGATCGGCTACCACGAGAGCGTCACCGGGGATCCTGGAGCGGGAGGCGCTCGACCATCTCGTGCCGACCCGTGGTGTGCGCATCGGGGCGGTGCGCTCTGGATGCTGAATACGCGCGCGCTCGCCGGGGCTGCTCGAACTCCTGCTGGCGGCCGAGGCGTGACGTGGCCTGCCGGGGGGCTGCGATCCCGGTGTTACGCCCGGGGAATCTCGGACGTCTTCGTATTATGAGCACGAATGACCAGCCGCAGGCCGGTCCGACGTCTGAACTGAGTACCTCGGACGCCGCTGGAAGCGATTACACCGTCGTGCTTCAAGCGACATCTTCAGCGAGATTCCTCCCTGAGGGCGGCTGGGAACTGTCCGTGTATGCGCCTGAGATCGACTCTCAGCCCCTTCGGGTTCGCGCGTTTACCCGCTGGGTCGACGACGAAGGCAAAAAGCTGCCACGCGAGTTGGTCGTGGAGGTGCGTGGCCACGCTCTTTCGCTGGACGAGGCGGTGGCCAAATTCCCGAATGTTGCTCGACCCATCGCCAACTTGGTCGGATTCGTCGCGAACGTCCGCGTCGGGCTGGTGGAGGTGGTGCTTGCGTACGAGACTTTCGCTTCCGGTGGTGAGCGCGACTATCTTCAAGTCTTCATCGCGGAAGAGCGTGGTCCCGTGCCCCCGGGGCGCAGCCTCGAGGTGTCACACCTCGATGCGGTTTGCCTGGCGTTCATGGGTGCGGCCGACAACGAGCGCATCAGCAGAGCGCTGCGTCACTACGAGCTGGCGTTGCGTGAGTGGTACATCGGCGGCGAGTGGCTTGCGCTGAACTATCTGTGGATCGCTGCCGAGAATCTGACCAAGGCTGTAATTCGCAAAATCATCGCGCGCACGGATGTTTCAGAAGAAGAGATAGCGAATGAACATAGCCTCGTAACGGATGACCCGAATCATCCGAGGTGGCGAGAACTTCTGGGGGCGCGGATACGATCGACTGTTATCTTTCGCGGTGATGCGCCGACTTACCGAACAGCGAAAAAGGCGAGTGACGGCCTTGAACACGGGATCCTGGAGCTGAACGCCGTTGCGAAACATGCCATCGCTTGCGCTGACAAGACCTTTCAATACGTTCGGCGAACTATCGTGGACTTGCTTGATCTCCCGAAGGGGATCGCGGAAAAGCTGAACGATGTCGGCCCTATGGACGTTCAATCCCTGCGTAAGGTTGTGCGCGGACACTTGACGGGGACTGCAGAGGATCCCGCCGAGGAAGGGGAACGTTACCCCCGACTCGTGTGGAGTTCGGGAGTTGACTCGGTCATGCGTGAGGGATCGGCCTTCACGATTACACATCGGGAAAAAATGACTGTCCGAACGCATCCCGACATCGGCTTTCGGATAGAACGACTAGGTGTTCACGGACGCCTTGAGAGTGGTCAAGCTCCGGCGCAGATTAGTGATGAAGAGATCGTGGTCGAGCGAGAGTCTGCCTCACCGCTCAAGAGGCTGCTCGATGCAGTCATTCCGATGGTGGACTTGGCGGTGGGGAGCGGAGTGGGGCGATCTCACACGCAAGCATCTTTATTCGCCTTCAATTTATTCGGACAGGGGACGTCGCTCTTTCAGGCAGTTCGACAGCTGATCGTCTCATTTTTGCCTATCGAGGCTTTTGCGACTCTGCATGGATTGGTTATGGTCGCTGCTCGCTTCGAGCAGATGGCAAACTTAGATGGCCCGCGCTTCGGTGTGGCTGTGCGTGAGGCGCTTGAGGCGATTTCAGGATTCGGCGCTGACGCTGAGCATGTCGCTGCGCGGCAGTCGGAAGTGCTCGCCACTGCCGAGGCTCAAAACGTAACGGTACCCAGTCGACTCGCTGATCCGCAGAGTTCGTTCATCTATCGTAGCCTGGCCGTGGAGATGAGCTTTGCGACTTGGTCGGTCAACGGCGCTTATGGAACGGCTGGCCTCCACGTCCGGCGTGTCGACTCTCAGAGGGCTGGGTTCCACACGAAGCTGTCGCCAGGTCCGTTAAGTGACTTGGTTGGCTCGGCGGCCGTGATCGCGATGCTGACTCTTCTGGGGCATGCGAGCTTGTTGTTCGGCTGGAGCGTCGACCGAAATCGGCTTGAGACGCTCCTGTCCGAGGCTCGCGAACTCAATGATTCGGCTGCGCAACTGGACCTCTATCCGTCTGACTGAACCTCCTGCAGCGCGCAAGGCCGCCCAATTCGATGGCGGCAACGCCTGACCTCGGCCTGTTGTGGTCTACCTGGGCACCGCTCGACAGGAAATTGGCGGTGTCCAGCCCAGAGAGTGACACGTATCACATAGTTAGGCCGTCTAGGGGGACTCGCAAGATCATTCTCGCTCTTCGTGTGAGAGTTCGCGATTAATCCTCAAAGCGGATCAGGTGTTACCGCCCGGCTGGAGGATTTCCCGCGTGAATCTCACGGAGCGTCTTGCCGCTGGAGTGATCTTCACTCTAAAGGGGGCAAATCAACCAAGTGTCACACTGTTGGCGCTTACGCACGGAAAGGGTAATACTCCAAATGTGCGCGGGCTTCTTGCAGAGGCGCGAGGTGCAGGTCCGTGTGCGACGCCGGTTCCCGTGATGAGAGGACTTACTTGGCTACCGTTACCCGAGGTCCCCGAAGACGTCGGTCTTCCAGTGCGGCGAATTCGTCGTGTCGAGGGCCAGCGAACATGTGGACCTTTTTGCTCTTTGTGCTTCGTGAGCCGAAGGCGGCGCGCGAAGCCATGCGATTCACTATAGTGAGCGGGATCTTCGTGGTCACGCTCGCCGCGCTAGGAACGCTTGCGTTCATCCTCCGTCCGGTGGAGATGCAAGCGATCATCGGCTCGATCGTGGGTTTGGTTGATCCGCGGATCGGCTGAACGTTGGCCGGAAGGGGCGCGGCGGGCAGGCCGCGCCCCTGAAGGTCAGATTGCGTCTGCGCTGGTCGGGCTCGCGTGGGGATGTGTTCGCGGTCCGGGTCCAGCAGATTGATTGCTGGCGTTGGCGACTGGCAACCGAACCTCGGTCGGTCGGTGCAGCGCCGGCCTTCCCAAACCGGCTGGTGGTCCCACCAGGAATTGGGCGCTCCCTCCAGTTGGCTGGGATGACGTCGAATCTGCAGTTCGCGTCGTGGTTGGTATCCGGCTGGATCGAGAAACTCCGGTGCGTGGTGCAGGAAGCCGAGCCCGGCGGCCGCGGTGAGATCGACGTCAATGACTTGCCAAGAAGTCGCCACTCAATCTCCTGATCATCGCCGTCAGCATGGCCGCTCACGGGGGACTGCTGGCTGGGCAATGCTGAGCTGGCTCGGCCGCGGGCGAGCGGCAGCGAGAGGCCTGCTCGCTGAAGTGAGCGGCATGACCGTGATCCACGCAATGGCTCCGCAGGTCGGCCGTCGGGAGGCCCCGCGCTCGTGACCTTCCGGCGGGTCGTGCTCTTACGGAGCGCCCGCGGTCGCCGTCGTTCCCCTCCAAGCACGCGACAATTGTCGCTGCACGCGCTACGGCTGTCACCATCTTGCGGCAGTCGGCTGGATTTTGGGTGACACCCTCGCGGCGATCGTCTGCTATAGCCAGCCGCGCACGCGGCGCACTGGCCCGACGATGTCTACGGCGGAGTGGCGCTGGGGGTGGCCACCGCTGTGGAGTTCCGGCGCTGTTTTCGTCACGTCGACTGACGCTTGGGTCTTCGGCGGCATCAGGGCGGCCTTGCCGACGTCCGTGGTGGGCCACCCAGGACCGACGTGGTGCTGTGGCCCCGCCTTCGCCCAACCGTGTGAATTACAGCTTGCTCCCCAGCCAGGGCAAGCGCGCGGGCCAGGAGCAGCGCGAGCGCCACCTCGGAAGCTCGCTCGGATCTTGTTCATCTGAGCGAAGGAGACGGCCCATGACCATCCGATCGACTGTAAACAGCCCGTTGACGATGCTGCAGGTCCAATTCCGGCAATCCCGCGATTGGCGCGATTCGACCAGGCCCTGCTCGAGTGGTCCGCCGAGGAGCCGACGCTGTCGGCGATCATGTGCCACCAGAGCCTGGCCGACCTCTTGTCCACTCGCGACTACGCCCGCCACGACGAGGTGCTGCACGCTCTCCTGGCGCACGCCGCAAAGCCCGGACGGCGCGGGCGTCACCGCGGCCGAGATCGTCGTGAACGCGATGCTGCCGGCTGTTCCGGGTATCGTCGGCCGCGTCATCCGGGCGGCTCGCACAGCGGGTATCGCGGTCGGTATCCGGCGCGGGGTGACCGGCGGAGGCGTGTCAGCGTCCGAGGAAAGCCGCGACATCCAAGCGGCGGTGATCGGGCACCTGTGGGAGCAGACTCGCTGCTACCCGCTGCGACGTCGGCATCATGTCGCGGCGAACCTCGTGCGGGAGACGCAGCGAGCTGCGCAGCGGGACTTTGGTGTCGACCACGGGCAGGCCGCCGCGGACGTCGTCAGCATCGACGATGACCAGGTGCACCGGCCGTTGGCGGCAGTGCCGGCGGAGGTGGACGCCTCGGAGGAGTTGCTCGAGCTGCTGTCGTGGGCGGTCGAGCAGGAGCGGCTCGACGAGCACTCCGCTGCCATCCTGATTACCCGCTACTTCGGTGATCCGGCCGGCCGCGACGGCGTGGCCACCGACCGCCAGATCGGCACGCTGATCGGCCTCAGCCAACCGACGATCACCCTTCACCGCCGCCGCGCCTTCGAGAAGCTGGCCGAAGCCGCGGCGGAGTACCCAGGCCACGAGCTTCCTCGGGCCGGCTGAATCAGACCGCGGCCCGGCGTGCATGCCTTCGAGCAGCAACCGGAACCGGCGGAGGAGGTCGTGTCGTGCTTGGTCGTCGCGGCCGCTCTGGCGGAGGAGTGCTGGATGAGCTGTTGCCGGACGCAGATGCCGAGTCCGCGATCCGTGGCGCGACTCGCCGGGTCGGCCGGGTCGTGGCGTGGCTGGCCGTGCTGGCCAGTCCGCTGCTGACCATCGCCGGACTGGTCGTTCTCCAGCCAGCGGGTGTGCCGCCGCTGCGGGACGGCGGCGCACCCGCGCCGGCCGCTTCGCCGGAGGGCTGGGCGGAGATGTACGTGCGCGCTTGGCTCTCGGCGACCCGAGACGACTCCGCCGAGCTGGAGGTCTTCTACCCGCCGGGGATGAAGTCCCAGCGTGCGGCAGGAACGCAGGTTCCGGTCGACACCGCGGTCGTCTCGGCGACGTCCCCGGCGCCTGGTGTGTGGTCGGTCGTGGTGGTGGGGGACGTGCTGGTGCTGCAGCCGGACGGCAAGCGCAGGGCGTCGCTGCTGTGCGCGCAGGTCGCGATGGCCGGGACCGGCGATGCCTACGTCGCCACCTCGCTGCCCTCGCCAGTCGCGTGCCCCGGCACGCTCGGCGTTGCTGTGCTCGCCTACGACGAGGTCACCGATCCGGCTGGTCCGATCGGACAGTCGGTCGCGGGGTTTCTGGGCGCCTACCTGGCGGGGCAAGGCCAGCTCGACCGGTTCGTCAGCCCTGGAGCAAGCCTCGGGCTGCCGAAGCCGGCGCCGTTTGCCGCGGTGCAGGTGGCCGAGGTGCGCACGCACGAGAAGTTCGAGCCGGGTCAGGCCGCTCGGCCGGTCGACGGGACGGTTATCCACAGCCTCACTCATGCCCGGGGATGGGACGCCACCGGCCAGAACACCCCGGTCGACTACGCGCTGACGCTGATCGCGCGGGCGGGCCGGTGGGAGATCAATCGCATCGATCCGGCGCCGCTGATCGCGGGCCGCTGAGGCCGAGGAGAACGTCTGATGATCGTGCTTGCTGCGGACGTGAAGTCCTGGGTCGACACCAACCTGGCCTGGGGTGACCAGTCCGTCCGCCGGCTGATCCTGCTGGCGGCGATCGTCGGCGGGATCGGGCTGCTGATCGGTACCCGCGGGAACTTCACCCGAGCGATCAAGTACGGGGTAATCGCCGCGATCTTCCTCGGCATCCTGCTCAACCTCGACGGGGTCGCCGGCATGTTCGGCGCCTGGTTCACCCATTGAGCGCGCCGAAGAGCCGCGGCGACGTGCTGGTCGGCCGCTCCTACACACGGTCGCGGCGGTTTCCGAGGATGTTCGGGCGGATGCCCGGCCGCGACGGCGGCTACCTCCCCGGCGGCCCCTACACCGTCACCCAAGGCGCGCTGTTCCTCGTTCTGCTGGTCGTGGTGTGGAAGCTGCCGCTGCTGGACTGGCTCGGTCCGGCCCGCTGGGGACTGCCGCTGTCGGCAGTGTTCCTCCGGCGCGCCCGGATCGAGTCGCGGACGCCGCTGGGCTGGCTGGTCGGGCTCGGCGCCCACCTGCTCGCGCCAAGGGCCGGCACGCTCGGCCGTCGTCCGTATCGGCCGGCACGACCCGAACGGACCCGCACCAGCCTGTACGTGCACTTGCCGGACAGGGATGTGGAGCAGACACCGGCCTCGCCGTTGCAGTTGGTGCTGGCCCAGGCCCGGGAGCGGTGATGGAAAGGCCGGTGACCGATGTGGCGGGCAACTTGCTGTTCTGCGTCGATGGCTCGACGTGGGCGGTGTGGCGGCTGCTGCCGCACGAAAGCGCCCGCTCCACCGGCCGCCAGCTGCGCGAGCTCTACGACCGCACCGTCACGCTGATGAAGTCCCTACGGGGCGAGGTCATGATCGCCTCGCTGTGCGAGCAAGTCCACGCCCACGCGATCGTCCAACGCTGCCTCCAAGGCATTAACCTCGACGCGAACCCGCACTGGGCCGAGACCGTCCACAACGCCTGGGACCAGCTCGACACCCTTGACGTCCTCGGCTGCAGCTACTGGCTCGCCAAGCCCCTGTCCGGGCACGGCTGGAAAGAAGCCACCCAGGCCATGCTCCGCGCGACGAGCGCAGCGCTGGGCGACCAGCTCGGTCTTCCAGCTCGACCGGCGTCAGCAGCCGCGGTCGCAGCCGGTCGAGAGCGGGCTCGGGTAGCGGCGCAGGAGCTGGGGGGCGCGATCCCGATGCGGCCGGCAACAGAGGCCGAGCTGCTGTGGTGGCTCTGCCGCGCACCGGTCCGCGGCGTCGACGAGCCAGAGCTCGACCGCGCGGCCGCAGTGCACAACACCGGCGCGACCGTGCGACGGGGGAGTGGCCGCGCCCGGATCACGACCTTGCGCTCATGTGTGTTCGACGAGGGCGGCCGCACCGACCCGCCCGCGGACCGGCAGGGCTGGGGACCGCTCGGGCTGCTGAACCGCCGGTTCGTCAAGTGCGTGACCCCGCACGACGACGGCGCCATCACCAGCTACCAGGCCTACCTCGTCCTGGCGGAGATGCCGCGCGCGTTCACCTTCCCCGGCCACGAGATCCTCGCGCGGCTGGCCGACATCGGCTTCGGCGTTGACTACGCGTTGCGGATCACCGCCCGCTCCAACGAGGACGCTCGGGCGGTCAACCGGCGGCGGACCCGGGATCTGATGAGCCAGGATGAGGAGCACGCCGGCGACACCGCGGGCGTCCCGGCGGACGTCGTCTCGGCGCAGGAGGAGATCCAGCACAAGAACGCCCGCCTCGGCGCCAGCTCCACCGAGATTGACCTCGAAGTCGGCGTCGTCGCGTGCGTCTGGGGCGCCACCGCCCGCGATGCCGACGCCCGCGCCAAAGCGCTGCGGCAGGCGTTCCTGGGCGGGGAGTACCGGTGGGAACGTCCGCTCGGCGGCCAGCGGCAGCTGTATCAGGCGCTGCTGCCGGGCAGCCGGACGCCGATGGTGGTGCGCGAATGCAGCCAGAACCTCCTCGCCACCGACGCCGCGATGCTGCTGCCGGTGTCGGCGACCGACTTCGGGGATCCGGCTGGCGCGCTGTTCGGGCTGACCGTCGACGGCGGCGCCATCGCCCCGTTCCTGCTCGATCCGACCTACGGGCCGACGCATGACTCCTCTGGCGGCATCGCCGTGATCGGCGAGCTCGGCGCCGGCAAGTCGGTCGTGTTGAAGAACGTCGCCGCGGTCGTGCGGCTGATGCTCGATGGCCGCGTCATTGTCATCGATCGGACCCGCAGTCGTGAATGGGTGCCGGTCGCCGGCGCGCTGCCGGGGAATGCACAGATCGTCGACATCATCGACCCCAGCCTCGACGACCGCCCTGCCGCGGCTGAGCTCCGACACTCGTGCGACCCGCTGCGCGTCTTCCGCACCGCAGGCAAGTCCAGCACCGGCATCGCCGAGACCTTCTTCGCGTCCTGGCTCGACCTGGAGTCCAACTCCGCCGAGCGGGACGCCCTCGGCCGCGGCCTCGACGACGTCAGCGGCCAGCCCGGCGCCTCCAGTAACCGACTTGTCGACACGCTCCGAAAGCATGGCGGCCGCGACCCGGCGGCCCGCGCACTGGCTGACCGGCTCGAGCGGCTACGGCGCGACCCGATCACCCGCCCGATCTTCGACCCCGATCTCGCGCCGGTGGACCTGTTCGATGCGGACATGGTCGTGTTCTGCACCAACGAGATCCCGCTGCCGAGCGCGCTGGAGATGAGCAACGAGCGGATGGCTGCCAGGATCCCGCCGCGCAAGCTGTTCGGCCGTGCCTTCCACCTTCTGATCGCCGCAATCGCCAAGGAGATCTGCTTTACGCCTGGACGCTGGGGCGAGTTCATCTGCGACGAGGCCTACAACGTCACCGGCACCCCGGAGGGCCAGCAGATCGCACTCGAGTTCGTCCGCGATGGCCGCAAGCACGGCGCCGACGCCGCCTTCGGGTCGCATGCACCGCAGGACCTCGGCGACGACGTCCTGCGCGGCCTGATCGCCGTGCGGTTCCTCGGCCGCCACCGCGACAACGGACTCGCCCGCAACGGCCTGGCCTGGCTCGGCGTCGACCCCGCTGACGCCCGCTATCACGAGATCGTCACCAAGGACCTGGCCCCGCTGAACCCAGCCGGCGGCGAAGACGAGCGCCGAGCCCGGGCGGGAGAGTTCCTCGTGCGTGACCACGCCGGCCGCGTCGGCAAGGTCAAGGTCCTCACCCAGCCGTACCGCGCGCTGCCGGACGCCGTCCTGACGACGCCGACCGTCACCCGGGGCCACCAGGCGCATTGAACGTCGCTCCGCGCGCCGTGTCTCAACAGGACACAGCGACTGGAGGCGACTGGCGATGAAGCGCACGACTGGCGGAACCCGCGTGCTCACACTCGTCACGGTGATCGTCCTCATCGGACTGCTTTTGCCGCACGTCGGGATGGCGCAAACGCTTCCGTTGCCGCCGAATCCGCCGGGTTCACCGCCGTTTCCGACCACGCCGCGCCCGCAGGACCCGTGCGAGCCGTATCCGACGTGCCTGTGGGTACCCGGCAATCAGCCAACGTCGCCGCAGCCGGATCCGGACGCGCCGCCGCTGCCGCTGCAGGACGACCCCGGTCATCACGTTCACCTTGGCGGCATCTTCAGCATCGACGACGGGTACGGCCGCGACCTGCACAACTACGACCTCTTCGCCAACTTGCCATCGCTGCTGGACAACCCGATGCCGGCGATCTGGCTGTGGCTGGGCAACATCGGCTTCGCCGTCGGCAAATACGCGGTCGGGTTCTCGGTCTGGTTCACCGAATGGGCCGCCTCCACCCAGGTCTTCGACTGGATCAAAGCACCGGCCCGCGATCTCGAAGGCATCTGGCAGACCTCGGTCATCGGCGAGCTGAAGCTACGCGAGATCGCGATGCTCATCGCCACCTGCTACCTCGGCCTGCTGTTCTTCCGTGGTCTCACCACACGAGCATGGCGGGAAACCGCGTCCGCCATCGCGGTCAACGTCCTCGCCATCGCGATCCTCACCCACCCCGTCGACGTCCTCATCGGCGACGACGGCGTCCTCTCGCTCAGCCGAGAGCTCGGAGCCGACGTCTCCAGCGTCATCATGGGCCAGGAACCCGGCGGCACCGGGAATCCGGCCGCGCCGATCGGGCAGGCGTTCATCGACAACCTGCTGATCACGCCGTGGGAGACGCTCAACTACGGCACGCCGATCAGCCGCGTCAAAGGCATCGCCGGGGCCTGTCAGTACTCGGTCAAGAAGGTCCTCGACGACGGGCCCTGGTCCGGCAAGGACGACAGCACCAAGGCCCGGGAGCTCGACGGCTGCCCGGGGGACTACGGCAAGTACAACGAGGTCGCCGACGGCGATCGCGCGCTCGGGGCTTGGCTGTATGCGATCGCGATGCTGCTGTTCGCGATCTTGGTGATCTGCCTGAACGCCGTCCAGGTCGTCGCCCCGTACCTGCTGCTGTTCGAGGGGCTGCTGCTTGCACTTGCGCTGGTCGCCGCGTTGGTGCCCTCGATGCAGCACCAGCTTGCCTACCGGGTCAGCTCGGTCGCCGCCACCATCGCCAAGCTCCTGGCCAGCATGGCCTTCCTCGCCGTCATGACCGTGCTGCTGCGGACCCTCATGCTGGCCGACCTCGGTCCCCAGCTCGTCCGGTTCGCGGTGATCGACCTGGTCGTCTTCTCCGGCTTCCTGTTCCGCAAACGCCTCGCCGCGAACCTTCAGCGTGTCCGGGGCCAGGTCAGCTCCCGGTTGCAGCGACTGGGCCAGCCCGGCCGGGCTCCGAAGGCGTTGCCGACGCCGGTCGTCCCCGCCGGCCCGGCTCGACTCGCTCGGACGGTGAAGGCCGGGACCTCGGCGTTCGCGGAGACCTTCGCCCCGGTCGGGCGCTTAAAGGATCGCCTGGTCACTGCGGGCCGCGCCGGTGGGCAGGCCGGCGGGAAGGTGCTCAAGTACACCGTGGGGGCGCCGGTCTCGTGGCCCCAAGCCGCTCAGCGTGCGCAGACGGCCCTTACTGCGAAGGCCGGTGTCGCAAAAGCCACGCTGGCTCGCCGCGCCGACGCCGCGAAGGCCTACTCGGCCGTCTACGCCGGCAACCTCGGCACGGCGACGGGTGCAGTGCCGGCGTGGCAGGCCGCCACCACTGCGCTATCCGCGCTCAGCGACCGCCCAGACCGGCAGCGGCAGGGGCCGCCGACGTACCTCGACGCTGAGGTCGCCGCCGCGACACCGTCGCCGGTCAGCCGGGCACCGGAGTTCACCGGCACCGATCTGGCGGCCGCGGTCGGCAGTCGCCGACCTGCGAAGCCGTCCGTACCGGCGGCTGAATCCTTGCCTCCTGGGATGCTCCCGCCGCCCGCGCCGTGGGCACAGCGACTACGTGATCGGCTCAGTAGCCCGGGAAGCGGGCGATGAACCCGCTACTCGCCCTGCGGGCGGCCGAGATCGCGCGAGGTCAGGTCCGTGAACACCCCGGCCGCTGGGGCTGTCTCGCCGCGCTGCTTCTGTTCGGGCCGCCCGCGGTCTGCGTGCTGATCGTCGTCGTCCTGCTGACCTCGCTCGCCGGGCCAGGCGACACTAGCTCCGCAGCCGCGCCCACGACCGGTCTGGTCGCGGACATTCCGGCTGACTACCTTGTCCTTTATCGCCAGGCCGCACAGACTTGCCCAGGGCTCGACTGGTCGATCCTCGCCGCCATCGGCAAGATCGAAACCGATCATGGCCGTGCCAAGCTGCCCGGCATCCACAGCGGCAGCAACAGCGCCGGAGCCGGCGGTCCGATGCAGTTCCTGCAGTCCACCTTCGACAGCGTCGTCGCCCGGCACCCGATCGCGCCCGGCGGAGCGCGTCCGCCGTCGCGGTACAACCCGCACGACGCGATCTACACCGCCGCGGCCTACCTCTGCGACTCCGGAGCCCGCGACGGCCGGGATCTCCACGGCGCGATCTTCGCCTACAACCACGCCGAGTGGTACGTCCAGAAGGTGCTCGCACAGGCGCAGCGCTACAACTGCGGTGCCGTGCAGGCACCGAACCACGCGGCGCAGCTTGCGATCGCCTTCGCGTGCGACCAGCTCGGCCTGCCCTACGTCTGGGGCGGTGACGGTCCGGCCAACGGCGATCGGGGCTTCGACTGCTCGGGGCTGACCAAGGCGGCCTACGCCTCGGCTGGCATCGATCTGCCGCGTACCGCGCAGACCCAGTACGTCGCGGGACCACGAATCGCGACAGATCGTGCGCAGCCAGGGGATCTCGTCTTCTTCGGGAGCAGTCCGAGCCACATCACTCACGTCGGGCTCGTCGTCTCGAACGGTTCGATGATCAACGCGCCGGACTTCGGCAAACCCGTTCGGGTGGACAGCATCGGAAAGGCGTTCGGCGCCACCCGGCCCGCGCGGTGATGAACCCGGGGGTTCCGCTGGCGATGCCAGCGCCTCGCCCGATCCCGTAACAGGCCCCGGGCTGCCGGCGACTCCGGTTACCTCAAGAGGATCGGAGCGGAGATGACGAGCTATTACGTCAAGACACCGCAGCGGTACGCCGCTGTTCAGTTCACCGGAGACGCCTCAGCCTTCATGACCGCGATCAACGCGGCGACCAACCAGTGGGGCTTCCCGGCCCACTACGTCGACGCGTCGGGCACGACTCTGGTCGTCGAATACATCGCGACCGCGGGCAGCGGACTCGTCAAGGTCCCGGAGAACGCCTACCTCGTCTTCCCGCCGGACAACCAAATCGAGACACCGTACGTCGTCTACGGTTTCGAGGGCACCGGACTCTCCCCATACGAGTCGATCTACGTCTCGCCCTAGAGCTGATCGAAGGCGGCCGGGACGTCAACGGCGATTCAATCCGCCGGGGCAAGCGGCTTCGGTGTGGGGGCCGGACGTATCGTTCGGCCTCCAGCCTCCTGTGCTGCCACACATACACGTAGGCGAGCTGCGACCCACGGGTCGTCCTGCAGCTCTGCCGGTAAGACGGTGTCGGCGTCGATCACCGCACGAGCAAGCTGTTCGGCGCTGATGCCTTCCGCGTCCAGAAGGTTCGCGCCGGACAGAGTGGTACCGGTCAGATCGGCGCGTTCAAGGACGGCTTTGCGTAGATCTGCGCGGTACAAGTGGGCGTTCTGAAGTTGAGCATCTCCGAGCATCGCACCCCGGAGGTCTGCGTAGTTGAGCATGCTCGTGGTGAGATCGGCGCCCCTCAGATCGGCGCGGCGGAGATCGGCTTGGGTCAGATACACCCAGGAGAGCCGAGGTGGGTGTTCGAATTCGTGATGGCGTGCCCAAAGGCGGGGAAGTGCGGCGCCGAGCAGCATCGGCCGATGATGTTCTGGCCGGTCGGGGCGCCGCGCGATGACGATGATGATGGCCTGGATGTCTATGACCAGAGCTTTCGGTTCGGGCGGGTACGGCGGCTCATCTGATCGTTGCCATGGTGGGTCGGGCTCGGCGTCGTCGGCGAAAGTCCGCGCTGACGAGCGCGCTCGGACAAAGGTGCACAACAACTCGAGGACTGCGGCGTGGTCCCTGGGGGACTCTTTCATCACTTGCTCGAGTGCGTAGATGCCACCTAATCGCTCTTCTAGCGTCGAAGCTCCGAGCTGTGCAGTGGCTTTGTGGAACCGTTCTGTGACCTGCCCGCGGCGGGTCAAGGCAAAGGACCTTGCCGTGAAGGCCGCGCCGCTCAAGGTTGCTGCGCCGGCGAAAGCCAGTAGAACCGTCTGCCGGACGGCGTTGACCGCATCAGCTTGCTCCTTGCCCCGCAGGCCGCGTGCTTCGCCGGTGGTCAGCCACCACGACAGCGGGCCGAGGACGAGCAGCACAAAACCGACTGCGCCGATCAGGGAAGCTGCTGCGATCAGCCATGGACGTCGCACCTGAGCGCGAACGCCACGAGCCAGCCGAGGAAATTTCATGGCCGTATCTTGCCGGAAAAGTTACTCGACTCGATGCAACGGGTCGCGGTGCCTCGCGCCGCTGCATGGAAGTACGTGAATGAACGACCTGTCTTGATCTCATGACAGGAGCAAGCGGAAAGGCGAAGCGACGATGATGTCGACAAACCGGAGCGGAATGATCGTTGGCCCTTGCGTTGGCAGCGCGTCCGCGCGGCTGGCTAGCGATACGGTTCGCGCTGGTTGCGCGGGAGATTTGGGGCTGGCCCCGAATGCCGACATGTTCCCCGCCACGCATGGCCGCCAGGACATGTTGGAACACAGCGCGCCGAAGGCGCTCCGTCTGGGCGACCTCGTCGCGAGCGGCGCGTTCTGGTGGGTGACCACCGCCGTGGCCGCGATCCTGATCGCGGTATTCGTCCTCCACCGACACCTTCGTTCCCACCACCTCCGCTCCCGTGTCCGGTTCGATCTGCTGCCGACCGCCGGCTTCGATCCCTCGCCTCAAGCGGTGCTCGCGTTCGCGCACCAGCTCGGGCGGGTGCGGCCCGTGCACGGGTGGGTGCCGAAGTCGGTCGTCGGGGTGCGGGTGCGGTTCGGGACCGAGCCCGAGTTCGGGAAGCTGGTGATGAGCGTGGAGGGGCGCGAGTCGGTGACCGGCGTGCTCAACAAGCTCATCTACCCCGACGTCGAGATCCGGCGGGCGACGTCCGAGGGTGAAACGTCCTCTGTCGGCGGCGAGGGTGATGTCTCCTCGCCGCCGACGGGACAACAGCGGTGATCTCTCCCCAGTGATCTGCTGGCCACGCTTGCCGCGTCAGGCGGCGGCCTTCTTGCGCGGAGAGCGCTTTCGCGGCGCGGGAGCTTCGGGCACTGCGACCTGGGCCTGCTCGTAAGCGGAGACCACCTCGGAGGAGAGACGTCCTCGCTCGGAGACCTCGTAGCCGTTCGCGTTCGCCCACGCACGGATCTGTTGATTGCGCTGGCGATCGGACGCGGTGGGCGCGGTCGACTGGCCGGTCGCGACGCGGACCTTCCGACCGCCGACGCGACGTGCGGCACCGACGAACCGGGCGAGTTCGTCGCGCAGGGCGGCGGCGTTCTCATCGGCGAGGTCGATCTCGTAGCTCACCCCGTCCAGACCGAACTGAATCGTCTGGGCGGCGGCGCTGCCGTCGATGTCGTCGAGGATCTCGACGAGGACTTTCTGGGCCATTGAAGTACTCCTCGGGGGTAGATGTGCGACTAAGAGGCGGCTCACAATGCGCGGCGCTCCGCCGGTGAGTGTATCCACGACTCGGCTGGAAAGGAAATTTCACCCCCTCGTCGAGCGCATCAAAACGGTTGACGCATACCCGTGACTGAGGTTGAAACCCGTTCAATCCCGCCGTCGTGGGAGGAGAACCCGCCGTGCATCGTCAGCCGTCTTCGCCGGACCTGCATGTGGCTCGCGCCGAGCTCGTGCTCGCGCGCCCGGGACATCTTCCGTTGCGTGCCTTGCCAGTCCGACCGGACGATCCACTCCAGACGCTGGCGAACGCGCTCGGTGACGTCCGCGTGGACCTCGGCGAATCCGTGCAGGTCTGTCTCGACTTGATCCCATTGACGCCGGCGCGTATCCGGCACCTGGCTCGCCGCGTCCAACCTCATTCCGGCCGAAACGGTGTGAGGCCGTTCGGCGTAGTAGCCGATGTTGCGTCAGAACTGCTGGGGGAGTTCCTGCCGATCGCGCGAGCGCAGGCCGGGGGTCGTTCACGAAATGCGACACGCGCCCCTGAACGAGTGACGAACAAGTTCGTGACCGATGAGCCGGTATTCGCTGTTCAGGTCCTGATCCGGTGTGTCTCGGAAATCCCGGGGCGGGCTCAAGCGCACCTGCGGAGCGTGATCGGGGCGTTCGACGTCTTCCGCGGCGAGAACTACTGGCGAGTCCGCGGCCCGCGGATCCTGGGCTGGCACTTCGGTGCGGACACCGTCCTGTTTCGTCGGCTGTTCGACCGGCGGTTCCGGACCGGGTTGGCGAAGTCACGGCCCGGGTCGCTCGTGACGACCAGCGAGATCGCCGGCCTGCTGAAGCCGCCGTCCGGACGTTGCCAGTCGCCGGCGATCGCCCGCAGCCGCGGTTGGGTGCTTCCGGCGCCGCGCGAGGTGCCCACGTACCGGCCGGGGACGGGGCTGGTGCGGCTCGGCTACGTCACCGACGTCAACGGCGACGAGCGCTTGGTCGGTGTGCCCCTGCGCGAGCTCCTGTTCTCCGCCCGCTTCGGCAAGGCCGGCTTCGGCAAGACCGAAGAGGCCCTGGCGCAGGCGATCGAGATCGCCCGGCTCGGCGGTGGGGTGTGGTTCCTCGACCCGCACGCCGACGGCTGGCAACGCGCCAAGCCCTACCTCTCCGACCCGGCGCTACGAGGCCGGCTGTGGGAGGTCAACCTCGACGTCCGCGGCCGGAGCAAGCGCTTGCCGGGCTGGAACCCGCTGAGCATGCAGGACTTCACCGAGTCCGACATCGAGGACCGGGTCGACGCGGTCGTGACCTCGTTCGCCGCGGCGCTGGGCTGGGGCGACGCCGCTCCACGGGCGAAGTCGATCCTGACCAAGGCTTGCGAAGCTCTCTGCTACCTCGCGATGCGGCTTCCGGCGGACTGCGCGCCGACGATCTTCCAGATCCCGACGCTGCTGGACGACGAGGCGTGGCGAGAGTCGGTCCTGCCGGCGCTCAAGCCGAGCGTGCGCAGGTACTGGACGGACTCGTTCCCGAAGCTGGCGCCGGACGCGACGACGGTCGTCACCAACATCATCAACCGGCTGCGGACCAGCCCGACCCTCTCGGCGTTCCTCGGCTCCTCGGTGACCACCTATGACGTCCGCCGCGCGATGGACACCGGCCGGATCGTGTTCGTCTGCACCAGCGGCACCGGCGAGACGAACAAGCTGATCACTTCGTTCATGATCTACGACCTGTTCCGGGCCGGCCGCTCCCGCGCCGATACGCCGGTGGAGCAGCGGCGCAGGTGCGACGCGTTCGTCGACGAGCTCGCGGCGGTCGACGGCGCTTCCCGCGGCTACCTCGCGGCGATCCTCGAGCAGCTGCGTAAGTACCGGGTCGCGCTGCACGCGATGAACCAGATGCCGGACCGGCTCGCCGCCGAGACCCGGCGGGCGCTGCTGCAGAACCAGTCGCTGCTGATGACCTCGGCCGCCGCGATCGACGGCGCTCGCACCGTCGCGCGCGAGTTCGGCGGCTTGGTGCAGCCGGCGACGGTGACTGAGCTGGAGCAGTTCCACCATGTCGTCACCATGACCCTGGGCGGCCAGCGCACGACGCCATTCAAGATCCGCGGCCTGCACGTCGACGACGAGTTCGCCGAGCACTTCCACCCCGAGTGGAACGACGACGTCGACCAAGCCCTCGACGCCAACCTCGCCCGCCGCCCGATCGGTGACGTGCTCGACGAGCTCGAGGACCTGGACGACCGGATTCTCGATGTCCTGCAGGCCGAGCGGCCAGCTCCGCAGCCGCGACGCGGACGTCCGCCGACGCGGGGCAGCGGCGCCGGGATCGACCTGACCTCGACCGTGGAGTGACCGGCATGAACCTCGACGTCGTCCAGCGTGACGCCCTGACCGTCCTCTACTGGCACCGGCTGATGTCCACGGAGCAAGTCCGGCGGCTGGTCGCTCCGATGCTGTCTCCGGTCACCGTCCGGGCGAAGCTCGCCGGTCTGCGGCGCGCCGGCCTCGCTGACCGGATCGCCCGGGAACACCGGCCCCGCACCTGGCACGTCACCCCGACCGGCGCCGAGGCCGTCGAGGCAGCCGGGACGGTCGACGCCCGCGCGTACCGGCTGCCGGGCACCGCGGTCGCGCACCTGCTGCAGGAGCACACGCTCGACGTCGTCGAGACCGGTCTCGCGTTCGTCGAGACAGCACGGGAGCGCGGCGACGAGTGCGGGCCGCTGTCCTGGACACCGGAGGTCGCCCACCAGTTCCGCGACCGTGCGGGGGATCGGCGCGGCGTCGTGATCGCCGACGCCGTCCTGCACTACGTCGTCGACGAGGCACGCCGGCGGACCCAGCGGACGCTGTTCGTCGAGCTGGACCGCGCGACGATGCCGGTTGCCCGGCTGGCTCGCAAGCTCGCCGGCTACATCCGCTACCACGACCACACGCCGGCCGGATCCAGCCGGCGGCCCGCGTGGCGGGAGCGGTATCCGCGATTCCCGCGAGTCCTCATTGTCCTGTCCGGCGCGGAGCGCCCTGTCCTCGAGCGCCGACTCGCCGACCTGCGTGCCCACGCCCAAGCCATGCCGCTGGTGAGCACAGCCGCGGGACGGGTCGACCTGGTCGCGACGACCTTGCCCCGGCTGCTGGCCGACGGCCCGCTGAAGCCGGTGGCGGTGCCGCTGCTCGGTGACCCGCGGTGGGTGGGCGTGTTCGGCAGGCTGTCATGACCGAAGCGCCGACGGAGGTCGTGCAGCAGTTCGGGCTGTCGCCGCGGCTGCGGCAACGCCGGTTCGCGCTGCTGCCGTTGCGCGGCGAGGGCACGCCGTTCACCGACCTGCAGGGCCGGCTGCCGGGCGATGCCACCACGCCGGCCGACCTCGCGGACCTGATCTCCTCGATCGCCAACGTCGGGGTACTGCAGCCGGTGCTGGTCGAGGAGATCGATGCCGGCGACGGGTCGCATCCGGCGATGAAGCTGGCTGCTGGGGAGCGGCGGTTGCGCGCGTGCCGGTGGGGTGCAGTGAACCGGCCGGACAACCCGCACTTCGCCGCGCTGCCCGCGGTGGTCTGCCCGGGGCCGTTGTCGGATGAGGAACGGCGGATCTGGCAGCTGGTCGAGAACCTCGCCCGGGAGAGCCTGCGCCCCGGCGAGCTCGCCGCCGCGCTGGTGCTCGACCGCTGCGCCGTCCTGCTGGGCAAGCTGCTCGCCGGCGGCCACGCCGTCCCGGCCGAGGTCTATGCGATCGACGACCCGATCGCCCGCTTCACGGCGATGGAACGCATCCGCGGGACCGACAAGCGCTGCGCCGCACCCTGGGCCGAGGTCCTGACCCGGCTGGGTCTGCAGCTGAGTCCGCGCAAAGCTCGCGAGCTCGTGCGCGCCTTTGCCGAGATGCCCCGCGAGGTCGCCGAGGAGATGGACGAGGCGAAGGTGTCCCTGCACACGCGCATCCGGTTCGTCGAGCTGCGCCGCGGCCGGGAGCAAGCCGCCGCCGACATCTGGGCTGCGGTCAAGAACACCGGCCGCACCCGCCTTCTGCCCTCCGCGCTCGCTGCCGCGACTGCCGACAGCGAGCTGAGCGCGGAGCAAGCCCTGGACGAAGCCGAGCGCGTCCAGGAGCAAGCCGACGCCGCTCGCGCCGACAAGCTCCGCGCGAAGCCCGAGGCGCCGGTCGCCGACGTCGACGCCCGGCTCGTCGAACGCGCGCTCGCCGCCCTGCGCCAGTTGCTTCTCGCGCTCGTCCAGGGCGCCGAGCTGGGCGAGCACGACCGCGGCTCGCTCGCACTGCTGCTGGACCAGCTCGGCGACGTCATCCACAAGGGAGCACTCTCATGAGCACCTTCCTCGGCATGCCCAACGCGCCGGCCGCGCGGTGTGACTGCCGACGCTGCCCCTGGTACGTCGACGCCGAGCCTGCGGTCGCCATCGCGCCGCTGTGCTCCGGCTGCAACTCCGACTGCGCCTATTGCGGCTGTGCACGCTCGGACTGCCGGGCGTGCCCGATCCGCTGCGGCTCGCGCACCGACATCGACGCGTGGATGCGTGACGTCGGCGGCACGCTCGAGTTCGACGACCTCACCGTCGCCGCGCCGCTGCCGGCGCCGATCCCGTCCTTCGTCCCGCAGGTCGACGGCTCCAGTGTCGCCGAGCTGAACGCGGTGGTGCAGTGGCCGGCGTATGCGGTCGGGCTACGGCGGGTGTTTTCTCCTCGCACTCACACCCTCTACCCGCGCTGGAGTGATGGCCGGACCGCCACCGAGATCCTCGAGGTGCCATCGACGACGCTGACCGTCTTCAGTGGATACGGGGAAGACCCGCTCGTGGAAGCGTTCTGGACCGCTCGCCACCGTGACGACCTGGTCGCCCGGATCGCCGCCCTGCGGTTCGGGCTCGTGCTGGCGCCGAACTACTCGATCTACGGCAACTGGCCCCGCGCCGAGCACCTCATCAACATGCGCCGCTCGCTGATCATCGCCGCCGAGTTCGCCGCGGCGGGGATCCCGACCGTGCCCAACCTCTACTGGTACCGCCTCGAAGACCTGCGCCGCCTGGCCGACTGGGTCCTCGAGACCGGGCCGGCCGGGGTCGCGGTCAACGTCCAGACCGTGCGAGAGAACAGCAACTGGCAGAGCTGGGCGCTGCCCGGCCTGTCCTGGCTGGCCGAGAACATCCCGCCCGGCCTCGTCGTGATCCTGAACGGACTGTCCCGGCGCGACCGCATCGAAACCGCCCTCGACCTGTTCGGCGAGCGACTCGTGGTGATCAGCCAGAACCCGGCGCAGTACGCCCTGCACGGCGCGGTGATGACCGAGGACGGACGTCAGGACATCCACGCCCGCATTCCCGACGCTTTCGCCCGCTCGATCCGGTTCATGGCCTCGTTGCTGCCACACGGCACCGTCGCTCCCGGAGGTGCGTGATGTCGCGGCACACCTGGGTCTTGCTGGGCTGGTCACCGCAGCACGGGCTCGCGTGCTCGCCCGTCGGTGTTCTGGGCATCGACGAGTCCGAGCTCTTCGTGGAGTGGATCCCGCGGGAGCACGCAGCCGGCCGGGTCTGGCGTGAGCGGCTGGGCGGTTCGTCTCCTGCGGAGGTAGCAAAGCGCATCGCCGGCTGGGCCGAGACGCCGGTCGCGCCGGCGGCTAGCGTGGAGCCACTCGGCGGCGTGCTCGCCGACGCGGTGCGGGCGCAGGTCGACGACGTCCTCGGATCGGCGCGCTGACCGGCGGCGGGCATGGGAACGAACGCCAAGGCCGGGCACGCCGCCTACGCAGTCGCCCCCAGCGGTGCGTCCGGTGACGCGCCCGCATCGACCGATGACGCCCTCCTGCAGCACCTCGCCGCCGTCTGCGGGCACGCCGAGGACGCCGCGAACGCCGCGGAAGAGAACCTCAAGTTCGTAGCCGGCATCGTCGCCGGAGGCATCGACCCCAGCGACCCGCACGGGCCGCCGGCCATCGACCTGCCGGAGAACCCGGTCGAGGGCTACGGCGTGTTCTCCGCCGCCGTCGCCACCGCGCTCGCCGCCGAGAGCCAGCTGTCCGACACCGCGGCCGAGCCGTACCAACAGCAGCTGCAAACGCTCAGCGCCGAATATCTGGCCGGCCTCACGCCCGAGGAGCTCGAGGTGGTCGCCGCGGCATCCGGGTTCGAGAACCCGGAGCTGGTCGGGTTCACCGGGAACGCGCCACACCCGCTCGCGGTGTGGCTGGACCCGTCCGTCCCGGGCGATGCCGAGGCCAAGAAGAAGATCCAGGCTCTTGCGCAGGCTCGCCACGACGCCTTATGCGCCGGCCAGGAGATCAACGGGAAGACGTTCGGGCAGTGGGACCTCGCGACGACTTCGCCGACGCTGCCGGAAGGGTTTGAGAGCTGGCAAGCCACCGAAGCCGACCTCGCCGAGGTGCAGGACGACTTCGACACCGTCGCGGCCGTCGTCGCCCAGCACGCCGGAGGCGCGCAGCCCGAGCACATCGCGCAGCTGCTGAAGTGGGAAAACCGGATCGCGACCGCACAGGACTTCGAGTCGGGCGGCAGCTTCGGCGAGGCCACGGCGGCGGCACGCCACCACGTCGATGAGCTGCTCGGTGCCGTCACGGCCGTCCAGCTGAGCACCGCGGTGGACGCAGCGAAGCACCAGGGACAGATCACCGACGCGCAGCTGCAGACGCTCGACGCGCACCAGGTCCTGCAGCTCATGCGCGCGTCGACGCTGGCCGTCGAACGCCAGGAGCTCGTCAGCACGGTCGCGGAGCGATCGGCCCTGCTAGCCAGCTCGGCCACGTGCGCCGCCAGCGTCAGCGCCGTGCTCGAGGCCGGGACGGTCGACGTGTCGAACGCGGGAGCGCTGGTCCAAGAGCTCCGGGCGATCGCGGAGGTCCACGCAGCTGCTGCGACGTGGGAGACGTTCGTCGCGGCTCCGCTGAATCAGGCCGTGATGCAGGCCGGCCAGGCGAAGGTCCTCGTGTGGGCCGCCGAGCAGAAGGTCGGTGACCTGCGCAAGTTCATCAGCGACACGGGCATCGCGACGTCCGCGGAAGCCGCCATGGCCACCAAGTCCACGCTCGGCAAGCTGCTGCACGGCCACCTGAACGCCTCACCCGCGGCAGTGAACGCGATCAAGAAGGAACTCCCGGTCAAATCTGCGGCGAAGAGCCCCAAGGCAGCTGCGCCGACGCCTCCGAAACCGGCGAGTCCCGCGCCGGCCGCCAAACCGGCCAGCCGGTTCGGGATGCAGCACGCTCAGCTCGTCGCCGCCCTGCAGCAAGCCAAGGCCGCCCACGCCGCCATCCCCAAGCCGATGGACGCCGCTGCGGTCGCGGCGTGGGACTTCGGACCGGGCACGCCGGCGAACCTCGGCGGCACCCATCCCAAGACCCTCCACACCGGACCCGACGGCACGACCTGGATCGCCAAACGCGAAGGCAAACCGTACGGCGGCGCGGTCACCCAGACCGAGGCCGCGGCCTCGCGGCTCGCCGCACGAGCCGGGCTACCCGTCGTCCCGGTCTACGCGACGAAGGTCGACGGCCAGCCGGTCAGCGTCCAGCCGCTGCTGGCGGGCGCGAAGCCGATGTCGGGCAGCGCGTCGAGCTGGTCGCAGGCCGACGTCGACGAAATCGTCCGGCTGCACGTCACCAGCTGGGCGCTGGGCAACCACGACGCCCACCACGACAACGTCCTGCGGACCAGCTCCGGCGGGCTCGTGCCGATCGACCAAGGCCAGGCGTTCAAGAACTTCGGCCACGACACGCTGAAGCTCGGGTACCGGCCCAGCACGACGGCCGTCTACCACCAGGTCTACGACGCCCACCTCGCCGGCCACCTCGGCAAAGGCGTGCAGGTCAGCCCCGCCGCCGCGCACTCGGTCATCCGGCGGCTCGAAGCTGTCCCCGACGCCGAATGGCGAGCCACGCTGCACACCGTCGCCCACACCGGTGCCGGGCAGAACCTGCCGTGGGTCGCGCCGATGCGGACACGGGCGGCGAAGACACACCGCGTCGCCGAGTCCGCCGTGACCACCGGCCAGATCGCCGAGGCGTTCCTGGACCACGCCGTCGAACGAAAGCAGAACCTGCGCCGCGACTTCGTCGGGTTCTTCACCGACGACTTGAAGATCGCCTCCGCCTCGGCTCTGCAGCACCTCGGCAAGACCTGATGGGCACCAACGCCAAGACGGCGCACACCCCGTACGCCATCGCACCTGCCGGCGGCGCCGAGCATCTGATCGACCCGGTGTATAACGACGTCGACATCGGCGAGCCGGTGCTCCCAGTCGTCGACGAGCCGGAAGCTGTCGAGCCCGGGCAGCTCCCGGTGACGCCGATTCCACTGACGCCGGACGTCGGACACGCGTACGGCGAACCGGTCCTGGTGGGTGGCTCCGACCTGCTCGCCTCGACCGCGACCCTGGTCAGCTATCTCGGCGATCAAGGTCCTCGCATTGTGTTGCACGCCCGCGTCGACGAAGGCGCCGAGGCGAAGCTCCTGGAGGCGCTGAACATCAGCCCGGAGATGGTGCCCGCACAGGTCGAACAGAATGTCGTCGGCCGGCTGCCGCTTGACGAGCAGCACAACATCGCCGAGAAGATCATCACGGCGGCGAAGAGCGTCAACCACCACATCGCGAACGGCACCCTCACCGCCGGCGGCGCAACGCCCGGGACGACGGCGGCGAAGATCGGCGCGGCGGAATCGGCCATCGAAGGTCTGGCAGAAGTCCTCGGCGACGCGTCACCAGTCGAGCAGACGATGCTCGAGCACTACGTCGCGCAATTCCAGGCCGTGCAGCACGCGGTCTCCGCCGGGGTGCCACTTGACCATGTCAAACCGTTCCTGCACGAAGGCACCGAGCTGGTCACCGTCATGGTCCCGGCGCTGCCTCCCGAGGCGTTCGGCGGCGCCGCGGTGGCTGTACTGCGCGGCGCGACGCGGATCAAGCCGAGCTTGGACGCCGGAACTGGGCAGGCCAGCTGGGACGGGGCGCGGTCTACCAACGTCCTCGGCCAGGAGTACGCGATCGACCTGGGCGAGGGCTACCAAGCTGTCTACCGCCCCTACGGCGTCAACGACCCGGCGAAGTCCGAGTACAGCCTGCGCGGCCGGCTCGAGGTCATCGCACCCGCAGGGGAGGGCCACGGGCCCGAGCTCGTTCGTCGGCTCGGGCAGCTGAACCTCGCCAACCGCCCGATGACGCGCGATGAGGGCGAGTACAGCTACCTCGCCGCCAACGTCACGGCGCAGAGCCTGGGCAGCCACGCCGAGGTGGCGGCCGCGGCCGCCACCGGAGACCACCTCGAAGACATGGTCAGGCAGGAGATCTTCCACGAACGCGCCCACCATGCCGTCGGCATGGACGACCTGCAGCTGGCCAAGTTCGCCAAGGACATCCAGCTCGAGGCCCACACCCGCGCGCTGCCGGCCAAGGTGCAGGTGTTGCGCGACGCCGTCGCCAAGGCCACCGGCCACGCCAACGGCGCCGCGCTCGCCGCGAGCCCCGGCTACGACCCCGCGCCCCGGCGCTCGGCGGGCTGGCTCGCCTGGACGCGCTTCGACGTCGGCAACTCCGCCGGCCAGCTCGGCGCCGCGCTCGCTGGGCGGTCGCTGGCGCACTCGACATCCTTCGACGGGCTGAAGGCGATGCTGACGACCGGCGTCCTGGCGTCCACCGAGCGGCGCGCGACGATGGGAACCGGCACTGGCCTCGGCAAGAGCGAGGACTCGGACAAGCTCACCGGTGGCGCGAGCTCGGTGTTCCTGCGGGTGCGGCAGACCTCGTCGCTCAAGAACGATCCCGCCCTGGTCTGGGACCAGCCTGAGCGGCTGCTCGCCCGAGCCGACTATTACGGCGCCAACGCCGACACTTTCGGCGTGATCAACCCGGCCAAAGTCGGCGCGTACGCCAAAGCGCCGTTGACGCGGAATCCGTTCAAGATCGCCAAGTTCGGCAGTGCGAGCAACGAAGTGATGTTCGGGGATGGCATCGATCTGCTCGGCGCCGAGGGACCGAGCCGCATCCTCTGCAAGAACGCGGCGCAGCGCAACGAGATCAAGGCGCTTCTGCACGCCAAGGGCATCAGCAGCATCGCCGGAAAACCGATCGAGGAGGTTGTGACGCTGTGAAACACGAGTACTGGATCAAGTTCAACGATCTGCTCGCAGGTCGCGGGCAAAAGGCCGGTGATGACCTTCCTGGCGCTGAGCTGGTCGTGGTTGACGGAGGGTACGAGGTATTCCGCGCCGCACTGGCACGGCACGCTCGGCGTGACCGCGACGATCCCGCGGTCGTCTGGATCCGCCCGCTCGTTGCGCTTTCGACCATGCAAAGTGGACTCGCGACGTTTGACGTCGCAGTCGTGCGCCGCCGCGCGCTTCATGTCGCCGACGCGGGAATCGACGACGACTGTCTGACCCTTGATCTGGTCAGCGGCCAGCGCGCGCGGATCGAGCCCGCGCGCGCTGATCGGCTGGCGGTGCTGCAGGATTTCGACACGTGGATACTCACCCTCGTGCGTAACCAGCGTCTTGACATCGAGGGGCTCGAACACGACTGACATCTGTAACGTAACACCGGATTCGCCCGAACGGCTGTTGTGTAACGTCCAAAATTATGTATTGGTGATGCTAAAGTGGCCTGGGTCTGGGTTGTCGTCGATCACGCGTAGCGGTCATCGTTGTGATCTGCTCCTGCGCGGTGCAATATGCGTGAGTCTGGTTCGCGTGCCGGGCGGACGAGAAGTGATGTAGACGATCTTGAAAGGTGTTGGCCATCACTTTCCATGGTGAAGGGTGGAAACGTTCATGCTTGAACTGTCGCGTGCTGGCAAGTATTAGTCATGGCCAGTCGGAGGTCTTGCCAGGACGGACTATATCGAGAGGAACGATACTTGCTCGCGTGCGGTCTCGAGCCCCATCAGTTGGAGCGAGTGTCCAATGCGGTCAAAGAAGGCATGGCGTGGTCGATTTTTTACGCTCTCCTCGTGGTGATAGTCTCTTACTTCTCAGTCTACGCTTTACGGGACCCTAAATTCCTGGTCGGACTGCCGTTGGGGTCTGTCCTTAATAACCCGATCTTCTCTGTGATGAATCTGGCAGTGGCAGTTCTTGCGGTCGGCATGTTTCTGGCTGCTTGGCGATTTGGGCCGAGGCGACGACTACTAGCCTCAGCCTTTTTCTGTGTGGAGTTGCTGCTCGAACTGGGGCCTGATCTATCTGAAGGCCGCGAAAAGGTTGCGGCTGAGCGCTTTTTGATGCTGCGTAGGCTTGTTGTACGACGGCGTCGGCGCGTAGCGCGCGTTGCTTGGGCTCTTACTCGGGATACCTCACGTTGTGCTGGTCGCCCATTTACTGCCGGTGAAACGCTTGGGGAATTATTGCTCTGGTTTGCGGAGAACCCTTCGGATCGACGGCGTCGGCCGATCGTTATTGATCATCTGGTTGAACTTATCGCAGCTGTTGCAGACAATGCTCCCATTCCGCATGCGCAGTTCTTGCCCGCCGCCAAGTATCGGACAAGATCGCCTCGTATGGTGTTCGTTATGCAATTGCGCTCCTTTGTGAGAAGCGCGGTGGTAACTGGTGCGGTCCTTGCGATTCTGGCTGCAATCCTACGAGTATGGATCGATTAGCTCGTTGGTCGTAGCTGGCGACACCAGCAGGACCTCTGCGCGTTGTCCGACTGGCAATGCCATTCCTTAACGGTCGGTCGACGCTGCTGAGGCATCTGGTGCGCTACGCGACGGTCGTGTCTGTATCTGTGAGGCCCGCCCTCGTGCTTGTCTTCGTTGTATCGGAAGCAGGTCAGGTGGGAAACATGCGGCACGAATCCGAGGCTCAACAGATCGAGGACGTGGAGTGGGTCACTGACCACCTGGAAGCTCATGGTCACCTTCTGGTGCACGGCACGACGCTCGCCGAAATCGCTGTCAGAGCCCAGGCGGCGATCGGTGACCGTTCACCGGCCGGGCTGCGGTTTCGGCCGCGGATCCTGCATGCCGGCTGGTGGCGGGCTGAGCCCTGTCGGTGCTGGCGTTCGCTGGCGTGCTCGAACCACCCGGCGTGGCACTACCGGCGAGCGGCCGCCGGCGACAGCGCGGCGTTCCGAGGTGCTGAGGTGCGCCTCACACTTGAGCAGGCGCCGCGATGATCCACCTGGTGGGCGTCGCCGTTGCGATGGTGTGTTCGCCCCTCACATGGATGCTCATGCGCTGTAACACGACGGCGCCCTTGCCGTCGCTGGCCTGGATTCCGTGCGTTCTCGCTACCTGCGCGGCTGCGGCTGTAGTGGGGACCTGGTCGCTGACGTTGGTTCCCGTGGGTGTCTGTTTTTGCCTGTTGGCCGTTCCTGCAGCCGCGGTCGATTTCGTAGAGCACAGGATTCCGAATCGGCTCAGCCTCCCGCTGGCCGGCGCGACAGCTGCCTCGCTCGCCGCCGCGTCGTTCATTGCGGCGGACAGCGCAAACGGCGTGCGTGCGCTGGTCGGTGCCTCAGTGTGGGGCGGTCATTTGCTGCTGTCCTTCGTGGCGACCGGCCAGCCTGGGCCGGGTGACGTCAAGCTGGCGCCGAGCATGGGTGCACTGCTGGGCTGGTTCGGCTGGCCGTGGCTACTCGGCGGCCTCGTCGCGGCGTACCTGCTGACCGCCGTAGCCGGCCTGGTCAGCGTCGCCGCCGGCCGGTATCGGCTTCGTGAGGGACAGGTGCCGATGGGACCGTCGATGGTCGCCGCGGTGCTGATCATGGGCACACTGGCCCAGCTCTGAATCAACGCGGGGCGGCGAAGCCGTGACTTCTGCGACCGGGCTACGCCAGTGTGATGGGAGCAGATGGTGAACGAGTACTCCGACCACGACCTCGACCAGGCCGCGACTTCGGCGGCGCGGCGGTTCGATCTCGACGACGTAGAAGCTCGTGAGCTGGTGGACATCGTCGCGACGGCACCCGGCGACGGCGGGGACGCGATCGACGACGCCGCGTGGGATGTTCAGGACCGTGATCCCGACGTCGACGGCGAGGACTTCGTCGAGGACGTGGCCGGCAACCTCGGCTACGACCTCCCGTGACCGCTGATGACAGCGCCGATCAGTACGTCGTGCTGCAGCGCAAGAGCCAGCTGTTCCCGGCCGTCGTGGCCGCCGCCTGCAGGCTGAGCAGCCTGCCGGTCTGGCGGGATCGCGAAGCCGTCGACCCGTCTCCGGTATCGGAGGTGATCGACGACGCCATCCTGCAGCTCGCGTTCTTCTGCGACGAGCAGCTCAACGCCACGCTAATTCAGCTGCGCGCTGCGGTGCAAGCGCGGGTCGAGACCATCCGGCAGATCCACGCGGCGAGTCGGCCGGGATTCGGTGGCCGGGTCGACAAAGGTTTCGACGACGATGACGAGTCCGGACGACGGCAGCTCGACCGCGCGATAGACGTCTTCGTGTATGCCGCCCGCGCGGACCTGCGGATCACCGCCCCGTGGGTGCCTTGCGCCCCGCCAATACGCCCGGAGCCGGGTGACCCATCGCGGCTCATATAGACCGAGGCTTCGGCGGAGCGTCGACGAGGTTGACCTTCTTCGTGATCTGCACCGGTGCATCAGCTGGCCCGCGCCAGTGACCCGCGACCGGCGTCAACCGGCGGAGCCGACGCCCGGGTCCGTAAGCCTGCCGCCGGATGAACGGCGCGACCGGGAAGCGGACGCTCACTCTTCGCCCGGACGGCTCACCGCTGCGAGCAGCTACCGGCGTCGTTTTCCGGCTGACGGACACGACTCTGACGGGTGAAGCGCGGTACCCAGCTCGTTCGGCGCGGACGCGTTGGGTTCGAGGGAGGTGCTCCTCGGAGGTCTCCGTCAGGGTGTTCGGTGTGCAGAAGATCCAGCCCGCGTGCACGGTCTGCAGCCAGTCGATCGTCGTCTCGGCGGCCGCGATGTTCGTCGGATCGATCGCCAGTCCGGTTGGGCCGGGAGCGACCGTCACCGAAGTGGATCCCCAGGGCATGTAGAGCTCGTTGTCCCACGTCAGTTCCGCATTCTGCTGACGCGCCAACAGCTCGGCTTCCGCTGCGCGCGCCCCGGCGGCACGGCCGAGGCGTGTGATGGCGGCGAAGTCGGTGACGCTCCAGAACGTCACCCAAAGCCCTCCGGTGTCGGAGGTGATCAGCTCGGTCCCGCCCCAGGAGACGGCGACGATGTCGATGCGCTTGCCGTCCTCGCGGATGTACTCGGCCATCGGCTCGGCGAAGAGCATGAAGCCCGTCGGCGCCGGGAGGTCATACGGCTGGATGTCCCACTTGTCCCGCAGGCTCGGCGCGGCCTGGCGCACGAGCCGGGTGATGTCGGCGGTGACGTAGAACAGCTGCGCCCCGCTCAACCGCCGGTGCTCGTCCTCCAGCAGCAGGCTGGCTCCGACCTTCGGACCGGTTATCGGCCGCAGTGTCCCACGTCCCTGACGTAGGGCCTCCTCGACGTAGAGGTGCGCAGGCCACGTCATCAAATGGTCGGCCAGGTGCTCGCGCAGCGCGGGCAGCTGGCGTGGCGTCGGGGGAGACCAAGCCGCGGATTCCGGCGTCATCGCGGCTCACCCCTCAACCTTGTGTACTGAGTGCTCATGGTTTACGGTAAGCAAACTTTGAGAACTAAGTCAACAAGAATCGGAGGCTGTCGAGATGACGGCTGGAAAGCATCGCCCAAGCGGGGGGTGCGCAGGTGGTCCGATCAACGCGGAAGCGCATGCCCTGAAGGTTGCCGTCGAGGTTGCCTCGGCCTGGCACAAGGACGGTGACCCGGGGGAGCCGAGAGTTCCCATGGGAGTCGTCGCGACGATCGCGGCGGCCGGGCTGCAGATCGATGGCCCCGATCGACTCGCCCACGTGATGCTCTCGCTGTCGCCGGCCAGGTTCGTCGACCTCGCCCGCCGGGTCTGGGTCGTCGCGCTGATGCGTCGCCCGGATCTGACGTTGTGGGTCCATCCGCTGCTCGGCTGGCTGTTCGCGGACTCCGGCGAATCGGCGATCCAGCGGATAAAGCGGACTGCTGACGCCGCGCTGCGGGCCGGTCAGCTCGAGCTGACGGCCACCAAGCGCCGGTTCGACTGTGACCTGTTCGGTCCGGTACTCGGCGCACTCCGGTCGCGGACGGCGATGAAGGTCAACGCCCAGATGTACACGCCTGGAGACGTCGCGTGCGCCCTGACTGCGGTCGCCGTAAGCGACGTCAAGGCCGGGCAGTCCTTTTGCGACGACACCGTCGGCACCGGCGGACTCCTCCGAGCGGCGGCGCAGATCGTCCGCGACCGTGGCCACGACCCGGCCGGCATGCTCTGGTTCGGCGCGGATACCGACGAGCTCGCTGTCGCAGCCGCCGCGATCAACAGTCTGCTCTGGGGCTTGGGTCCCGAGGTTGTCCTGTACGTCGGGGACGTCCTCACCCACCCGCATTGGCCCGAGGAAGCACTTCGAGGTCGAGCGGCGTTCTTGAGGCGGGTCGATAGCGTGAACGACGGTGTCAAGCTCCTGGACTTTCTCCGGAGGCTTTGAGCCGGCACTCCGACGCGCCGCGACGATCGAATGGCCGGGCTCATCCGATCGTCCCTGCTAGCTTCGCCGAGTGGAACACGGCGAGCGGCAGATCGCGACCGGGCCAGCCGCGCCGTCCGGCACGACCTTCCGCTACGCCGACATGGTCGAGATCGGTTCTTGGTTCGATGTCGGCCACCGCGCCGTGGCGAACTGGCGCTCCCGCTACGCCGATTCACACCCGTTTCCGGAGCCAGACGTCGTCATTGGTCGGACGCCCGGCTGGTCGGCTGACCGCAGGGCCGAAATCGAGCAGTGGGAAGCGGCTCGGCCTGGTCAAGGGGCCGGCGGCGGACGGCCGCGCAAGGTCGACTGAAGCCGGCCACTCGATGCCGTGCTTGAACTACGCGACCGCCACGCGCCTGCGAATGCCAGGTCCCTGCCGCGGAATGTGAGCATGACGGTCGTGAAGCCGGAGCTGCTCGAACTCCTGCGCGGACGGATCTTGACGTGGCCGTTGGTCACACGGACCTGGCTTTGACCTGCCTCGCGACGCCTGTCGCGTTGTAACGGTACCGGGCCATCTCCACAGTCACGTTGTACTGCTTGGCTATTTCGTCGGGTCCCCAGCCTCGGTAAGCGGCGGCGGTGAGCAGCGGGCGGGGGAGCAGGAGCGTGCCGCCGAAAGCGGTGGCCTGCTCCTCTTCGTCCGGCTTGCAGGTCCGGAACGGGATGCCGTCGATCTCGCGCACTTCGGACAGCTGGTGGTCGAGCAGGCGGTGCGCGACCTCATGCGCGATGTCGCTGGCAAGGCGGCCCGGCGTCCGGATGGGGTTCGACACGATGAAGAAGCGGCCTTCGATCTCGAAGGTCGCGGCCGAGAACGCGAAGGCCTGGATGCGCTCGAGCTCGTAGAGGCGCTCGATGTCGATGAGCCTGTCTGCGCTGACGACCTTCATCTGCAGGTGCTCGGCAACCTGCTCGATGTCCACGGCCGCGTTTCCGGGCAGCCCCATCTCCTTGCGCACCCGAGCGGCTTCGCGTTCTGCGTTGGCCTTGAAACCGCGCGGCAGGCTCACACGTCACCTGCCTCGACGAGCTTCCGGAGCCCGTCGTGCATGTCGACCAAGAGCGGCCCCAGCCGGTCCGGTACTCCGGGACGCATGGTGGGCGCTGCCCGGAGATGGCATGCGACGAGGGCTTTGGGTGGCTCCACCTCTTCTGCCAGCACGTCGTACATCTGCCGGATGACGGCGGCGATGCTGGACGCGGCTTCCGGCTTGAGCCGTGGGTCGGTGTTCAGGTGCGAGATGGCCTCTTCGAGCGGGGTGTCCCAGCGTTCGGTGACCGGCGTGAAGAAGCGGCTGGGCGGGACGCCGATCCATGCGCAGATCGCCGTGAAGGACGCGAGGTCCGGCTGCGCGCCGGCCTCGACACGGGAGAGGGTGCTGAAGCTGACGCCTGCGTCAGCCGCGGCCTGCCGGAGTGACTGATTCCCGCGGTGCTGCCGGACCAGAGTGGCGAGCTGTCCGACATCCAGACGTTCAGGGGGTGTCGCTGCCTGTTCGCCGGGACTAGCCACGTGTGTTTTGCGCGCGCGTGGGTGCCATAGCCAGATTGTACACCACTATCGCAGCTTTGCTGCAACACGACCGGTCGCGAGTTGACCTTGCGTAGTGTCGATCTCCGTGTCACGCTGAGCGTGCTAGTTCGTTAGTGTCGCTTTGCTGATACAACTGGAAGGGGTGCGAGATGGCCGACGAAGACCGTCCCCACCGCAAGATCCGGATCTCCATCGATGGTCGTCCGTTCGAGGTCGAGCAGAACCAGCCCGTCACCGCCGCGGAGCTGCTGCGGCTGGCGGGGCTCGATCCGAACGGCTACGACCTCGCGGAGGTCCACGGACACGGCAACCTCGAGAAGTTCGAGGACTCGAAGGTCGTGGCCGTCCATCCGAACGAGAAGTTCGTGTCGATCCGCCAGGTCGCTCCGGTCGCCTGATGACCGCCACGATCCCGGCTGTCGGTGTCGACGCCTTCATCGCTGGACTCGGCCGTTGTGGAGTCGAGGCTGCTCGCGAGGGAGGCGTCGTCACGTTTTCAGTCGAAGCTGTGACTCGCTCGGGGCGGAAGGTCGTCCGGACGGGTGTTGCCGCGGCGGAGCTTCAGGCCTGGCCAGGGGTGCCCCCGCACTGGGTGCACCTGCCGGTCGGCATCCAGCTTACCCGAACGAACGCGGACGCCACGGAGACCCTGCCGGGATGGACTCGCCATTCCCGAGACATTCAGAACTGGGGCAACGCCACGGAGCCCGCTCAAGCGTGGCTTGCTCATGTGCGCTCGGTCCTGCAGGAGGCGCTGTGAGCGTATCCGCGGCGATGGTCGCTGCGACTGATCACAAGTTGCAGCGCCACCTCCTTCGTGAAGACGGCCAGGAAGACGTGTGTCTCGCTGTCTACCGCCGCTCGACCGGGCGAACACGGACGACCGCGTTGGTCGCGGCGCCCCTGCTGCCCCAGCCCGGCGAGCGAAGTGTTCACGTAAACGCGTCCTTCACCGGGGACTACATCGTGCGGGGCGCGGCCGAAGCCGCCGCCGCTGGCGGCGGCCTCGTTCTGCTTCACTCGCATCCCGGTGGCAGCGGCTGGCAAGGACTGTCGCAGCCGGACTATGAAACCGAGCGTTCGTACGCCCATCTCGTGCACGAGATGACCGGTCTGCCGCTGGTCGGCATGACGCTGGCCGGAAACGGGGACTGGTCCTGTCGTCAGTGGACGTCCGCGGGCGACCTGACCTACGGGGAATCCGTGCGGGTGGTCGGGGACAGCTTGCGGATCACCTGGAATGACCGGATTCGTCCCGCGCCCTTGGCGACGGCCAGCCAGGAGCGCACCGTCTCGTCCTGGGGTGAGACCGTCCAAGCCGGTCTGGCTCGGACACGAGTCCTGGTGGTCGGCGTCGGCAGCGTCGGGCTCGACGTCGCTCTGCGGCTCGCCGCCACCGGTCTGGTGAACATCGCGGTGATGGACTTCGACAGCCTCGAGATCGTCAACCTCGACCGCATGATCGGCGCGACCCGAGGTGACGTTCTGCTCGCGCGCAGCAAGGTGGAGGTCGCGCATCGCCTCATGATGCGAGCCGCCACAACGGAAAGCCCGGACTTCGCGCAGCTCGACGCGAGTGTCTGTGAACCGGAAGGCTTGGCTGCGGCGCTCGACTACGACGTGATCATCAGTTGCGTCGACCGGCCCTGGGCTCGTGGAGTCCTCAACACGATCGCCTACGCCGACTTGATTCCCGTACTGGACGGCGGCATCGGAATCGACTCGTTCGACGACGGCACCATGCGCGGCGCGACCTGGCGAACGCACGCCATCATGCCCGGACAACCGTGCCTGGTCTGCAACGGCCAGCTCGACCCGGCCGCGGTGCAGAAGGACAAGCTCGGACTCCTCGATGACGAGCGCTACATCCGAAACAGCGGCGGGAACCCCGCTCAAGAGCGCCAAAACGTCGCGCTGCTATCGGCTAGCGTCAGCGCGGGCTTGCTGGCGCAGTTCGTCAGCCTCTTGGTCGCCCCCGGGGGAATCGGAGTACCTGGGCCGTTGCGGTACGCGCTCGCACCGCACTGGCTCGAGCACCTCCCTGTGGAAACGCGTCCGAACTGTACTTTCGAGGGCGCGAGTTCAACCGGCGACGGCCGGCTGGTCTTGACTGGCACACACCATCGCGCCCGCGAGAGCCAGGCCGCCCGCAACCTGCAACGGCGCGGCATGAGAACGCGTGTCTTCCATAGGGTGGTGCCCTGGTTCGAGAGGCGTCTCCGGCTTTGACACGCATTGGCATGTGCCGTCGCATCGGCGTGCAGTGCAACTGCGGCCGCAGCGCCGCTCGCTACCTCATCACCCATCAGATCGACTTCTCAAGGAGTAGGCGCGACTCGATTATCTTGGTTGCGTCATAGGTGTTTTGCTGGTTCAGTTTGAAGGCCAACTGATAGTGATGCTCGGCGAGCTGCCAGTCTCTGCTTTTCGCGTAGAGGCGCACAAGTTGAATATTCCTATCGTGTAGGGCCAATGTGTCTATCGGCTGTCCGATGTCGCCAATGGCATAGTATGCTTCATCTAAATATTTTCCTTGTTCAATAAGGGTCGCCGCCCATGAATTTTGTTGAATATAGAATTCCAGGGAATTCAAGTGTCCGGAGTGCAATAGTGGATTGACCTGATTTCGGTGGTATCGGACTGCGTCATCAAACTGTCCGAAATTTCTCATCACGCCCGCCACTCGAACTCGCCAAGAAACTCTTTGATCGTAGATGGCGTGGTTTGAGATGAAGTGTTCTACGTCTAGAAGTATTTTCTTGGCTCTGCCTGGATCTGACTCTTGCCAAGTAAGAGCTTGACCCAAGAGTGCTGGCGCGGTGATCTGATAATCGCCCAGTCGGTATGCAAGCTTGGCTGCTAGTCGATAATGGCCGGCGGTGACGCTCGGCATTCGGTCGAGTTGTCTAGAGGTGCGCGCTAGTGCAAGTGTTCCTCGTGTCAAGAGATGCTGTGTAGCCGGACGTCTTGCGTATTTTGATCCTTCAATAACTCGTAACGCTCTAGATAATATGAAATAGGCAGAAGGGTAATTTAATCCGCGCTCAACTTGGGCAATGGCGGATTCTGTCGATGCCGTCGCTTTGAGGCAATCTTGTCTATCGGTAAACATGCCACGACTCCTGCCTTTAATTAACTCCCATGAAAGTCAGACCTGGCCGGATGATCGTAGTCTCCTTATGGTGACTGGATACATGTTTTGAGTAGATCACTTTAACGATCAGATCATCGTAGTCACTGACAACTTCTTCATATATCGGGGCTATGGCTGATCGTGGACTGTGTGGGACGAAAATGTCTATAGTGTCGCCCGGGCTCAGGGAGTCGGCGTCATTTATTCCAGAAGCGACACCGCCGCGGCTCAAAACCCAGTCTGTCACGGCTTGCACGTTAAAAATGTCGACCGATGCCACGAGCTTCACGGCAAGTCCAATCGGATCGCCTAGCTTCGACGTTCGAACGATCGCAAAAATGACAGTCCTGCGAACCCTGGTTCTGAAATCGTAGATAGCCTTCGAGATTGCCACGATTCCGGCGGTGGCGCCGACGACGGGAAGGATGCTAGTCATGTCTCATTTTAGGTCGGCCTCTGTGCGGTCGCAACCACGGTGTTGCTCGACGGGGCGCATGCTCCAGCGTCTGGTGCGTGTGATGAACGCAGCAATACCTGTTAGGCAAGCAGCTGCGCGTAAGAGCTTCCGATTCTGAACGTGTGACTTCATCTCTGATAGTACGCCGATTAAGTTCGCGCGTGTGTGCCAATTTCCTACTGTAAGTAGATTCCTGTAGTTCAGGTGCTGCATGCGATATGTGTATCGATGGGGGTTGTCGGCATCGTGGTGAAACATGGCATTTCCGTGAGTGTATACGAGACCAAATCTCGCGAGTCTTGCGCAAACTTCGATATCTTCGCCGTACATAAAAAGTCTTTCGTCGAATCCATCTACAGCCTCAAATAATTCTCGACGGACGGCCAGGCAGGCGGCTGGGACCCACTCTATCCCTTTGGTGAGTCGGCGCATCCTATCAATGGCTTTCTCTCTAGCTGGACCTTGGTGTGCGGCTACGGCTGCAACGTTGGGCTGCGAAAATTCGCGCTCTAATGCTTCGAGTACGCCTGACGCCAAGTCTCCGTCAGGATTTATGAACAAGATCAATGGACCGGTCCCTTGCCGTGCGCACAGATTGGCACCCTTGGCGAATCCGTAATTATTCAGACTGTTGTCATGAATATAAACCCTGTCATCATTTCGAATTGACTTGATAATGCGGTCTGCTGTGTTTTTGAAAGTAACAATGCATACGTCGAATCCCATATGAAGTCCTCGTGTGTCGAGATTTTGTAGCGCAGATTTAATCCTCGCCATACGTAAGTTTGCCTTCGTTGGAGTGTTGGAAGTGGCAGCGTTGGGCTCCCGTAATCGCAGTTTCACGCCCCGTTAGCTCGAAAGGTCGTGGCGCATTGAGGCTGCCGCAGTAGGGGAGGTGTCGGGAAAAGGAGTCATTATGTGACTTCCAAGTCATATCGGCCGTCTTGCCCACTATAGCTGCCCTCTGCCTAACTCCCAGATGACGAAAGATGGACCACGTGCGGCGAGCGATAGACGCACGGTGCCCGGTGAGGGGGCGGCGGCATCTGCCAGTGCGGCGACAGTTAGCGCTGTTGAGGCGGGCTCGCGCTTGTGTTCAAGCGGGCTGGCCATCAAGATGAAGTGCCCGGCGTGCGGTTGCGCCAGACGCACGGTGTGCTGTTGCCGATGGCGAGGCGCTGGTTGACGTTGGCTCGCAAGCTCATCAGGTAGCCGTCGCGGGTGGCGTTGATGAACATGTCCTCCGGTCGGCTGTCGGTGCTGAGCGTCCAGCCGTGGCCTGCCCACCAGGCCTTGAGGGCGCCGAAGTAGGCGTTGTTGTCGGTGCCGGGAAGATCGTTTACCCAGAAGGTCACGCCGAGCAGGACTTGGCCGGTGGGTTTGCCGGAGGAGTCGGTGCAGTTCAGCGGCTGCGGCGGGAGCTCTTCCAGTGTGAAGCCGGGCGGGAACGTTCCGGCGGCGGCTTCGCGGATCTGGTTCGCGGCTGCCTGCTGGGCTTCGGCGAGGCTGAGGGAGGGTTCCATAGGGTGGTCGTCTCCGCATCCGGCGGTGGTGGCCAGCAGGACTACGAGGACCAGGAGCCACCGAAGCGTCGTCGGAGCCTCCCCGTATCCTCGCGTCTTCGCGGTCACGGCGGCGATGCACCTGCTATCAACTTCGCCATCCCTTGCAGCGACTCCGAGTTGGGATCCCAGTACTCGGTGTGGCCGGCGGCGAAGTCAGAGTCGAACGGATGTCCGCCGAACCAGTTCGTGGTCGGATCCGGTCCGAGGGGGTCGATGCTTTCCAAGCCTGGCTGGTAGAAGTTCGTCAGCGCGGGAACTGGATCCATCGCCGATTTGGTGGCGTAGACGTGGTGGGTCATCTGGTCCGGCGCGACGCCGTCAAGGTGCAGGTCGGTGGCGTGTTGAACGCCGATGCCGGGGCTGGCGACCATGACCAGGTTGTCCACGGGGAGTCCGAGGTCGCGTGCGGTCTGGCCGATGACGGTGGTGCCGTAGCTGTGGCCGATCACGGTGGAGTTGACCGGGATCGGGTCGTGGCTGGCGCCGAGCCCGTCCTGGAACCGCCGTAGTCCGGGTTCGGCGTGGTCGGCGAAGCTGGTGCTGGCGGCGTCGGGGATGACGCTTTGGGGGGCGTCGTAGCCGGCCCAGGTGATGACCGAGGTCGGGACCGGGTTGAGGATGGTCGCCGTCTGGTTCATCAGGTCGGCTCGCTGGATGTCGGTGGCGAAGCCGTCGAGCCCGCTTCCGGTGCCGGGCACGTAGGTGGCGACGTTCTGGGCGTGGTCGGGGTTGCCGATGGCGATGATGGCGTGGCCGGCGTTGGCGGTGTCGATGCCCAGTAGGAACGCCGATGGCTGGCCGGGGTAGGGCTGGGTGAGCCGCTCGTTGATCGCGTCCAGGCCGTGGAGCTTGGTGTCCATGGCCGCTGCGTCGCGCTCGAGGTCGAAGTACTCGCTCTGCTGTGTGGGGTCGGACTGGTCGAGTGCGTCCATCCGGTTCCGCAACTCTTGTCGCTGGCGTTGCAGGTCGGCGTATTGCTGGGTGAAGATCGTCCGGTTGGCTTTGTCGCGGACCTCGGCGGGCAGGCCGTCCAGGACGCCGAGCGCGGCCGGGCGGTCGTGCAGGAGGATCGCTTGGCCGGCGGGGGAGAGGCTGGCCCACCACGCCGCGGTCTGAGACGGGGTGGCGTTCGGTGGCGGTTCGGGCAGGGTGAGGCCGGGGTCGAGGGTGCCGGCCGCGGCTGCTGCGGCGACGGTCGTCTCATCGCCGGTGCCGAATTCGCCTTCCTCAGCGCGCTTGAGGACCGAGGCGAGGTCCTGGTCGATGTCGTCGGCCGTGCGGAGTGCCTGGGTGATGTCGTCGACGACCTGCTGGTGAGCTCGGGCTCGGTCGCCGGGGTCGAACTCCGGCGGCGGCTGGCAGGTGGGGAAGATGTCGCTGACCGCGCCGGTGTCGGAGATGCGGTAGCCGTACCTGCGGGCGTATTCCTCGGCATTGGTGACCGCGCGTTGCACGCCGGTGATGGCGTCGGAGGCTTGAGCGATCGCCTTGCCGACGATGCTGGCCCCGGCGGCGAGCTTGTCGATGCGAGCCATCAACGCCCGGTGCGCCGAGGCCGCGGTGTCGGCGGCAGGCCCGGACCAGCCGTCCACGGGGACGGCTTTGCCGTAGTCGTCGCCGGAATGGACCAGGATATCGAGCTGGCGGCGGATGGCGGTATAAATCTCGTCGAGCTGGCCGGTGTTCCACCGCTTCACGTCGGAGAGCGACACCATCAGCGCGGGCCCCGCAACGATCCGGCAGCGGTCAGGTCGTCGCTGCCGGCGCGGTCGGTGGCCTGGTAACGCTCGGCTGCGGTGGCCAGGTTGTCGGCTTGGGCTTCGGCGTCGACGCACCAGGACTTGAACGCTGTCGTCCACGACCCGCCCATCGATGGGGCTGACCCAGCGGTCGTACCGCCCGGCATAGCCGCGGCCAGCGTGCAGACGGGCTCTCCGCAGTCGACAGCTCGCAGCTCGGCGACCGCGTCGGCGGCTGATCTTCGTGCGGCGCGCAGTGCCTCCGGTACCGTGCGAAACCCCATGGTGTCCCTCCCCGTAGCGACCTAGTCACGGTAAGCACGCGGTGGTGCCGAGTGCAAGATGCACATCGCACGCGGGGTGGGTTGACCTGCTTTTGTCCAGTACTTTCGGATGGTCACCACTGTCGCGTTGAGTCAGCTGGATTTTGTCGATAGCCGTGGACGTCCTGTTTGAGGCCGCCGGGTCGTAGAGGGCGATGGGTGACACCCGCGCGGCGGTGAAGAACGCGGAATCCGCGATCGAAAGCGCGCGGTGACGAGAAATCGCGCACGCTGGCCGTTGTCTCCCTCGCTGGGGACACTCTCGTCGCTGAGGACAGTCAGCCAGTACTCGACACGACAGGGTGAGTGATGCCGATGAAGGTTCGTCGCTCGGCGGGCGGGTAACCGCCTCTCACCAGCAGGCTCCTCGGCCGTCGCGGAGGACAAGGGCGGTCTTCACGCCGACCGAACACTGGACGACTCAGCTCGACGACCAATTGCGGGTGGTCGCCCTCGAGCTGGCTGACGACCTCAGTGAGTTGTCCAGGGTGCGGGCATGGGCGAACCAGTTGCTGCAAGACCTGACCGGAGAGCAGCGGATGGACATGCTCGTGGTGGTCGACAAGCTCACGTCGAACGCGCTCCGGCACGGTGAACCGCCGCGCCAAGCCCGATTGCTGCGTAAACGCGGCTGGTTGAGTGTCGAGGTCGACGACACGTGCGTCGACCCGGCGTGCCCGCGGCCGCCTTCGGTCAGCGGCGGACACGGGCTCAAGATGGTCGCGGCGATGAGCGTGTCGTGGGGGCAGGAGCAGCGCTCCACTGGCAAGACCGTCTGGGCTGCGATCGACCTCTCTCCAGACCAGGCGCGCAACCACAGTGCAGCAAGTCCTTGTGCAGTCACCAATGATCCGGCTCGTCGAGCGGTCAGCTGATCCGGTGGTTTCGCGCACTCGCCCAAGACCCGCCTCTCCCGTGTCCTGTCCTTGACGCTGGTGCTGGTCATCGCGGTCACCAACCTCGGAGCGTTGGTGCTGCTCATCCACGACTTGATCGCCGGCGCGGCCGACAGCGGACAGGCGCTGCTGCTGGGGGCGCTCCAGGTGTGGCTGACCAACGTGATCGCGTTCGGCCTGGCCTACTGGGAGCTGGACCGCGGTGGCCCGGTCAAGCGCACCCAGTCCGGCCGTGCCGACCTGCCGCTGGCCGACTTCCGGTTTTCGCAGGACGAGAACGCCGACACCGTCGAGGAGGTCGCCGAGGGCTCCAGCGTCAAGTCCGACTGGGTGCCGACGCTGGTGGACTACCTGTACGTGTCGGTGACCAACTCGACGGCGTTCAGCCCCACCGACAAGATGCCGCTGTCCTCCCGCGCGAAAGTGCTGATGGCCGTGCAGAGCGTCGCGGCGCTGCTGACGTAGCTGCTGGTCATCGCCCGCGCGGTCAGCGTGCTCAAGTAGCGACGCACACGTCGGAGCGAGGGCAGTTCGGCAACGGTGCTTGGTGTGGCTCAGCTGCATGCTCACCACGCTGTTCGTGCAGGCTTCGCCCCGCCCACCTTAGGTGGCAGTTCAACAGTCGCGGTCGTGTTTCGGGCGGATCGGGCGCCCCGTGAAGCGGCTGGCTTCGACGGCGGCGATGGAGAGGTGGATCTGCTCATCGTCGGGTGCGGGAAGGGCCGTGTTGAGCACGATGGTGAGGCTGCGGCGCGGGATGTCGAGGAACAGCGGGTCGATGTCGGCGGTGCAGGCCTCGCGTACGGCGGCCTGCCAGTGGGTGAGGTCTTCGTCCGGGCCGAGGTGCTTCCACCGCGCGATCGCCCACTTCCCGCACTGGAGCTCACCGACGAGCTCAGGCAACTCGGACACCCAGTAGGGCGCGGAGACGTCGGTCATGGCGTGACCACCGGGGTGAAACCGGCCGGAATGCGCCACGCTGGTCGCGGTTCGATGAGGGCCCGGTACACCGTCCGCGGGCCGGTGAACGCGGTGCGGCCGTGCAGCCAGCGGCGGTTGTTGACGATGTACCCGCCGCCGGTCGTTGCCGGGATCGTGATCGTGTGGCGGTCGATGACCTGGGCGAGCCTCGGCAGCCAGCGCTGGGCCTGCGGGACGAACCGGGCCAGCGCGTCGCGGCGGAGTCGGATGCCGATCAGACCGCGTGGGTCGGGTTCGAAGACATTGCCGACGATTCCGGCCGCGCCGCCGAAGTAGGCGCCCCGCCGGGCCGACAGGTCGGCCAGTGCCTCCGGCGCAGTCGTGGCCAGCTGGTGGTGGACTGCGCGGCCGTCGACCAGGACCCAGTCGCCGCCGTGCTCGGCGGGACGGGCGCATGTCATGGCTACCAGCAGCGGAGGCCGCGGCAGGTCCGAACAGTCGGTGTGCGCGGCCAGCGGGTGCCGGCTGAACCCAGCCTGGCCTGTCGGCGGGTAAGTGCCGGTGCGGTCGGTGATCACGGTGAGGCCCGAGCCGGTGCTGTCGCGGTGGGGGACCAGGTGGCCGAGCCGGGCCGTTAGCTGCAGTAGCTGCTGCTCGGTGCGCACGCCGTCGAACAGCGCGACACCGGCGCCGGCCAGTACAGCGGCCAGTTCACCAGCGCCGCCCACCGCGCCGACGTCGACGCGGCAGTCCGGCAGCACGGGCACGGGCACGGGGCGGCCTCCTTCGGTCGCGGCTTCGGGTTCGGGTTCGGGTTCGATCAGCACAGCGGGCCGGAGTGGATGGCGTCCACTGACAGATCGTCAACCTCGCGGCAGCGCAGCTGCCCAGGTCGCGCTGCTACCGTCGGTGACAGCAGGCGCACGGATGGCGGGAGGCTGGTGTCGGTGGCGGAGGCCGGATATCCGGTGTCGATCAAGGGCGTGCTGATCCGGGACGACCGGGTGCTGCTGGTGCACAACGACCGCGACGAATGGGAGCTGCCGGGCGGCCGGATCGAACCCGGCGAGACACCGGAGCAGACCGTCGCGCGGGAGATCTCCGAGGAAACGGGGCTGCCGGTCGAGGTCGCCGAGATTCTCGACTCTTGGATGTACCACATCGCCGTGGCTTCTAAGGACGTCTTCATCGTGACGTACGGCTGTACGACGACGTCGACGGCGGCACCGGTGCTGAGCCACGAGCACAGCCGGGTATCCGAGTTCGCCGAGCACGAGGTTCCCGGCTTGCCCATGCCCGACGGGTACAAGCGCTCGATCGCGACCTGGTTCGAGCGGCTCCGCGTCTCGGCCGCGGCGGGGTAGCGATCATGGCGGGTTGCGAGCGGTGCGGCGCGGCGTTGGGTCGCTACAGCCGCACGCCGGTCTGCCCCACTTGCCAGGCGGGAACCACGGCACTGTCGTCCCGGCCGCCGAGGCTCGCGCCCGCGGTGTGGATGTGGTCCGACCCTGCCGCGGCGGCAGCGCTGACTTCCGGCGACCTCGCGGCCGTCCTTCGCGCCTACCGCGCGGCGAACCGGCTCAGCCAGGAATCGCTGGCCGCCATGCTCGGCTACGACAAGTCCTACATTGCGATGATCGAAACCCGCCGACGCTCGCCCGGTGACGTCGGCGGGCGCCGGCACATCGCCCGCGCTCTCGGGCTGCCGTTTCACCTGCTCGGCGTCACTGACCCGGACGACGCCGACTTCGCCGCGCTCGTGCAGTTCGGCGACAGCGTGATCCGGCTCGCCGAGATCGCCCGCCAGTCCGGCCGCGTCGTCGAAGCCGTCAACGAGCTGTGGCCGCTCGCTGCCCGCCTCGAAGCTCGCGCCGCCGAAGGTCGTCTGGAGCGCGACACCCTGCTTTTGCTCGCTTCCGCGCGCCTGGCGCTTGGTGTTTCCCTCGGCACCGTTCTGCCCGAGGAACGCCTCAGCGGCGCCGCGGCTTGGACCGGCAAAGCGCTCGTCCTGGCCCGCCAGCTCGACGACGAAGACTTCCTGGCCACCACGCTGCGGATGCACGGCAACGAGCTGCGCAAGGCCGGTCGCCTTCGAGCTGCTGTCGCTCGTCTCGAGCATGCTGCTGCGGCGTCGACGACATCGGCGGGGCACGGCGCCGCCCTTGCGCTGCTCGCCCGAGCCGCGGGCGACGCCGGGCAGCCGGACCGGTTCGCGGACGCCATCGACGGATGCCGACGTCGGCTCGACGAGGCGACCGGGTACGAGGTGCTGCTCAATCCGTTCACATTGCGGGAGATCCACGCTCGCGGACTGCTGGCCCTGAACCGGCCCGACGAGGCTCGCCAGGTTCTGGACAGCGCGGCGGGGGAGCCGGCAGCGCCGCAGTGGCAGGTCATCGAGCGCGTAACCACCGGTGAAGTCCTCGCCGCCACCGGCGAGAACGCCGGTGCTGAGGAGGCTCTCACCGCGGCTGTCGCCACAGCCGAGCAACGTCGGCTTCCCCATCAGCTGCAGCGGGCCGTCCGCGCTGCCGAACATGGGCGCCTCCCCGCCGTTGTCAGCGTCGGACGTTCCGCGCTGAATCGTCTTCGTGGCCTGCTTTCGCCTGCCGCCTAGTTCCGTCCGTGCTGATCCGTTCCTTCTGAAGCGGAATGCCTTTGTCGCGCCGGTAAACCACGTCGCAGCTGTCGCACTGTCGGGGGATGCCGCGTGCCCGCCGTTCGCTCAACGGCTTGAACGTCGCGGTGTCGGAAATGCCGCAGAGCGTGGTGAACGCCTGTCCTGGCGTCAGAACGTCCGTGAGGCGGTGCCACTCGCCGTTGATCACTGGATGGACGGCCTGCGGGTCCACGTAGATCACCGCGGTCATCGTAACGCGCCGACGCTGTCGATCGCTTGGCGTTGCAGCCGCGCGAATGTAGAACGGTAGGCCTTCACGATCTCGGTTTCGCCGAGGTAGATTCGGGCGTGCTCGTGCCGCAGAACGACGGTGAAGAAGCCAGCCTCGGTCTCGTAGATGGTGAATCCGTCGATCGGCTCAGGCTTTGAGGCACTGGTCGGAACGATCGCCGCCGTGACGTTCTCCAGCTGCGGCAAAGCTGTCTCGCAAGCCCAGGCGACTTCGCTCACGAGGACGATGCTCGGGCAGCGCTTCGGCCGATCGAGTTCCCGGACCTGCTGCGCAAAGATCGCCTGATCGACGTCGTCGGGCGCAACGTCCCGGCGCTCCAGCTCGGCCCTGATGTACTCCGGTGTCCGCAAGAACCCTGGGACGCAGTGTGGCGCCCACTCGAACTTGCGGACCGCGACCTCCTCGAAAGCACGCTCCAGGCTGGCCGTGTCCGTAGCGAGTTCCTCGACGCAGCTCGGGCGGTCGCTCTGCCGATGGATCTGCATGAGCTTCTGGTAAAGCGACGGCCTCACCCGCAGGTTCCCCAGGATGAATCCCAGTGCCTCGGCGGGCGGGCGGCGAAACCCCGTTTCCCACGCCGAGAGGCACGCGGGCGAAAAACCCAGCCGCCGTGCCATCGTGCGCAGGCTCACGTCGTGCTGGGTGCGGAGTTCTCGGAGAGTGTGGCCGAGGAGCAGCAGTGCAGGATAGAACTTGGGTTCGGACATGGGATTCTCATTCCGTGTGCAGGAGATGGCGCGGTGCCGCGACGATCCCAGCGTCGATGTCGTCGGCGTAGGTGCGAAGCAGGTCAACCACTTCTTCGGCCTGGTCCGCGAAGTCTCGTTGTTCAGCTGGTGTCGCCGTGCCGTCCGCCAGCTGGGTCCTCAGGACGGCTGCCCGGGCTTCGACGGCCAAGAGGACATCGACGAGGGTGCGCGTGGCGCGGATCATGGCGACTCCGGATCGTGCTGGTGGTTCGTCCGAACCGGACAGTCGACGCAGCCAGGCGAGGACACGGGAGAGCAGAATGAGATCGGAGTACTCGACGCTCCACAGGTCCGCTTCGGACGGCCAGGCGATTTTGTTCGACGGCACCGTCGTTCACCACCTCGGAACGTGGATCGGCGAAAGTGGACGTAACTCTGCGGGTTGCCCCGAGTCGGCGACAGTCGGGCGAAACGCAGTGCCTATTCGCTACGGTCGTGTCGTCGAGCCCAGCATCGCTCGGCACCGGCGGCTTCCTCCTCGCGCGTGGTTTCCCTCCAGTCACCTCGGCGCCGGGGAGGAAGCCGCTCACCGCGGTAGCCCGCGCACATGAGCGAACGACTCGTCGTAGCATTGCCGGATCACCTCCCCGGGATCGATTGCCAAGGCGCGGCAGAGGATTGCGAACGCGACGATGGGCATTGCGCGGCTGCCGCGCTCCCAGTGGCCGAGGACGGCCTGGCTGTAGCCGACGCCGCTCACCGCGAGGAGTTGAGCCTTGGACCAGCCCCGCAGTCTCCGGGCTACCTGCAATTTCGTTCCGAGGACGGCAAGGAACTGACCCGTGGAGACGGCGACGACGTTCCCGCGCGGTGCGTGGATCGTCGACGGCTGGTGCTGACGCCTCGTTCCCGCCGGGACTGTGCCGGTTTTCTCGAAATGGGTCACCCACCGACGGACCGTCGTCGGCGACACGTTGGCGCGTGCCGCGACGTCAGCCCGAGACTCACCGTTGTGCCACCGCCGGACGGCTTCGGCGCGGATGCGCCGCCCGCTGTCGGCGTCCCGCTCGGCGGTGGCGAGGGCTTGCCGCTTCCGAGCGGACAATTCGGGACGCGCGGCCAGGTTCATCGCGCGGCCTCATCGGTCCAACTCAGCACCTCGAACAGGACCTCGTCGGGCGCCCCGGTGATCGGTCCCCGAGCCGGGACGCTGCCGTGCTTCCCCCAGTCACCCGGCGCGAACCTCGCGCCGATCGCCTGCATCGGGTTCCTGAGCGCTTCGATGATCACGACGTCTTCGTGGGTACCGGCCGCACAGTGGCCGACCAGCTCTTCCGGTTCGGCCGAGTCGGCCGGACGGGTCACCCACAGCCAGCCGCGCTCGCGCGAGACGGCGATGGCCCCGCTGGTCCGCTCCCACGCCAGGGGTATCGGATCCCATTCATCCGAGGTGCTCATGGGTCCCTCCCGAGGTGGTGGTGCGGCGGCGGAGACGCGGGATATGGCCGTGTCGGGGAAGGCCCTCGCGTCTCCGCCGCCTGACTGGGGCGGGCGGTTCGCCCGCTGATCCAGCAGTGAGACCACCATCACGCAAATTTGCATGGCATGCAAGTTAAGCGGCATGCAAATTTGCACGTTCACTCAGTCGGGGTACCGTGCAACTTTCCGACGCTGCCGTAGGCTCGACGCCGACCGAGCGAGAGGAGCGGCCGTGGCCGACGAGGTCAAGGTGAAGATCTCGGGTGTCCGCATGCGGCGGATTGCTCGCACGATCCTGGCCTGGCGCATCGACAGCGGGCAGGACCAAGGCGAAGTCGCGAAGGCGGTCGGGTGGTCGACGGCGAAGCAGTCGCGGTTGGAGACGGCCAAGCTGCCGATCACGCCGGCCGACGTCATGACGTTGGCGTTGCACTTCGGGCGGCCCACCGACGAGCGCGACGCCCTATTCCGTGACGCGCAAGCGGCGCAGAGTCCACGCTGGCTGGACCAGATCTCAGCTGAGGCCTTCGCCGCGGACGTGCGGGAGTACGTGGCACTCGAGGCCGAAGCCTCCGCCTTGCTGATCTTCAAGATCGACGTTGTTCCAGGGCTCTTTCAGGCCGAGGACTACGCCCGCGCGGTCGAGTCGATGGGCTCCGCGGTCGGCTATGTGCGGCATGAGGATCGTGTCCAGGCGCGCATCCGCCGTCAGGCTCGACTGCAGGATGAGTCGGCGCTCAGCGTCCGGTGCGTATTGACCGAAGCTGTGCTCAGGCTTCAGGTGGGTGGTCGCGAAACGTGGCTCGGACAGCTTCGGCGGATAGCCGATCTCATGGAGTTGCCGAACGTCGACCTCAGGTTCGTGAGGAGCGAGAGCGGCGCGTATCCCGCGATGGGCTGTCCGTTCAGCATCCTGCGGTTCGAAGACGGTGAACCTGACATCGGCTACATCGAGCTGCTTCGTGCGGGTGTCTACCTGGAGCAGGAGGGCGAGGTCGAGCCCTACGTAGACTTGTTCGAGAAGCTGTGGGCCTCCGCCGAGGATCCGAGTGGGTCTCGCGGTCTTCTCATGGAGATCATCGAGGAGGCGGCGGCGTGATCAAAAGACTGGAGACTGGCGATGCGCGAAAACCACGTGCCGGAGACTGCTTGGCAGAAGAGTAGCTACAGCGCGCCCGAGAACGAGTGTGTCGAGGTGGCGCTCCTCGTCGACCGTGCTGCCGTCCGCGACTCCAAGGACCCGCGCGGCGGGTTCTTCGAGCTGCCGGGCGCCGGCTGGTCGGCTTTCCTGACCGTCCTCAAGTAGCAAGCAGAGCTGGCGGGTTCCGGGGCTGGCCGGAGCCCGCCGCGCTGCGTTAAGGCGATCGAACGCATGTTCTATGCGTCTGCTAGGTTCGGTGCGCCGAGGATGGAGTCGCTGAGCCGGGAGGTCGCTGTGTCGTGGTTGCTGAGGGAGCGAGCTACCGGTCGCGAGTGGCGCATCGGTGACAGCGACCTGGCCTGGGAGGCCGGCGGCTACGACACCGTCAGGTTCGAGCTGCACGTCCTCGACGAGGACGTGAGTGGTGCTCCCGACGGCCTGCCCGCGAGTCGGATGGCGTCGGCCTGCGAAAGGTGAAGCGCGGGCGGACCGGTGGTTGGGTGCCTGCGATAATCATCGCGAGGAGCGCTGGCCAGCGTGAAGCAGATCGGCTCAAGCGAAGCGCCGCGGGAACAAATTCAGCGGGTCATACCGATCTTTCGCTTCGGCGAGCGTCACCTGTGCCGCACCGAGGTGCCGTGTCCAGTCGGTGCTGGTGAACGGGATGGCTCCGGTGGGGTAACTCGTGCCGCCCAAGCTGATGGCGGTGTCGTACCAACGCCGGTTCGCCGCAACCATGTCCCTGGCCTTCGCCGCGTCCGAGGCGAAGCGGAGCCCGGCGACGAGGTACACCGTGTCTCCGTCGGGCAGCCGGAAGAGAGGGGTGTCGAAGGCCGCGGTGGTCATCGGGTAGATGAGGATCAACCCGGACGCGCCCATATCGGTCTGCTCGAGGGCCGCCATGATTCCGCTGGTGAACGACTCGATCTGCGCATCGGGGAACAGCAAGTTGGGCCAAGGGTGGGGAGCGTGCCATTCGCCGGTGCCCTCGAGGTACGTCACGGTCTCGTCGAGGCGCGTGGCGAACTCCCAGTAGCTCGAGTCCTCGATCTTGTCGCGGGAAGCTACAAAGCCAATCCCCGAGAGGAGCAGTTCCTCGTCGGGCTCGTCAGGTCGTGTGTAGTACGAGGCGGCGTCCAGCATGTAGACCCAGCCGTCCTGGGTCGGCAGGATCTCTCCTTGGAGGAAGTCGAACCGGCCGACGGCGAGCAGGCTGCGCTGGCTGGTGATCAGATCGTCGATGGTGGGGTAGTAGACCTTGATGCGTCGCACCCGCTCGGGTGCTGCGATCAGCGGCAGCGTGGCTCGCACGATGACGCCACACTGGCCGAATCCACCGAGCACGGCGTAGAAGAGATCGGGTAGCTCTGCGGGGGAGCAGTGGCGGAGCATCCCGTCGGCCGTGACAACGTCCAGGGAAAGCACGTTGTCCGTTTGGACTCCGTACCGATGGCTGGTGCCGCCGATTCCGCCGGCTGAAAGGGTGCCTCCCACGGACGTTCCCAAGTAGTCGGTGAGGACGCGTGGAGTAAGGCCGTGCTGGAGCGTGCGTGCGAGAAGTGCGTTCCACGTCGCTCCGGCGTCGACAGTCACTTGGTCTTCGGCGAGATCACGAATCTCATCCATGGCTGTGAGGTCGATGACCAAGCCGTTGAGTACTTGAGCCTGCCCCAGGCTGGTGTGGCCGCATCCTCGGGGCACCACGGGGATGTTGTTGGCCGCAGCGACGTGCAAGGCTGCCTGGATATCGGCAATGGATCCGGCGCGGAGAACGGCGAGTGGCGCACGGTTGATGATGCCGCCGAAGTCGGCTGCGGCGAAGGCCGTCGCGGTGGGGTCGGTGACCACCGCGCCGTCGACGTTCAGATGGGAAAAAACGCTTGAAGTCACTGGGTTCCCCCGTCTTTCAGATTGGCAATGCCAGCGCGTACAGCAGCCTCGGCGGGGTCGCCTCGCCGTTCGAAGATGTTCGCGGCCTCTTCGAGCCGGCAGCGTGCCGTGGAGCTGTCGCCGCGAGCAATCAACGTTCGGGCGAGAGCCCACAGGGTGTCGGCTTGGCCTTTGTCGTCATGCGCGGCCCGCTGTGCGGACAAGGCTTCTTCGAGGCGGGGAAGCGCGTCGTCGAACAGGCTCGCTGCGTGGTAGGTCATCCCCATTTGATAGAGCGAGAGCCCTTCGCCGTATTTGTCGTCGATCGACCTGCAGAGGGACAAGGCGCGGCCGGCGTACTGGAGTGCGTCGTCGGTGTGCTTCTCTTCTCGGCAAAGGTCGGCCAGGTGTACCAGTGCCACCGACTCGGCGTGCTGGTCGTTCTGGTTGCGGTGGATCACCATGCCGCGCTCGAGTGCGCTTCTGGCCAAGCTGATGTCCTCCATGTCGGCATGTGCGAGGCCGATGCCTATGTGACACCACGCTGACCTGGAAGGCTCCTCTTCGTTCTCCAGCAGTTCCAATCCCCGGCGAAACGCGTCACGACCACCCGCCGGGTTTCCCAGTCCGAGTTCGACGAGACCGAGGCCGGTCAGCATGTCAGCTTGAAGGCTGGGATCACCGAGCGCCGAAGCGGCGTCCAGGCCGAGGTGGTAGGTGTGCTTCCAGATCGTCCAAGGTTTGCGAAGGTGGAAGTAAGAAAAGAGAGCTTGCGAGATGCGGCATGCAAGATCAAGATGTCCGATCTTGAGAGCGAGCCCGACCACGGACGGAAAGCTGGCCAGCTCCTGTTCGCACCAAGTGAAGGCATCGGCGTAGCCAGGTGTCGAGGAGTCGGTAGCCAGAGGCCGAAACGGTTCGAGAGCATGCCCGGCTGCGGCGGCGGTGCAGAGGTACCACGACAGCTCGCGGACCTGAGCTTGCTCGATGTCGTGGGGCGTGTCTACGGCGAGGGCTTGCTCGGATGCGTAGACACGTAGCAGATCATGTAGCCAAAAACGGTCTCGGCCGGCTTCCTCGACCAAGTGACACATGGCCAGTGTGCGAAGAAGGTTCAATGCCTGGTCGGATCGTATGTCGGCGAGCGCCGCGGCTGCTGCGACGCTGATCTCCTTACCGGGGTGCAGCCCGAGCAAGCGGAACATCCGTGCAGCCGTCGTCGTCAAAGCCCGGTAGGACCAAGAGAAGACGGCACGGACGTCGGCGTCTTCGTCCGACGCCAATGCGGCGAGTCGCTGACGCTCTTCGGCGAGGTCTTCGGCGAGCTCGGAAAGACGGATGGGGTGGGCGGCGATGCGTTCCGCCGCGATAGCGACCGCGAGCGGTAGGTGACCACACCGATCGAGGACCGCTCGCGCGGCCTCTGGCTCGTCGTCGACCCGCGGGCCTACCACTTCACGTAGGAGCCGCAGCGAATCATCGGCCTCGAAGGGAGCGAGGGCCAGCTGCGTCGCGCCTGCGCGCACGGCCAATCCGGTGAGCATGACCCGGCTCGTCAGCAGTACGGTGCTGCCGGCCGCGCCGGGGAGCAACAGGCGTACTTGGTCCGAAGAGACTGCGTTGTCTAGCACGACCAGGATGCGACGATTGTGCGTCATCGTGCGAAACAGCGCTGCTCGTTTTTCCTCGCTGGACGGTACGTCTGCGGGTGTCAGACCCAGAGAAATCAAGAAGTCTTCGAGAATTTCGGTGGGACTGGCCGGTGATTGGTGTCCTGAGTGACCTCGGAGATCGGCGAACAGCTGGCCGTCGGGGAAGCGGCCGATTTCATGGTGGGCCCAGTACAGGGCCAGCGTCGTTTTCCCGACCCCGGGCGGTCCGTGAACGGTCGCGATCGACAGCCTGTCTGCTTGCGCGGAGACCGTATCGAGAGCCGAGAGCTGAACGGTTCGACCGACAAACCGGCCAGGAGCTGCCGGGAGCTGCGCCGGACGTGTCACTGCTTCCGAATCGCCCTGACGTGGATGGGGGATCAGGGCCAACAGTTCACCCTCGGCCTCGAGCGCGTTGTCGCAGGCTTGTGCCAGCTCCGTGGTGGCAGCGCGACGGCCGTGTTCGACGTTGGCGAGGTGGGCTCGGCTGTAGTGAGTGCGAGCGGCCAGCTCTGCCAGTGACAGACCGCGGGCGATGCGCACATCTCGAAGCTCGGTTGCGAAAGTCTTTCGCCTCTCGACTTCCGTTCCCCGTGTTTCATGTTTCCTGTACATGAAAACAGAAACCCCCTGGTAATCGCGGTCGCTCCGGTTGATCCTGGGATGGAAGCACCGAGCGACGGATACGCACCCCTCGCAAAGAGGTTAGCGCCGCACGAGCTTCGAGTCAGGCAAGTAGCGGGACGCCGCGAGCAAGATCGTCCATGAGGTTGAAGACCAAGCACTAGGAGTGACGGGTAACTCGTCCGTGGCGCCGAACGGGTGATGTCCGAATAGGCGAGCTGGTAACGATTCGTAACTATCTGGCACCACTGCTCCGTGAGGCCGCCTGTCTGGTCGGGCTGACACCTGTATTCCAAGGTGCCGCGGAGCCGAGTGGCCGTGGTATGTCGCGATCACCGCGAGTGTCAATTATTTACTTCCAATTTAGTTTGGAGAATCACGTGTCAATTTCAGGGTTTCTGCAGCGCGCTTCCATTGTTCTTTCGATTGTTATGTCGTTCGGCTGCTCTGTGGCGATGGACGCCTCCGCGCAGCCGACGTCGGAGAAAGTCGAGGTCGCCGGTTGTGGGTACCTCGGTTGGGGTGAGTACACCCACTGTGACAACGGCTCCGGGTCAACCGTGATGCTCGATGTCGAGGACATTTTCTTCAACTTGTACCACTACTGCGTCGGGCCGGGGACCACGAACCTCCAGCCGGTGATCCGCTGGCGTGTGGTCGGTGCTTGGTGGAACGGCGGCGTGGGGTGTGACCCCGGGTACTACGGGCCGGCGTGACGGAGCGTCGCTCGGCGGGCCATTGGTGGTAGGGGCTGATAATGAACAAGAATTGGTTTTCGGTTGCATCGCTGGTGCTTCTCTCCGTCAGTCTGGAGGGATGCGCCGGTGATAGCGAGGCGCCGACGGTCACCGAGTCGTTGCCGGTATCGCTGCCCTCAGGCCCGAAAACTGTTCAGCCCGAGGCCGGAGCACCAGGCGCGGCGCTGACCGCGTACGAGCTTTACTGGCAGATCAGCGAACAAGCCGGCCGCCTGCCGCGCGAGAAGGACTGGCGACCCGAACTGTCGAAGGCGATGGCTGATCCGGCGCTGACCGGTTACCTCGACGAGATCGGCAATCTCGCGTCCGTACCGGCCCACACCGAGGGCCGGTACGGACGCTCCCCGAAGGTGACGTCGGTTTCCGCGGCCCAGCCGCCGCGCGTGGTCATCACCGACTGCCTCGACGCCACCGACGAGCACTTGGTGAGCGACAAGGCCGGCGAACTCGGCCGCAACCTCGACCACCCGGACCAGCCGCGCCGCTACGAGTTCGAAGCCCAGATCGTCCGGTACCCGGATCTCGACCGCTGGCTTGTGCAGCAGGTCCAACCACGTCTGGAGAAGCCATGTTGAAACGCAGTTGCCTGCTCGCCGTGGGACTCGTCGCGCTGACGGCTCCGGCGTCGGCGTACGGGCAGACCGGTTCCGGCGGGTGCGAGTCGACCGGGACTCGCGGGATGTGCTGGGTAGCGGCCGCCGACCCGGGCCGCTCCGGCGGAGAGACCGGCGCTCAGCAAGCAGATGCCGGCCCAGCCCGGCGACCGGGCGGACAGAACGCACAGCAGCCGCGATACTCGTGTGCCGATCACCCGTGGACGCCGCCGCCCGCCGGTGACCCGCTTTGGGGCGGGCACTCGCCGGCCGAGGGGTCGCTGAAGCTGGTGATCTGCCAAGGCGGTGGAGCCCTGCAGGGGTGGCCGCGAGTGGTGTTCACGCCGAACGGGCAGCCGGTCGTGGTTCCGCAAGTGTCGCCGGCCGAACTGGCTGACCGGGCCATCTCGGAGATGGGGCTGGCGGCTCCGGACATCCGGCTGGCACCCCCCGCGTCCTCACCCCGCGGCGCGACGATCGGGTTCCCGGTCTGGATGTGGACCGCGCGCCGTGAGGCGACAACCGGACCGGTGACCCGGACGGCGACCGCGGGCCCGATCAGCGTGACCGCCACGGCGACCCTCGCGCGCATCGACTGGTCGACGGGCGATGGCGCAACGGCACGGTGCGCCGGGCCGGGAACGCCGTTCACCGATGACCAAGTAGGGAAGCCCTCACCGACCTGCGGCCACACCTACGAGCGGCTCGTACCCGGTGGCGTGGCCGAGATCAGCGCGACGAGCAGGTGGGAGATCACCTGGTCCGGTGGCGGTCAAAGCGCGTTCCGGACGCTGAGCCTGACGTCATCGGCGCGGCTGCCGGTTCGCGAGGTCCGGACGCTGACCACCGGAGGCCCGCGATGACGACGCGAGGTCCACTCCGGACTGTCCAGGACACCGCACCGCCCGACCCGGTGCCCCTTCGACCGCCTCGACGCCGACGCTCGAAGGTGCTCATCCTGCTCGGCCTCGTCCTGTCCGCCGTCTCGGCGACGGGCGCCGTCTGGGTGTTTCGAGCCGCCGAGGACTCGTTCGCCGCCGTCGGCGTCGCGGCTCCGGTGCGGTACGGCGAGGTCATCACCGCCGAAGCGCTGCTCGAGGTCCGTTTGCGGCCGGATCCCGGCGTGCACGCGCTGGCCTGGGAACAGCGGTCCCAAATCATCGGCAAGCCGTCGCCGACCGACCTGCGACCCGGCGCGATCGTTACTCCGGATCTGGCGATCGAGAGCGTCGCGGTGCCCGCGCCAGGGCAACAGCTGATCGGGGTCGCGGTCAAACCGGGACAGCTACCGGCGACGCCACTCGAACCCCGGCAACCCGTGCTCCTGGTTCCGGTTGGCTCGACGGACGGCACTTCGGCACCGGTCCGCGGCTCAGTGATCCGGGTCGGCTCCCGCGACAGCTCGTCGGTCCAGGTGGTCGACGTCGTCGTGCTCGAGAGCGACGGCCCGGAGGTCGCCAGCCGAGCGTCGACCGGCGGGATGGCCATCATCGCCCTGCCGAAGGGCGGGTGATCGAGATGCTGATCGCGTTCACCTCCCTACAGGGCAGCCCTGGCGTGTCCGCGGCCGTCTCCGCCCTGACCTGGACTTGGCCCCGCCACGCCGTCATGGCCGAGTGCGACCCCACGGGCGCGCAGGCCATGGACGTCTACGATCCCGACGGCAGTCACGGCCGGCCCAGTGTCTTCGAGGTCCTGGCACAGGCACGCTCGCTGCCTCTGCACCGGGCGATGTCCAGCCAGATGGTCGTGCTGCCGGACGGCACCGGGCGGCACCACCTGCTGCCGGGCGCCCGATCGCCGCGGGAAGCGGAGAGTCTGGACTGGCGACGGCTCACCGATTTGTTCGTCGAGCTGGACACCGTCGACGTACTCGCCGACTGCGGCCGCGTCCGAGCCGGAGGAGCACCGTATGCGGTGATCACCGGCGCCGCTCTCCTGGTGCTGGTGGTCGCCAATTCCCGCAACTCACTTCGCAAGCTCGTGTCCACGCTGGATGTCCTTCGCGAGGAAACCGGCCGGACCGGGGACACCATGGGCCTGCTGGTCGTCGATCCCGATCCGCGCACCCACCAGCGGTTCTCACACCGGGAGATCGCCGAGCAGTTCGCCGCCGAAGGTCTCCCGATGGTCGGCTGGCTCCCGTGGGACCCGGCCGGCGCGGCGCAGTTCACGAACCTGCACCGGCCAAGCCGGCGCTTCGAGAGCTCGCCGCTTCTGACTACGGCTCGCAAGGTCGCGGATGAGATTGCCCGACGGGCGGTGTGTCATGTCCGTTGACGAGCTCGTCAAGCGAGCGCAGCAGCAGCTCGCACCGCTTGTCCAGCAGGAGGCCGCCCGGCAGGCCCGGCCGGAGCGTGACGTGGCCGAGGAGCTGGTCGACGGTGTGCTGGCGGCGGTGGGCAAGGACTGGGCCAGCTCGGGTCGGCGGTTCCTGGACGACCGCGAAGAGTTGGCGGTCCGGCGGGCGGTCCTGGCGGAGATGTTCGGCCTCGGCAGCCTCGACTCGCTCTTGGCTGACGACGGCGTCGAGAACATCGACTTCATCGGCAACGAGCCGGCCTGGCTGTCCCACCACGACGGCCGGGTCACGCGCGGACCGCGCCTCGCGGCCACCGACCATGACGTCGTCCAATGGCTGCAACGCATCGCCACCCGCATGGGTCGCACCGAGCACACCATCAACGACGCCCGGCCGCTGCTGAACATGGAACTCCCCGGAGGCGAGCGGTTGGCCGCGGCCATCGGCGTCACGGACCGGCCGCACATCTCGATCCGCCGCCACCGGTTGCCGACCGCCGGCCTCGACGACTTGCGACGGCGAGGCATGATTTCGGCGGCGCAGCTCATGTTGCTGCGCGCCGCCGTCCGCGCGGAGAAGAACGTCGTCATCTGCGGCCGGCAGAAAGCCGGCAAGACGACGCTGCTGCGCGCGCTCTGCTGGGAGATCCCGCCGACGGAACGCTTCGCGACGCTCGAGACCGAGTTCGAGCTCGGCCTGCACCGCCACCGTGACCGGTTCCCGGCCGTGATCGCGTTCGAGGAACGCGAAGGAAACTCCGAACGGCTGGAGAACGGCACAGCGGTCGGCGGCGTCGACCTTTCACGCCTGGTCTGGCAGTCGCTGCGCATGCACACCGCGCGGACCGTCATGGGGGAGGTCCGCGGCAACGAGATCGTCCCGATGCTCAACGCCCTTTCGTCGGGCGGTGCCGGCTCTCTGTCCACTGTGCACGCACGGAGCGCCGCGCAGGCCGTGCACCGGATGGTCCTGCTGTGCCTGGAAGCGAACACAGCGTGGACGCCGGAGTTCGCGTACGAGCTCGTGTCCAACACGATCGACCTCATCGTGCACGTCGACCTGGTCGAGCGTGAGAACCGAATGGACCGCCACGTCGCCGAGATCGTCTCGATCGAGCCGGGAGAGTACGGAAAGCCCGCGCGGACCCACGTGTTCAAGCCCGGTGACGACGGCGGCCGAGGCCAGCCCACCGGCAATCGTCAGCTTCGCGGCCTTCGGCAGCTCCAGCTACACCGCGGTCTACGACAGCGTCGGCGGCCAGATCGTCCTGGCCGTCGTCTTGGGCGTCGTCGGGCTCGCCGTGGTGTGGCTGCGTCGCCTCGGGCTCGAACCACGAGCGTCGCGGTTCCTCACACCGGAGGACCGGACATGACCGCCCAGGCCATCCTCATCCTCGCGGCGATCGGTACCTCGATCGGCGTGACGCTCGTCGTCGCCGCGTTCGCTCCGACCCGGCCGAAGCTGGCGGACGTCCTCCACGACCGCGTCGCAGCACCGGCCGAACCTGGCAGTCGCACTCTGATCGACTTGATGCTGCAGTGGGCGGACCGGTGGCAGCTCGCCGCGAGGCCGGCCGACCTGGAACTGGTCGGGCAGTCGCCTGAGACGTTCGTGGTGCAGCGATTCGCCTTCCTGCTCGGTGGCGCTCTCTGGATTCCGCTGCTGACGACACTGCTGGCCGTGGTCGGCGTGGCGCCGCCGATGCTTCTGTCCGGTGCAGCTTCCCTGGGCGCGGCTCTGCTCGGCTGGCTGTTGCCTGCGGTACTGCTGAAGGCCAAGGTCCAGCGCGCCCGGACGGCATTCACGATCGCGCTGGCCGCGTATTGCCGGCTGGTCGCGCTGAGCAGGCTCGGGGACCGCGGCCCCGCCGAAGCACTCCAATACCCGGCGACGCTCGGGTCCGGCTGGGCGTTTCAGCGCATCAGGGTCGCCATCGACGAGGCCGTGCTGCGGAGCCGGATGCCCTGGGATGGCCTCGTCGACCTCGCCGAGACGACCGGCGTTCGCGAGCTGAAGGACCTCGGCCAAATCATCGCCAGCGCCGGTCAGGACGGTGCCGGTATCGCCGACACGCTCCGCGCCAAGGCGACATCGCTGGCCCAGCACCAGCTGGCCACTCGCAAGACCGGCGCCTCCGTGCGATCCGATCGCATGGACATGCCCCTCGCCCTCCTGGGCCTGGCCTTCATCGGCTTCCTGGCCTTCCCCGGGATCTACCTGATGCTCCACGTCTGAAAGGAAAGAGAACATGATCAACACCATCGCGCTGAAGCTCTGGCTCACCGTCCGGGACCGAGCCGCACAGTTCGCTCGTGAAAGCGAACGCGGCGACGAAAACATCACCAAAGCCTTCTACGCCGCGCTCGGAATCACCGTCGCCACGCTGATCGGCGCTGGCATCACCGCGTTCGTCAACGGCAAGCTCCCGCTGATCGGAGGCCACTGATGCACGGCGAACGCGGCGACGACAACGTCGCCGCCGCCGTGCTCTACAGCGCGGTGCTGCTCGTCGCCTGGGCGGTCATCCAGGTCGCGGTCGTCCTGCTCGGCCGCGGCGTCGCGCTCGAGGCTGCGCGGGACGGCGTGCGCTCCGCTCGGCTTCCACCCGTAGACCCGGCGTCAGCGGCATCGGCCGCGGAGGCGTACACGCGCGACGTCACCGGCTCTTGGTTGTCCGACGCCCACGCGCACGCCAGCGTCGACGAGGATCGCGTGAGCGTGACCGTCACCGGCGAGGCGACCTCGCTGGTGCCCTTCGCCCGGTTTCCGATCAGCCAGACGGCATCCGGCCCGATCGAACGGCTCCGACCATGACCGGCGACGAACGCGGGGACATCACCGTCGAGACAGCGATCGGCGTGACCGCGCTGTTCCTGCTCCTCGGCCTGGGCCTCGTCGGCGTGCGCGTCCTGGTCGCGGACGCGGCGATCGACGAAGCCGCCCGCTCAGCCGCCCGAGCCGCATCCATCGCCCGCGACGGCCAGACAGCGTCCGCGGCTGCCGACCGCCGAGCTCGCGCTGTCCTGGCCGAGCAGCACCTCGCCTGCAGCAGCCTCGACGTCGCCGTCGACGCCGCCGACTTCGCGAAGTCCCTCGGCGAAACCGGCTACGTCGTCGCGACGATCACCTGCGACGTCCCGCTCGACGAGCTGGCCATCCCCGGCATCAGCGGATCCAAGACGCTGCGGGCGCAGTTCCGCTCACCGATCGACCGCTACGGGGCGCGATCATGAACCCCCTTCGCGACGAGCGCGGCTCAGCGTCGGTGCTGATCCTCGGACTCAGCGTGGCCCTGCTCATCGCGGTCGGGTTCGCCGTCGACGGGACGCGGAAGGGCCTGGCGTACTCGCAAGCGACGGCGATCGCCGAAGAGGCCGCTCGCGCCGGCGCGCAAGCCTTGCAGGCCCGCTCCCTCGCCGACGGCACCGAAGCCGTCGTCGAGCCGGCGATCGCCGAAGCTGAGGCGCGGCGATACATCGCGACAGCTGGCGTCGCCGGAACTGTACGAGCCGATGATCGCCAAGTCATCGTCGACACGGTCGTCACCCGCACCACGATCTTCCTCGGCTCCGTCGGGATCGCCGAGTTCACCGTCCACGGCCACGGTGCCGCCGTCCTCGTCTCGGCGGATTGAGCCGGGAGGAGCACACCATGCGCACCGCACTCCGAATCCTCGCCGGCTTCGCCGCGATCAGCGTCCTGCTCGCCGGGCCGCCTGCCGCGTTGTGGAAATTCCGAACGGCGTACCTGCCTGACCAGCTCGCGGACGTCGCCGGTTGGCTGACCACCCGCGACGACGGCAGCCTTTTCCTCATGTTGCTGACGAGCGTCGGCGTTGTCGCATGGCTTCAGCTGGTCGTTGCATTCGGAGTGGAGGTCGCCGCGAACCTGCGCGGAGCACGAGCCCTCCGGCTGCCCGGCTTCGGCTGGGCGCAGCGTCTCGCCGCCGGCGTGCTGCTCCTCGTTCTCACCGGCACGGCGACGGCCGAGGCGGCCGAGGCGCCCCCGCACGTCGTCGTACCGGGCGACAATCTCTCGTCGATCGCTGCAGCCGAACTCGGCAGTCCGGCCCGCTACCGTGAGATCTACGAGCTCAACCGCGGTGTCCAGCAACCCGACGGTCGTGCGCTCCGCGAGCCCGGACTGGTGAAACCCGGTTGGGTGCTCAAGCTGCCTGGCGCAGCCGCCGAGGACGAGGTCACCGTCCGGGACGGCCAGACTCTTTCCGAAATTGCTCGTGACCGGCTCGGCGACGCTCACCGCTACCAGGAGATCTTCGACCTCAACCGAGATCGCCCACAGTCGTTCGGACACCCACTGACCAGCCCGGACCGCCTGCACCCCGGCGACGTCCTCCGCCTACCGAACCGCGAACCGAAGCCGCGACCCAGCGAACCGGCGGTTCCGCCGCACACCCCAGCCGCGCCACGCCCGGCAGCCGCCGTTCCGCCGGTAGCGTCAGCGCCGACCGAGGCCGCGCCTGCGGCAGAGTACGGCGGCGTGCCACCCGCACTTCTCGCCGGCGCCGGGGGAGTGGTTGTGGCGTCGCTGCTGTTGCTGATGTCTGCGCGGCGCGGGCGAGCAGGGCGGCCGGACGTTCTTGAGCCGCCAACCGTGACGCAGCTCGACCACGCACTCCGGACGATGGCCCGGAACGCCCGTCGAGCTGGGGTTGCTCTGCCTGCGGTCGTCGGGGTAAGCATCGGCGCGAAGGAGATCCGTCTACGTCTCGCGCGCCCCGCTGAAGCCATCCGTCCCTTCACCGCCGAATCGGGTACCGAGTGGCTGCTGGCCGAGCAGCCGGGCGGGACCGACGAGAGTCCAGCTCCATACTCAGCCATGGTTGCCCTCGGCCACACAGCCGACCGCGACCTCGTGCTGGCCAACCTGGAGCAGGCCGGCCTGATCACGATCCGGGGCGACTCCGAGGACGTCCACAGCGTCCTGGCGGCGATGACCCGGGACCTCATCACCGCCAGCTGGACCGGAGACCTCGTGGTTGTCCTCGTGGGAACGGGCAAGCACACCGCCGACTGCGACGGCGATCGCGTCCGATTTACTGAGAGCTGGAGCGAGGCAGCCGGGGCGGTCGCGGCAGACCCACGCCGCTCCGCGATCCTCTCGGCTTGCCCCCTCGACTACGACCAGCTCGGCGACCTCGGGAAGCTGGAAGAGCAAGTTGCCGCCATCGTGACGGCCGTCGCCGACAACGAAACAATCCCGGGGGCATGGACGCTCGACGCGAGCGCCGGCCACACCTTCGTCGACGAGCTCGGCTTGGACATCGAGCTGCAGCGGTTCACACCTGAGCAGCCTTCTCAGCTCGCTGTGGAACACGACGACTTGGAATCCGCAGCCGATCTTCCCGAGCCCGAGCCGATGCGGCTCCAGGCCGACGTCGCTCCGAGTCCGGCCATCAGGCTGCTCGGCCCGGTCACCCTCGTCGGAGTCGACCCGGAAGCTGTCGAAGCGAAGAAGATCAACCGGCTGACCGAACTGGCGGCCTTCCTCAGCCTCCACCCCGGGGTGACGGCTGACGAGATCTCCCGCCAGCTCGGCACGGACACCAACCCGTGGTCCGCCGCGACCCGCCAGGGCTACATCTCGCGCCTCCGAACCTGGCTCGGCCGAGACGCCGACGGCGAGCTGTACTTGCCGAACGTCGACGCGGGACGAGGCGGCTACCGCCTCTCGGACTCCTTTGAGACCGACTGGGACCAGTTCCGAGACCTGTCTCACCGCGGTCTCGTCAACCCCGAGACCTCGACCGAAGAGCTGCAGCAGGCGATGGCGCTGGTCACGGGTCCTCCGCTGAGCAACGTGCCGCAGGGGCGGTACGCGTGGAGTTCGTGGATACAGCGGGAGATGATCGACTCAATCGTTGAGGTCGCCCATGCTCTGGGGGCCGCTCGCCTGAAATCCGGCGACCTCTCCGCCGCCCGCCGAGCCACCGTCCGCGGTCTTCAGGTGGACCCGGTCAGTGAGCTGCTCCACCGTGATCTTCTCCGAGTCGAGTACCGCACCGGCAACACCGCCGCTGTCCGGGAGATCGCAGACAGGTTGAGTTCGCAAGCCAGGGCGCTGGCCATCGCACTTGAGGATGAAACTGTCGAACTCGTTGACTCCCTGGCCCGTTGACTCGGTGTATGACGGACCGGGTCAATGTATAACGGCCTACACGTTCGCCATGTGAATCACAGCGTGTCCTCGACTGCGTGACTCGGTACGAACCTTGCCGGCGACGATGCTGGCCCCGACACTGACGTCCTCGAAGGACGGCACCATGAACCCGCAGAATTCTCCAGAGTCGACGTCTGATTCTGCTCTCGGCGAGCAGATAGTCGCTGCGCTCGAATTCGGACCGGCCCAACGAACCCAAGAGATCGAACCACTCTGCCTGGGCTCACTGTGGACAGAAACGGTCGATTGTTCGGTGAGTCACATCCTCGGCCGGCTCGATCGGTCCGGCCGAGTCTCCGCACGTTCTCTATTGGCCTTGATGGGCTGGCGGACGGGCGAGGTGCTGACCGTACGTTCCAGTCGCGGGCGGGTCCTGTTCGTTCGGTCGTGTTCAGGTCCGGAGCATGTCCGGAGCAGCAGATTTGTCGTCATTCCGGTGAGCGTTCGGACGGCTGCAGGTATCGAAGTCGGCGAGCTCGTATTGATTTCTGCGGTTCCGCAACATGACTTGATCATTGTGCATTCGCAGCGTGTGCTCGAGAGCATGGTCCTCGAGCAAGTCCGCCGTGGTCCGGGGCGCTGATGGACGGGGCGGACCGAATCACAGCTGCGCGACTGGTGGTTGCCAGCCTTGGCGTCGCGCCGGCGGATCTTCTGGAGCCATCTCTAGCAGGATCTGCACCGACTTTCGCGGAGTACATCGCGAAGGTCGAACGAGCCGTGTCCCCTGGCGCGCGGCGCACCTATCAGCCGTATTGGCGTCTACTTGAGCGCGTGTGGTCGGGCCGACGGCTGACTGATCCGACTCCGACAGAGATCAAGGAGCTGGCCAACCATGTGCAGTCAGCTGCGCTGGTCCGTCGTGGCTCGCGTGGCGGGAGAAGTGCCGCAGAACATTTCATCGCCGCGACCCGATGCCTCTACCGGCACGCCGAAATCGATCGCATCATCAGCGGCGAACAGAACGTGGCTCGCGACGTCGCCAAGCCGGTCCGCCTTCCATCATTGCGAAGGGCGCTCACGCCGGGCCAGCTCGCCGCGGTGACCGCGGCTGCGGCGAGTGGAGGAACCGACCCGCAGCTGGACAGTCTGCTGCTGCGGCTGCACGCCGAGACAGCGTGTCGGCGTGGGGGAGCACTCGGAATTCGTTCGCAGGATCTGGATCCAGACCAATGCCTGGTTTTTCTCCGCGAGAAAGCCGGAACAAGCCGATGGCAGCCGGTGTCACCGACACTGATGCAGGCGATGATCGTGCTTGAACGGCAACGTGGTCCCGCGGGGCCTGCCGCCCAGCTACTGCGATACCGCAACGGTCGGCCAATCACGCGCCGACGCTACGACTCCCTCTGGTCACGGATCGGCCGTGTCCATCCCTGGGTGACGAGGCAAGGTATCAGCACGCATTGGATCAGGCATACGACACTGACGTGGGTAGAGCGCAACTTCGGTTACGCGATTGCCGAAGCGTACGCAGGCCATACACCCCGCGCTACCGTGCCGCACGCAACGAGTACGGCAACTTACGTGAAGGCCACACTGTGCGAGGTCGCGACCGCCCTCGCCGCATTGACCGGAGAGCAACATCCACTCGTCCGCGTGACGACGCCCGACCTTGATAGGTCAAGTTTGACTGATACAGTGAATCCATGAAACTGTCCCCGACAGAAGGGAAAGTTCACCACAAACCGTGATCGAGTCCCCCTCGGACACTTACCATAACCCCACATGTGCGGATCGAGATTAGCCTCGATCCGCACTAGTCGTTTTCCGGGGTGGTAGGTGGCGTGCAGTTGCAGCTGCCGGTAGACCTCCGCTTTGCGGTCGGGTTCCGCGGCAGTCAGCACCTTCCGGATGTCACCGAGCCGCTCGGCCAGGTCGTGGATCTGCTCTTTGCTCAGCCGCTGCTGCGTGGGGCGGGTGACGATGCGTGCCTTGGCTTCGGCTCGGCGGGCTTGGGTTTCGGTGATCCATCCGGCGACCAGGGCGGCGTCGGCGCCGGCTTCGAGGGCTGCGCGATGGCGTCCGAGTGCCCGGTCGCATTCCTCGACGGTCTTGGCGGCGGCTGCTGCGCCAGGGTCGATGTCGAGGTTGGGCTGGGCTTCGTGAAGGGCGTCGATGGCGTCGTGGACCCGGTGGGGTGCGAAGCAGGTGCTGAGCCAGCCGTCGAGTGGGCCGATGAGGTCGCGTTCGGCGAGGTAGACGTTGCGGGTGCTCGGTCTTCTTCGCCAGGCCGTACTCGGAGGGGTAGCGGCAGCGGAAGAACGGCCGATCGTGGTTGCGCTGGCCTTGCATCCGCCGGCTGCAGACCCCGCAATGCAGCAGGCCGTTGAGGACGTAGGGATGGCGGGTACGGGTTCGCTCCCGCGTCTTGCGGCCGGCGCCCGTGGCGGCGGCGACGTTGGCCCACGATCGGATCTGCTGATCTGCAGGCTGCGCTACGCAGCCGGCGAGCCGTCATCGTGCTCCGAAACATTTTGGTAAGTATCCATGACATAATAGGCCGATGACTCCTGGTGTCGAAAGCGTGCGCGAGCTCCATCGAGTGCGTGTTCTCGACCTGTTGCGGGAACACGGGGCCGCCAGCCGGGCGGCTCTGGTGCGCGCGACAGGTCTGTCACGGCCCACGGTTGCCGGGATCGTCGCGGACCTGCTGGCTGCCGACGCCATCCAAGAGGTCGGTACGGACGCGACGGGTGCGAAGGGGCGGCCATCCCGGTTGTTCGCACCGGTACCGCCGCCGGGGCATGCCTTGAGCGTGGACGTCGGGCACACGCACGTCCGCGCCCTGGTGGCCGACGCGTCCGGCCGGGCTAGGTGGGAACGGGTCGTGAACTTCGGGCAACGCCTGGCACCGGCGGACGCACTGGGTGAGGCCGCGCGGCTGGTGGGTGAAGCCGCGGCCGACGATGTCGTCGGGGCCGCGATCGGGCTTCCTTCGCCGGTGGACCCGGCCGGCCGGCCGACGGCGGCCCGTTTCCGCGGTCTCGACCCGCTGGCCGTCCTCCCGCCGGGCGCGTACCCCGACCGGATCGGCGTGCACAACGATGCCGATCTGGGGGCTGCGGGGGAGGCCGCTTTCGGTGCTGGGAGCCGCTTCAACACCTTCATCTACGTCAAGATCTCGCACGGTCTCGGCGCGGGTTTGATCCTGGACCGGAAGCTGTACCGCGGCCGGGGCTACGCCGGCAACATCGGTCATCTGCGGGTGGCGGACGACGGTGAGGTCTGCCTCTGCGGGAACCGCGGCTGTCTGGAGACGGTGGCTTCGAGCAACGCTCTGCTCCGGGCCTTGCAGCCGGCGCATCCCGGGGTACCGCTCGGCTTCGCCGATCTGGTGCGCATGGCCGACGCCGCCGACCGCGGGACGCAGGCGCTGCTGTCCGACACCGGGAGAATCATCGGCCGGGCGTTGTCCATGCTCGTCACGACCCTGAATCCGGATGCGATCGTGGTCGGCGGCGCACTCGGCAGCCTCGGCGGGGCGCTGCTGCGGGGTATCCGCGAAGCGCTGGAGCGGTACAGCCAGCCGGCGGCCCTGCAAGACCTCGCCGTGATCACTGCCGAGTGCGGCGAACGGGCCGAAGCACTGGGCGGGATCGCCGTGACTCTCCGGCTCGTGGATCAGTTCGGCTCAGTCACATATAGGTGAAGCTTGTTGACATAAATGTCGGCAAGCTGGGCGGCTATTTGTTGTTGACTTCACCGAAATGGTGTTCGTAGACTCAGTCCGACCGGTTGGTGACCCACTCACCACGGGACGATTGACCTGATACCGCGCACTCCGCCGCCTGTGGTGCACCTGAGCCGGCGGCAGCACTCCGAGTCCCCAAACTCCGCCGCACGCCTCGCATCGTCCGCCGGACGGGTTTCCGCACCAGGCCGTCCTCCGGACTCTCGCCAGCCGACGCGGCCCGTTGCCGAGGAGCCCACCGTGAGAAGCCTGGTCAAACGACATCTGGCCGCCCCCGCAGCGGCGCTCGCCGCGATCGTGCTGGTGGCGGTCGGTTTCGGGGCGCCGGCGTCCGGCGCACCGGGCGCACGCGGGGGCGATCCCGTCGTGCAGACCCGCAGCGGAACCGTCCGGGGCGTGCAGGAGCCGGGGTTCGACCAGTTCCTGGGTCTGCCCTACGCCGCCCCGCCTCTGCGTGACCAGCGGTTTGCCCCGCCCGCAGCGCCGGCCTCGTGGCGCGGCGTCCGGGTGGCCGACCGCCAGTCACCGGCTTGCCTGCAGTTCGCGCCCAGCGGGGTCCGTGAGGAACAGGCCGTCAGCGAGGACTGCCTCTACCTGGACGTCTACCGGCCCGCCACCGCACCGAAGAACGCGAAACTGCCCGTGATGGTGTGGTTCCACGGTGGCGGCAACACCCAGGGGACCGGGGTCATCTACGGCGGCGGCACGATGGCGGACAAGACCGGCACGGTCGTCATCTCCATCAATTACCGCCTCGGCGCACTGGGCTTCCTCGCGCACCCGGCGCTGTCCGCCGTCACCCCGGGCGGGTCCGGCAACTACGCGAGGATGGACCAGCTGGCCTCGTTGAAGTGGGTCCGCGACAACATCACGGCCTTCGGCGGTGACCCGGGCAACGTGACGATCTACGGGCAGTCCGCGGGCGGCGGTGCCGTCTGCGACATGCTGGCCATGCCAGCGGCACGAGGCCTGTTCGCCAAGGCGATCGTGCAGAGCTCCGGCTGTATGAGCGGCAACCAGGCCACGCTGACCGCGGGGGAGCAGGCCGGCGTCGGCTACGCCGAGTCCGTGGGGTGCACCGACGCGGCGACGGTAGTGGCCTGTCTGCGCAAGGCCTGGCCGGGCACGCTCGTGGCCAAGCAGACGTCCGCCGTCGGCGGCTCGAAGGTGAGCAGCGGACTGCTCCCCAAGTCCTTCAAGGACGCGTTCGCGGACGGCTCCTGGAACGCGGTGCCCTTGATGACCGGCAGCACGCGGTCGGAGAACCGCCTCCTGTCCACCTCGCTCGCCGGCATCACGGCGCAGGGATACGTCGATATCGTGCGGCAGACCTACGGCGACCGGGCCGACCAGGTGCTGGCGCTGTACCCGCTGAACAAGTTCTCCAGCCCCTACGACGCCATCACCCAGGTACAGACCGACGCGGGCAACGCGTGCCGGACCGAGCTGACTGCCCGGGCCACGACAACGCGGGTACCCACCTACCGCTACGAGTTCGACGACCCGACTTCGCCCACGCTGTACGGCTTCCGCGTCCCCGGCGAGGACATGTCCAACGGGCACAGCGCGGAGCTGGCCTACCTGTTCGACTTCACCCTGGGGGAGCGGCCGCTCACCGCGCAGCAGGAGCGGCTCTCCGATCAGATGATGCGCTACTGGGGCGCCTTCGCGCACAACGGAAATCCGAACTTCCGCGGCGCTCCCGGGTGGACGGTCTACGGCGCGGCCCAGAACGTGATGCAGCTGCGCACCGGCGGTGCGAGCCGGATGATCACCTCGTTCTCGGCCGAGCACAACTGTGGGTTCTGGCTCGGCTGACGACCATCCTCGGGCACCAGCGACAGGAGACGACATGCGAAGGAACAGTGTGGTTCGCGCCGTGGCCGCCGTCATCGCCCTCGCCGGGCTGGCGACCTCCGGCGTGGCGTCCTCGGTAGCCGCCGCTCCCGGCGGCACCGCCGCCGAGGACTCCGCCCGGCCCACGTCGACGATCGTCGAGACGACGAACGGCACAGTGCGGGGCCGCGCCCAGACTGGCTACGACGAATGGGTCGGCATTCCCTACGCCGCCGATCCGACGGGTGACCTGCGTTGGACCGCCCCGCAGTCGGCCGCCCGGTGGTCCGGGGTGCGCGACGCCACCCGGTTCAGTCACCGCTGCGCCCAGGGCAGCGGGTGGGATCCCGGCTACGAGAAGCCGACGCTGACGGAGGACTGCCTGTCGCTGAACGTCTACCGTCCCCAGGGGGCCAAGGGAAAGCTCCCCGTGCTCGTGTGGATCCACGGTGGTGGCTTCACCGGAGGCGCCGGTCAAGACACCGACCCGCGCAAGTTCGCCGAGCAGGCGAACGCGGTCGTGGTGACGGTCAACTACCGGCTGGGCGCGCTCGGCTTCCTGAACCTGCCCCAGCTGCGGCAGGAGAGTGCCGATGGCCCCGGCAACTTCGGTCTGCTGGACCAGCAGGCGGGCCTGCGCTGGGTGCAGGCCAACATCGCGCGCTTCGGCGGTGACTCGCGCAACGTGACCATCGCCGGTCAGTCGGCCGGAGGCACGTCGGTGTGCGCGCAGCTGGCCTCACCGGCCGCCAAGGGCCTGTTCTCCCGGGCGATCATCATGAGCGGTGGCTGCGGCCTGCAGTCCGCCGAGGCCGGCGAGCAGGCGAGCCAGGCGTTCGTCGGTGAGCTCGGTTGCGCGAACGCCACGGACTTGCTCGGGTGCTTGCGGGCCAAACCTGCGGCCGAGATCGTCGCGGCCCAGCAGCGGGCTGGTGTCCGGCCCTCGATCGGGGGTCGCGCGTTCCCGGCCGACCCGGCCACCGCGGTCGCCACCGGCAAGTTCAATCGGTTCCCGGTCCTGCTGGGCCAGGTCAACAGCGAACGTGCGCTGACGACTTTCCAAAACTACGACTACGCGGGCAAGCCGATCACCGGGGCACAGTACGACGCTCTGGTGCGGTCGACCTACGGCGACGACGCGGACGAGGTGCTCGCCGAGTACCCGGTGACCAAGTTCGCCACCCCGGGTATCGCCTGGACCACGGTGCAGAACGACTCCACCTCCTACACCCGGCAGGTCCTCTTCGGACAGTTGTCGGGGTTCGTTCCGACCTACGCTTACGAATTCGCCGAGAGTGACACTCCGCACTTCGTCTCGATCTACCTGATCCAGCAGAAGAGCCAGACCGCGCGGGACTTCCCGTTCCTCGGGGCCACCCACGTCGACGACCTCGGCTACCTTTGGGAGTACCTCGGGCAGACGCTGCCCTACAGCGACGATCAGCTCGAGCTGTCCGACCAGATGATCCGGTACTGGGGACGCTTCAGCGCCACGGGCAACCCCAACGGATCCGGCGCTCCACAATGGCCGGCCTACCACCCGGCGGCCGGTCAGGTCATGTCCCTGTCCGCTTGCGACACCGCGCCGGCGAGCGACCAGCCGCCGGCCGCGTGTTCCGCGGCGACGGACCGCTTCGGCGCCGAACACAACACCGCGTTCTGGCGAGGCCTGGCGGCTTGACATTCCGGACTACAGCCGGGGCCGTCGCACGCGTGCCGTGCGGCGGCCACCGGGTGTGCCATGGGATTCCGTGCGCCGCTCCGGGGGTGGGCGGTGTGCGCCCGGCGATCGCCCAGACCAGCGGCGCGTGACCAGGCGTGCGGAAAGCGACGGATCCCTGAGCGAGACGTCAGCTCCCGGGCGGTTCGACCGGCGGCGCCACCCAACGGATTTCCGCGGCCATGTCGTCCGACCGCTGTGCGTAGGCGGCGACGAGCTCCTCCACGAAGTTGCGGAGGCCGGGAGAACGTTCGTCGCCGGGGCTGGCCGCCACGGCGGTGCTCCGGCTGAGGGGCATGTCGGCGACTTCCGCGGCCACGAGGCTGCCGGCGCGGATCTCCTGGGACACGGTGACCGCGGGGAGGATCGCGAGCGCGCCGAGATGAGTGACGGCTTCCTTCATGACCGCCACGTTGCGGGTTTCGATGGTGGGCGCGACGACGGCACCGACCTTGGCGGCCCAGCGCTGGATGAGGTTGCGGGTGCGCATCCCCGGCGGGTAGGTCGCGAAGGGGTACTTCGCGATCGCGGCCGGGCGATCCTTCGGGGGCAGGGAAAGCAGCTCGTGCCCTTTCGGGGCCACCAGGTAGAGGTGCTCGTTCATCCGCGCCAGCGTGGTGAGCGAGGGGTGCGTGGGAGAGCGGTCGAAGGCCAGGTCGACCTTGCCGGAGGTCAGCATGCTGACGATCTCGGCGCGGTCGACCGACTGGCGGACGCGCACCGGCACGTTCGGGTGCCGCTCGCCGAACGCCGGGAGCATGGGGATGAGCACGTACTGGATCAGGTCGGAGGGCGCGATGATGCGCAGTTCCTTCGTGTCGGCCGGGGAGCGAGCCGACTCCAGGTCCGCGGTGAGCTCGTCCAGGCTGCGGATCGCGCGCTCGCAGAACTCGAGGACGGTTTCGCCGAGCGGGGTCAAGCTCACTCCGACGCCGGAATGCCGTTCGAAGATGGGGGAACCGAGGATGCGCTCGAGCTGGCGGACGCGCTGCGAGATCGCCGGCTGCGTGAGGCAGAGGATCTTGCCGGCCTCGCGGAACGATCCCGTCGCCGCGATCGTCCGGATCGCGTGCAGCTGGTCGAAGGTGAGGCCGTGCAGGAGCCGGTGGGGGTCGAGACCAGGTCCGGGTGCGGTCACAGGGCTCCTCGCCTCCAGCGCACGAAGCGGTTGTGTCTCACCGTACCCCGGAGCCGGCCCGGCCTGCCCACGCGACGCGCGTGGGCAGGCCGGGCCGTCGGTGCGTCAGACCTTGATGACGCCGGTCTCGCCCTCGATGACCATCGACGTGCCGAAATCGGCGGAGAGGCGCTTGTAGCGGTCCAGGATGGCCTCGGCGTCCTCGCCGTACGCGGTGAAGGGCCGGCCGTCGGTCAGCGGCCGCTCCCCGTGCCCGACCGGCCGGCGCACCGCTTTCCGGCCGACGGGACGGCCGAGCTCCACCGGGTTCAGGCGGATCGACTGCAGTTCGCCGCCGTCCAGTTCGAGGTCGAGGACCGCCGAGCTCCACCACGTCTCACTGCCCTGGTCGAGGCCGGGGTGCAGCGGGTGCGCCGCCGGGGTGAGGGTCGACAGGCGCTCGATGTCGTGCCCCCAGGTCTCGTAGGCGTCGTACGGCACGCGGCGGACGAACTCGGACTGGGCGAAGAAGTTCCCGAGGCCGTAGACGATCGGCTTACCCCGGTAGATCTCGATGCCCAGCGTCTTGTGCCAGCCGTGCCCGATGAAGATGTCGGCACCCTCGTCGATGCACGCGTGGGCGAACTCGCGGACGAACCGCGGCGGCTGGTTTCCGCGTGGCCCTTCGGACACGCTGAAGTGGTGCGCCACGAGGACGAGGTCGGCCATCGTGGCCGCCTCGGCGACGGACCGCAGGTTGCCGGAGAAGTCCCACTTGTTCGAACTGGACAGAATTTCGAAGTGGTCCGACTGGCGCCACAGGTTGGACCCGGTCGTGGACTGGTCGTTCGCCATGGCGAGGCTGAACTCGCCCTGCTCGGCGTGCATGAGCAGCCCGCTGCTGCCCTCGGCGCCGGCCTTCGTCTCGCGCAGGATGCCGAGGGCGCTCCCGATACGCTTGAGCTGCTCGGCCGCCTCCTGCTCGACGAGGAAGCGCATCTCCGGCCTGAGCGGGTTGACGCCGGCGCGGCCGGGGAGGCCGGCCTTGGGCTGGCTGGCCCACTCGTGGGACTTGTTGCCGGAACTCACCGACACGAGAGCGACCCGGCCCTGGCGGGTTTCCAGGTAGGCGGGCTCGCGAGCTTCCTCGAGATCGCGGCCGGTGCCCGCGTGCGCCATGCCGGCCGCGTCGCAGTGCCTGACGGTGGAGGAAATGCCGGCGGCGCCGAAGTCCACACTGTGGTTGTTGGCCAGGGAGACGATGTCGACTCCCGCCTGCCGCAGGTCGGTCGCGACCTGCGGGTCGGTGAGGAAGTAGCTGCCGACCTGGTCCCCGCGGGCGGGAGCGGCGACCTCGGAGAAGTGGCCGAAATTGGTCTCGACGTGCGCGTAGGTCAGTTCCGCCGACCGCAGCCGGTCCAGCACCTGGACGAAGTCCGGTTCACTGTGGACCGAGAACGGGCGGGTGACCATGCACTCGCCGGCCAGGGTGATGGACATGGGGCGTTCCGATGACATGGTCACTCTCTCCCGGTCAGGTTTTTCCTCCACGGCAAGAACATCGCGAAGGGCCTCTTCCACTGAAGCGAGCGCGGGCCGCAACCGTCAAACGAGATCTCGTTATGGGCGCGGCGGCTCGGGGTTATCGCCGCCGCGTGGTGATTAGCGCTGCTTTTCACCACCCCCAGCGACTCTGCGTTGACGACGGGTTCCGGTGGCTGTTTCAGTTACCTGGCGCGCTCTCAGGAGGAAAGGCAGTCAAAGATGACGATGATCTCGAGGGAGGCGCGGTGCGGCGTGGTCGCGCTGGCCCTGCTGACCACGACGCTCACCGCCTGTGGCGGCGGTGGCGAAGCCAGTCCGTGGTCGACGAAGACGGCGACGACAGGGTCGCTCGACCAGCTCGTGACCGCGGCCAAGGCCGAGGGAACGCTGACGGTGTTCACCCCGATCGTCCAGTCCGAAGTGGAGGAATGGACGGCGGCGTTCGGCAAGAAGTACGGCATCAAGGTCGCCATCCAGCGCCAGTCCAGCTCCACGCTGGGGACGACGTTCAGCACGCAGGTGCGGGCGCACAAGGTGGAGGCCGACGTCTTCCAGACGAGCAACCGGGGCCAGGTCCAGGAGTTCGTCGACAACGGCTGGTTCGCGAACTACACCCCGCAGACCGCCGCCCAGTACCCCGCGGACACCACGATCCCCGGCCACGCGTACCCGCTCTACGAGACGATCGGCAACATCGCGTGGAACACCAAGACGGTGCCACCGGAGGTGCAGGCCAAGCTCGAAGCGGACCCCTACGAGGGCATGCTCGATCCGGCGCTGAAGGGCAAGATCGTGCTGATCGATCCCGGCCACGGCGGTTCCGGCATGGCCTACTACGCGAACCTGGTGGCCAACCACGCCGACAAGTACGGCTGGCCCTACCTGGAGAAGCTCGCCGCGCAGGAACCGGCGATCAACACGAGCATCTCCACCATGGCCCAGCAGGTCTCGGCCGGCACCTACAGCGTGACCATCTTCGGTGACGACGCGGTCTTCGGCCCGCTCGCGGCCGGGGGTGCTCCGCTGCGGTTCTCCTCGATCTCCCCGATGAACTCGAGCTTGTTCTACCAGGAGATCCCGAGCGACGCCCCGCACCCGGCCACCGCGCGGCTGTTCTCGGAGTGGTCGCAGAGCCTGGAAGGTCAGCAGGCGATGTCGGTGGCCACCGGTGGCCGCTCGACGATGAAGGGCTGGCAGGAGAACCGGCCGTTCGTGGCCAAGCTGCCCTGGTATCGCGTCCCGGACGAGATCTGGCTCGATTGGCAGACCGATCCGCGGTTCGCCGGCGACCAGCTCAAGTCCTTCGTGGAGAAGTGGAACACGACGTTCCACGTGGCGTCATGACCCTGCTCCAAGACGCCGCCCCCGCCCCGGACGCCACCTCGGCCGCGCCCCGGCGGCGGGTCCGGGGTGGGCGGTCCCCCCAGGATGTGGTGCTGCTGATCCTGACGTGGCTGGTGGTGCTCGCGCTCGTCGCCGGCCCGATCGTGTACGTCGTCGTGGCCGGGTTCGCGGAGGACGCGATCGACCTGGGAGCCGGGTTCACGCTCGACGCGGTGCAGCGGGTCTTCACCACCGCCCCGATGCTGGGGAAGCTGGTCCAGTCGATCGGCTTCGCGCTCGTCATCGGGCTGCTGTCCACGGTGCTGGCCACCGCGCTGGCCTGGACGACGGTGCGGCTGGACCTGCGCGGCGGCCGGTTGCGCGAGACGCTGGTTCTGGGCGCGCTGTACATCTCGCCGTTCGTCACCGCCGTCGGCTGGGTGTGGCTCGCGACCCCGGAGACCGGGGTCATCAACCGGATGATGCAGAGCGTGGGCCTCCCAAGCTGGCTGCAGCCGGACATCCTTTCCACGCCCGGCATGGTGTTCGTGCTCGTCGCCCACTACGTCCCCTACTCCTACCTGGTCGTTTCCGGCGCGCTGCGCGGGGTCGACAGCAGGATGGAGGAGGCATCGTTGCTATGCGGGCGCGGGATGACCTTCACCACGCTGCGCGTCGTGGTGCCGCTGCTGCGGGCGTCGCTGCTGTCGTCGGTGTTGTTCGTCGGGATCCTCGCCCTCGGCGAGTTCTCCGTGCCGGTGATTCTCGGTCAGAAGGGCGCCTTCAAGCCGCTGTCGGTGACCGTCTACAACTCGCTCTACACCGAGAACCAGGACCTGACGCTCGCCTCGGCGGTCAGCACCGAGCTCATGCTCGTCTGTCTGGTCGGCTTGTTCCTGTACGGCCGCGCGTTGCGCAACGCGAACCGCCTGGTGTCGGTCGGCGGCCGCGGCCACTCCCAGGCCAAGGTCAAGCCGTCGCGGGCCGCGGCCGTCGTCGTCTGGATCGCCACCCTGGTGTACAGCACGATCACGTTCCTCGTCCCGCTCGCCGCGATGGTGCTGATGGCGATGTCGGACTACCTGGCGCCGACGCTGGCGGGCATGCACCTGTCGCTGTCCACCCTGTGGGACGCGATCACCACGTCGGAGGTGCTCTCGGCGGCCGGGAACTCGATCGGGCTGGCGGTGGCCGTGCCGGCCGTGGCGATCGCGATCAGCATCGCGGTGGTGTACCTCGCGGACCGGGCGAAGCTGCGGACCGCGAGGGCGCTGACCTACGTCGCCACCATGCCGCTCGCCGTCCCGGGCCTGGTGATGGGCGCCGGGCTCCTGCTCCTGCTGATCCGCACGCCCCTGTACGGGACGTTGGCGCTGATCGGGATCGGGCTCGTGTCGATCTCGATCACGCACGCCGTGCGGATCGTGGGCAACGGCGTGCACCAGATCGACGGGTCGCTGGAGGAGGCGTCCCAGCTGTGCGGCGTGTCCCGGCTGAAGACGGTGTGGTCCGTGCTCGTCCCGCTGATCCGGCCCTCGGTGGCCAGCGCGTTCGTGCTGCTGTTCGTGCTCACGCTCCGGGAGCTCAGCGTCGCCGTCGTTTTGTCCACCTCGGGCACCCCGCTGTTGTCGGTGTCGGCGTGGAACTACGCCGCCAGTGCTCTGAACAAGGCTGCTGCGGTGGGTGTCCTGCAGCTCGTCGTCATCCTCGTCGGCTCGGTCGTGCTGCGTGCCGTGTTCGGCGCAGGCAGGAGGAAGTCATGACCAGTATCGGATACGAGGAGCGGAACGGCGTGCCGGTGGCCCAGGAAGACCAGGCGCCGGCACCGGTGCTCGAAGTCCGTGATCTCGTCGCGCACTACGGCACCACCCCCGTCGTCAAGGGAGTGGACCTCACCATCGGCGAGGGCGAGTTCGTCACACTGCTGGGCCCGAGCGGCTGTGGCAAGACCACGACGCTGCGCTGCGTCGCGGGCCTGCACCAGGTCACCGGCGGGACGATCTCGATCAGCGGGCGTACCGTGGCCGACGCGGCCACCCACGTGCGGCCGGAGCGCCGTTCGGTGAACATGGTCTTCCAGTCCTTCGCCTTGTGGCCGCACATGACGGTGTTCGGCAACGTCGCCTACGGCCTCAAGGCGCAGCACCTGCCGCGCGCGGAGATCACCGCGCGGGTCGAGGAGATGCTCGACCTGGTCGGGCTGGCCGGCTACGGGCCGCGCCCGGTGTCGAGCCTGAGCGGCGGCCAGCAGCAGCGGGTGGTGCTGGCCCGCGGCCTGGTGACCCGGCCGACCTTGCTGCTGCTGGACGAGCCGCTCAGCAACCTGGACACCGAGCTGCGCACCCGGATGCGCACCGAAATCCACGCCCTGCAGCGCCGGCTGAACCTGACGATGCTCTACGTCACGCACGACCGCGCGGAAGCACTGTCCCTTTCGGACAAGGTAGTGGTCCTGCGGGACGGCATCGCCCAGCAGGTCGGCCCGCCGGACGAGCTGTACGACCGCCCGGTCAACCGGTTCGTCGCCGAAGCGCTCGGCCCGGTCAACGTGCTGCCGGCCGAGGTCGTCGAGGGCGGCTCCCGGCCCGCCGCCCGGCTGACCACAGTGGACGGTGGCCCGGTGCTGCCCATCGCCGCGCAGTCCGCCGGTTCTCCGCCCGTGGTGGGAGAGCCGATCGAGCTGCTCGTGCGGCCCGAGTCGCTGGTGCTGCATCCCGGCGACGGCGCCCACGACGGCATCGACGTCGAGGTGACGCTTGTCGAGTACCTGGGCAACCGCACGGAGTTCACCTGCCGCAGCGGAGCGGAAACCATCAAGATCGAGCTCGCCCGGCGGCCCGGCGGCGTCGAAGCCGGTGACCGGCTCGTCGCCGGGTGGCACGCGGGGGCGGAATCGGCCGGAGCGGCGTGGCAGCGCACCGAAACCCGTTGAGGACGGAAAGACTCATGGATCTGCACCTGAAGGACCGAAGCGCCGTCGTCACCGGTGCGAGCGCGGGGATCGGGCGCGGCATCGCGACCTGCCTGGCCAGGGAAGGGGTCCGGCTGGCCGTCGTGGCCCGGCGGGAGGCGTTGCTGAACGAGCTCGCCGACGAGCTGAGCGCCGAAGGACTCGCCCGACCGGCCGTGATCGCGGCCGACATCGCCGACGACGCCGACCAGGAGACCGTGCTGGCGAAGGCCGAGGAGGCCCTCGGACCGGTCGACATCCTCGTCAACAGCGCGGGCGGGCGGCGCCGGTCCGGCCTGACCGCCACCGACGAGGAGTGGGCGATCGCCATGACCCTGAACTTCGAGTCGCAACGCCGGCTGACCAAACGGTTCCTGCCCTCCATGCGGGAGCGCGGCTGGGGGCGCGTCGTCTCCGTCACCGGCAAGTCCGAACCGCCGCGGGTGAGCGGCGAGTTCTGCGCCAAGGCCGCCATGCACGCGTGGGCGAAGGGACTGTCCCGCGAGGTCGGGCCGGACGGCGTCACCGTCAACTCGATCGCCCCGGGCCGCATCCTGAGCGAGCAGATGCTGCGCAACTACACCGAAGCCGACCGGGCCGAGCACGTGAAGGAGATCCCGGTCGGCAGCTACGGCGAACCCGAGGACATCGGCAGGCTCGTCACCTTCCTGTCCTCACCCCTGGCCGGCTACATCACCGGCACGGTGATCCCCGTCGACGGCGGACTGCGGAGGTACCAGTTTTGAGCGCCGTCACCGAAACCCCCACCTGCGCCCGGGTCCTCGCCGACGTGGTGGCGCGCACCGGGTGCACCCACGTCTTCGGGCTCATGGGCGACGGCAACATGCACCTGTTCCTCGCGCTTCGTGAACGCGGCGTCGAGATCGTGGAGGTCCGGCACGAGTCCGCCGCCGTGGCCATGGCCGAGGGGTACGGCTGGTCGTCGGGGCGCACCGGCATCTGTTCGGTGACCCACGGGCCCGGGCTGACTCACGTGGCGACCTCGTTGGTCGTGGCCGCCCGCAACCACTCCCCGCTGGTCCTCATCGCCGCCGAGACCCCGGCGGGGTACCAGGGGGCGCAGACGTTCGACCAGGAATCCTTCGTCACCTCGTGCGAGGCGCGCTACCGGCGGCTCGCCCCGGGGGAGCACCCGGCGGCCGCGCTGGGAGAAGCGATCGCGCTGGCCGAGGCCACCTCCGGACCCGTCGTGCTCGCCGTTGCCGCCGACCTCCTGCTGTCGCCGGTGCCCGCGGGCACCGTGGCATCGGACGGGCACCATCCACCGGAACCGTCCGAAGCGGATGAGCTCGCCGCCGCCCGGCGCCTGCACGAGCTGCTTACGGCCGCGGAGCGGCCCGTCATGATCGCCGGACGCGGCGCACTCGGCTGCGGGGATCTGGTGCGGGCCCTCGCCGACGAGCTGGGCACCGGCCTGGCGACGACCTTGCCGGCCAAGGGCCTGTTCGACGGGCACGCGCTCGACCTCGGCATCGCCGGTGGCCTGGCGCACCCGGCGGCCGAACGGGTCCTGCGCTCGGCGGACCTCGTGGTGGCGGTCGGGGCGAGTATGGGCCGCAGCACCACCCAGTCCGGGCGCCTGTTCGCCGGCGCCCGCGTCGTCAAGCTCGTCGACGACCCGCGGGAAGGCAAGATGACGGAAACGCTGCGCGCCGGAGCCAAGGGCACGCTGACGCAGCTGCTCGCGCTCGTCCGCGCCCGCAACGGTGCCCGTGCACCGTGGTTCGTCCCGGTGGGCCGGGCGACAGACTGCTGGCGGGAGGACCTGCGCGACTACGCGCCACCGATCACACCGGGCGTGGTCGACCCCCGCCACGCGGTCGCGGAGATCGACGCCCATATCCCCGGCGACGCGCAGGTCGTGGTGAGCAACGGGCATTGCTCCGGTTTCGCGTCCGCGTTCCTCACCGCTCCCCGGCACGGCAGGTTCTTCGCGGCGCAGGGCTTCGGATCGATCGGGCAGGCCCTGACGACTGCCGTCGGTGTCGCCCTCGGCGCACCCGGACGCAAAACGGTCGTCTTCGAAGGGGACGCGGCGTTCATGATGCACGCGCAAGACCTCGACACCGCGGCCCGGGCCGGCGCCGATCTGACCGTGTTCGTGCTCAACGACCAGGCGCTCGGCACCGAATACCACCGCCTGCTGACCACGTCCGACGACGCCGAGGCGGCCGTCGTGCCCTCGCCCGACCTCGCCGCGCTCGCCGCCGCGCTGGGCGCCCGCTCCGCGGTGATCGACCGGCCGAACGCGCAGGCGGCCGCCGCGGCCGCGCTGGAGCCGGGACTGGCCGTCGTCGACGTGCGCACCTCGCGGGCCGTGCTGAGCCGGCACATGCGGTTGCCCGGAAAGAAGCAGTAACCGAGGGCGACGCGCCCTGCGCCTCGCCCGCACACCCGCCGGCGCACGCCCGCGAACCGATCGAGCGGGCGGGCGTGGGCCGGCCGGACTGCGTCCGACCCGGCACGGATAGCGGGACCGACCGCATCACCGGGCGGGCCGCCGCCGGTGTCTTCCCGTCCTGTTCTCGAAAAGGGGGTCCTTCGCGCTTCCGGCAGATCAGGCAACGAAAGGCGTTCCATGCACAGAATCCTCAGCCGCGCGGCCGTCGCCGTCACGGCACTCCTCACCCTGGGCACCGGCGTGGCGGCCGCGGCCGGCTCGTCGATCGTGCACACCGCCGACGGCGCGGTCCGCGGGACCGTCGCCGAAAACCACCGGGTGTTCAGCGGAATCCCGTACGCGCAGCCTCCGGTCGGCTCGTTGCGCTGGCGGGCACCGCAGCCGGCCAAGCCGTGGTCCGGTGTGCTCGACGCGACCGATCCCGGTCCGGACTGCCTGCAGTCCGGCAGCGCGAACACGAGCGAGGACTGCCTGCACCTCAACGTGTGGACTCCGCGCGACGCCAATCCGGCGTCACGGCTGCCGGTCGCCGTCTGGATCTACGGCGGTGCCTTCCGCAGCGGCGCGGCCCGTGGCTACCAGCCGGTCGAAATGGTGAACCAGGGCGGCATGCTCGTCGTCACCCTCAACTACCGCGTCGGCGCCGTGGGCTTCCTGACCCTGCCCCAGCTCGACGCCGACAACGGGACCGCGTCCGGGGACTACGGACAGCTGGACCAGATCCAGGCGCTGCGCTGGGTGAAGGACAACATCGCCCGCTTCGGCGGTGACCCGGGACGGGTGATGGTCGCCGGGCAGTCGGCCGGCGGCGAGTCGGTGTGCATGCTCCTGGCGTCACCGCTCGCGGCCGGGCTGTTCAGCTCCGCCGTCGTCGAAAGCGGTCTGACCTGCGGTCAGAACACGATTCCTCGGCAGCAGAGCGACGACGCCGCCTTCGTCGCCTCCCTCGGCTGCGGTGGCATGAACTCTCGCGCCGTCATGGCCTGCTTGCGAGGGAAAACACCCGTCGACGTCCTCGCCGCGCAACAGGCGGCCGGGAATGTCTGGTACCCGGTCGTCGGCACGAGATCCCTGCCCGTGCAACCACCGACCGCCTTCGCGACCGGCCGCTTCAACCACGTTCCCGTCCTGATCGGCAGTACCAGCGCGGAAGGCGCGTCCTTCATCCACAGCGCGAACCCGAACGTGACCGAGGCCGACTACCGGGCCGACGTGCAGGGTGCCTTCGGTGACCGCGCCGACGAGGTCTTCGCGCGCTACCCGCTGGACGCCTACCCCGTGCCCGGCGCCGCCGAAGCCGCGATCAAGACCGACGTCGGGTTCAGTTGCGCGACTCTGTCCAACGCCGCTTTGCTCGCCGCCGCTGTGCCCACGTACGTCTACGAGTTCCGGGACCCGACAGCCGCCGGGAACAGCTACGGCGCTCCTCAGCACGCCGCGGAACTGCCGTACCTCTGGGGCACGAGCGGCACCGCTTCGCTGACCCGCACGCAGCAGCAGCTGTCGCAGGCCATGATCGCGTATTGGGCCGAGTTCGCCCGGACGGGCGGGCTCAAGGTGCGGGGACTGCCGTCGGTACCGCGTTACTCGGCGTCGGCGCCGCACGAGGTCGCCTTCACCGGTGCGGCCCCGGTGATCGTGCACGACGAGGCCGCTGACCACCAGTGCTCGTACTGGGGTCAGGTCTACCCGGACGGGTGGCCGTTCCACTTCGGATTCTGAGCAGGCGCACGGGCCCGGACCGCACTTCGACAGCCCGGGTCCGTGCGTCACCACTCCGGCGTCGGACGACGTCAAGAGACAAGCGCAGGAGTTGACCAGGTGCCTCGTTCGACAGTGATCAAGCGGCTGTGGTGGGCCACCACGGCCGTCATCGCCTTGTCCGCGATGTCCATGCCGGCCTCGTCGGCCGGAACCACCGCGGGCCTCGCGCCGGTCACAAAGCAGTCCACAGTGCACACGCAGGACGGGTGGGTGCAGGGCGTGGTGTCCGGTGGCGCGCGGCAGTTCCTCGGCGTGCCCTACGCGGCGCCGCCGGTGAACGACCGGCGGTTCGCGCCACCCCAGCCCGTCGCCTCGTGGGATGGCGTGCGCCCGGCGACCGTGCAGGCACCGGCCTGCGTCCAGTTCCAGCCGAAGGGCGTGCGCAACGAGCAGGCCACCAGCGAAGACTGCCTCTACCTCGACATCTACACGCCGCCCGGAGTCCAGCCGAAGAGCATGCTGCCCGTGTTGTTCTTCGTCCACGGCGGTGGCGGCACGCAAGGCAGCGGAGTGCTCTACGGCGGCGAGCGCTTCACGTCTCTGACAAACGCGATCTTCGTGTCCGTCAACTACCGCCTCGGGGCTTTCGGCCAGCTCGCGCTGCCGCAGCTCGACGGATCCGGCGACTTCGCGTTCCTCGACCAGCTCGCGGCCCTGAAGTGGGTCACGCAGAACATCGCCGAGTTCGGGGGAGACCCCGGCAACGTGACCGTGGACGGCCAGTCCGCCGGCTCCATGGCCGTCTGCGACATGCTGGCCTCGCCCCAAGCGGCCGGGTTGTTCCAGCGCGCGGTCCTGGAGAGCACGCCGTGCAACCTCGGCACCGCGACACTCGCTGCCGCCCAGGCGCAGGGTCGGCAGTTCGCGGCTGCGGCCGGCTGCACCGACGCCGCCACGATCGTGAGCTGCCTGCGCGCCGCGTGGACGCCCGATCTGGTCGCCGTGCAACAGAAGTATCGCCCCGGCGGGCTCGCCTACGGTACTCCGCTGCTGCCCCTGGTGCCGAAGGACGCGATCCAGCAGGGCAAGTGGAACAAGGTCCCGGTCATCGTCGGCAGCACCCGATGGGAATACAAGCTGCAGGACGTCGACGACGCCGACATGACGCCGGAGCAGTACACCGCGGCGATCCGGGACCAATTCGGCGCCGACGCGGCGGCCGTGCTGGCCCACTATCCCCTCGCGAACTATCCGGCACCCTTCTACGCCTACGCCGCGCTGGGGACCGACTCCGGTAAGGCGTGCCCGGCCTACTCGCTCGCCGGCCGGCTCGGCACGCAGGTGCCGACCTGGCAGGAGGAGTTCGACGACCCGACCTCTCCGACGCTGTTCGGGTTCCAGCCGCCGGGCATCGACATGTCCAGCGCCCACAGCGCAGAGCTGGCCTACCTCTGGAACTTCGCCCTGGGCGAGCGTCCGCTGACCGGTGTGCAGCTCACGCTCGGCAGGCAGATGGACCGCTACTGGGGCGCCTTCGCCCGGTCCGGCCGTCCCGCGGCGCCCGGGCTCACCGCCTGGCCGGCGGTGACCGCGTCCGCCCACCCGGTACTCGACTTCCGGCCGTCCGGGAACACGGTGTCCTCCACCCTGTTCGCCACCGAGCACCAGTGCGGCTTCTGGAGTGGTCTCGGGACGGTGAGTTGACCTCGCGGGCCGGAAAACGGTCGCCGGGGCGCGCGGTGCTGAGCCGGTTGCGGTTCGACGCGCTCGGCAACCGCAACTACCGGCGCTTCTTCGTCGGACAGACGGTGTCGGTGATCGGCACCTGGATGGAATCGGTGGCCCAGTCCTTCCTCGTACTGCAGCTCACCGGCTCGGGCACGCAGCTGGGATTGGTGACCGCAGTCCGGTTCGGCCCGATGTTCCTGTTCGGCCCGTGGGGCGGCCTGCTCGCCGACCGGCTCGACAAGCGGCGCGTGCTGCTGGTGACGCAGACTCTCGCCGGCGGGATATCGGCGACCTTCGGCGCGCTCGTCGCCACCCACCTGGTCGCGATGCCGGTCGTGTACGTGCTTGCGCTGGGGCTCGGCGTGGTCAACGTCTTCGACAATCCGGCGCGGGAGTCGCTGGTGCCGGATCTGGTGCCGCGGGAGCTGCTGCTCAACGCGGTGACGCTGAACTCGATCACGGTGCACGTCGCCCGGGGTGTGGGCGCCGCCTTCGGCGGGGTGATCGCCGCCGCTCTCGGCCTCGCGCTGTGCTTCGGCTTGAACGCGCTGTCCTTCGGCGTCGTGGTGGGATCGCTGCTCATGATGAATTCCCGGGAGATCGCCCGGGGAGCGCGCCCGTCCCGGCAGCGTGGCCAGGTCCGGGAGGCGATCCGCTATGTCACGGGTACGGCGGATCTGCTGCTCCCGATCGTCATGGTGGCGGTCACCGGAACGCTCGCCTGGGAGTTCCCGGTGAGCATGCCGCTGCTGGCCCGGGAGGCTTTCCACGGGAACACGGCGACCTACGGGGCAATGATGGCCACAATGGGCGCCGGCGCTCTGCTCGGCGGGCTGGTGAGCGCGTCCCGCACCCGGAACACCCTCACGTCGCTGGCCCTGGCCGGCCTGGGGTGGGGCAGCGCCATCACCGCGGCGGCCCTGGCCCCCAATCTGGCGGTGGAGTACCTCGTCCTGGTCGGGGTGGGCTACGGCAGCATCACGTTCAGTTCGCTGGCGAAGACGACGTTGCAGCTGCGGGCGGACCCGGCGATGCGGGGTCGCGTGATGGCGCTGTGGGCGATCGCGTGGCTGGGTTCGACGCCGATCGGCGGCCCGATCGTCGGTGCGGCGGGAGAACACCTCGGCGCCCGCTGGGGCCTGCTGCTCGGCGGAATCGCGACGCTGGCGATCAGCGTCGCCGCGTACCCGCGGCTGCGCGCGATCGACCGGAGGGAAGCTGAGGGGCCGGCACCGCTCGGTTGATGGGAAACACCGGTGCGCGGTTGGCTCGGGTGCACCCGAACGGCCGGTGGGTGCTCGTCGCCAACGAGGCGAGCAGCACCGTCAACGTCTTCAGGGTCGACGAGCTCTCGGGAGAACTGACGGACACGGGCAAGTACATCGCGGTGCCCAGCGGCCTACCGTGGACGAAACAGAGGAACAGCCCAGGAGACGCACAGCGGGATCAAAGGTTTCGTCCTTAGGTTCGAGAAAGCCGATAGAGGGAGCGCCCGAACGCTCACCTCGCCAGGGAGAACACCGTGTCCATTCGACGGACGGAAACCGATGTGCACGAGCCAATGCCCGGGAAAGGGGCGAGATCGGCTAGCCGGCCGATCTCGCGTGGCAGGCGTGGGGCGGTCCTCACGACCACCGTGGCAGCGGTTGTCGTCACGAGCTTGGTCGCTGGGTGCGGGGCCGGGAACTCCGCCGGATCCACCTCGTCGTCGGCATCGTCCAGCGCGCAAGCCGGTCCCGGTGGCGGCCGGCCCGGTGGGCTTCAGACGTTCACCGCGGTGGATCTGAACACCGATGGCGAGAACGCGTCGGGCGCCAACACGCCTGAGGTGGTCGCTACCGTCGAAGCGTTTCTCAAAACGCTCAGTGCCGACCAGAAGTCCACGGCCACCTTCGACTTCACCGACAACCAGTCCCGCCAGACGTGGTCGAACTACCCGGCGGCCACGGTTCCCCGCAAGGGCATCGCGCTCAGCGACCTTGGCGACGAGTCCAAGACGGCGGCGCTTGCCGTGGTCAAGACGATGCTGTCCGCGGAGGGATATTCCCAGGTCGAAGCCATTCAGAGTGCCGATGACTGGTTGAAGGCCAACAGCGACGGCGGCAACAGCGACTTCGGCGACGAGAACTACTACCTCGCGGTCTACGGCACACCGTCGACGACCGATCCGTTCATGGTGCAGTTCGGCGGCCACCACCTCGCTCGCAACTACACCTACAAGGGCGCCACCGCCAGCTTCACCCCGGCGTTCACCGGCACCGAGCCGAAGTCGTTCACCGTCGGCAACACCACCGTGGAACCCTTGAAAGAAAAGGCCGGTACCGCGTTCGCGGTGTTCAACTCGCTCAGCAGCGACCAGGACGCAAAGGCCAAGTTGTCGGCCAACCTCACCGACATCCTCATGGGGCCGGGGGTCGACAGTGGCAAGTTCCCCGCCTCCGAGGGCTTGCTCGTCAGTGAACTGTCCGAGCAGCAGAAGCAGCTGGTGCTCAGCGCGATCGCCGAGTGGGTGAACGACGCCGCACCCGACGCGGCCGCCTCGCTGCTGGAAACCTACAAGTCGCAACTGGACCAGACACGCATCGCCTACGCCGGCAGCAAAACCGTCGACGGAGAAAACACCTATTTGCGGATCGACGGCCCACACGTGTGGATCGAGCTGATCAACACGCGCAGCAGGAGCACCCCCAACGTGCACTACCACGGCGTGATCCGCGACAAGAACGACGACTACGGCAGTACCAACCCGAGTGCCTGACATGCGCTCGGCGACGGACTCGCCAGGAGCCGGTGGGCGCGGCACACCGCGGCCGGGCCGCCGGTTCCTGGCCGTGCTCGGCGTCCTGATCACCCTGGTGCTGGGCGGCGCGCCACCGGCGTCCGCGCACCCCATTAGCACCAGCGCGGTGCTGCTCGACCTCGGCGCAGACGAGGTCACCGCCAAGATCGAACTGCCCCTCGACGAGCTCGGCAGCGCCTTCGGCCGGACCTACACCCCGTCGAACGTTCTCGACCCCGCGACGATCACCGGCCTGCGTTCCTACGTGCGAGCCCACATGTCAGCCACTGACCCGGGTGACCGGACGTGGGTGACCACCGTCACCGGCGGCATGGTCGAGAACATCGACGGCATCGACCACCTCGTCCTCGACGCCACCCTCACGCCGTCCACGGGCACGGTCGGCGACTTCACACTCGACTACGACGCCGTCATCGACCGGCTCGCCTCGCACCGGGTTTTCGTCTCCGCGCGCTGGGGCCACTCGGGCGACTACACCACGCTGGTCATGCTTTCGTGGCAGCGTCAGAGTGTTCCCGTCGTCTCCGCCGCCGCACCCGCGTCGACCGACGGGTTCCTCTCGGCGGTCCAGTTGGGCGTCGAGCACATCAGCGGCGGCAGCGACCACCTGCTGTTCCTCATCATGCTGCTGCTTCCTGCACCACTGCTGGCGAAACGCCACCGGTGGGTACCTCGCACCGATCCGCGACGTGCCGGATGGCGCGTGGTGCACGTGGTCACCGCGTTCGCCATCGGACACTCCATCACCCTCGCTCTCGGCGCCCTCGGCCTGGTCCACCTCCCGACCCGGCTGGTGGAGAGCGGCATCGCCCTGTCGGTCCTGGTGTCGGCCATCCACGCGATCCGGCCACTCGTGCGCCGGGGCGAGGTGCTGATCGCGGGTACGTTCGGTCTGCTCCACGGTCTCGCGTTCGCCGCGCTCCTCGGCGAACTCGACCTCAGCCGAGCCAACCTCGTGGTCACCCTCCTCGGGTTCAATGCCGGTATCGAACTCACCCAGCTTCTCGTGGTCGCGCTGGTGATGCCGTCGCTCATCATGCTCAGCCGCACCGTCATCTACCCGTACTGGCGCATCGGGGTCGCCGCCCTCGGAGCGCTCCTCGCCGCTGCCTGGCTCGCCGAACGCACCGGCATCACGTCGACCAATCCGGTCGAGCCGGTCAGCGACGTGCTCGTCGACCACCCCCTGGTCCTCGCCGCGGGGTTCGCGGCACTGGCTCTGACCGCCGTCACCACCCAACGCATCCGCGCATCGGCCCGCCCCTCCGGCTGAGGCCATCGATCGTCCGCGGATATTCGATTCCGGCCGGCGGATCACCAAAGCCGGTCGCGTTCGTCCGCGGCGCAGTGCTCCTGCTCGTTGTTACTGGGGCGGCCGGATTCCGGCGCGGAAGGCGAGGGTGACGAGTTGGGCACGGTCGCGGGCGCCGACCTTGGTCATCGCCCGGTTCGCGTGGGTTTTGACCGTGAACGGCGAGACGTACATCTGTTCGGCGATCTGTGTGTTGTCCAAGCCGGACACGATGGCTTCGACGATCTCACGCTCCCGCGGCGTGAGCGCCTCGAACAACCGGACGATCTCCGGCTCGGCCCGGAAGCCGGGGTCGCTCGCCACGTGGCTGATGAGGGCGGCGGCCGCGGCCGGAGTCAGCGCGCCACCACCAGCGGCGACTTCGAGGATGGCGCCGGTGAGCTCGGCCGGGCCGACTCCCTTGCCGAGGAAGCCGTTCGCGCCGGCCCGGAGTGCGGCGAACACGTTCTCGTCGTGGTCGAACGTGGTGAGCACGATGATGCGTACCTGGCCGGGCGGGTAGGCGCGGCGGATGCGGCGCGTGGTCTCCACCCCGTCGATGCCGGGCATCCGGATGTCCATCAGCACGACGTCGACCGGCGTCGTCTCCAGCAGCCGCAGCGCGAGCAGGCCGTCCCCGGCTTCGGCGGCCACCTCGATGTCCTGATGTGCGTCGAGCATCGTGCGAAGGCCGACGCGGATCATCTCCTGGTCGTCGACGAGCATCACCCGGATCATCGGTTGTCCTCCGTGTCGAGGTCGAGGACGGCACGGACCCAGAACAGCTGCCCCTCCTCGCGGACTTCGAGCCGGCCGCCGACGGACGCGGCACGTTCGCGCATGCCGACGAGGCCGTATCCCGGGCGGGACGACTCTTCGCGCGGTGCGCGCACGTTGACCGCTTCGACCGTCAGCACATCGGTGTCAGCGGTGACGCGCAAGGTGAGAGTGCCGGTGCCGTGGCGCTGGGCGTTGGTCAGCGCTTCCTGGACGATGCGGTAGGCCGCCGTGCCGACGGTGTGCGGGAGGTCCGCGGGCGGCGGGTCGACGGTGGCGTCGACGTCGAGGCCCGCGGCGCGGGACGCCTCGACGAGCTCGGTGATGCGCCCGTAGTCCGCGGCCGGGGCGGTGCCTGGTTCCTCGCCGTCGACGCGCAGCGCACTGAGCACGTGCTGCGTCTCGCGGAGCACGGACTGCACCCCACTCCTCGCCGCCGCGAGGTCCGCACGAGCGACGTCCGCCCCGTCCGGCAGGTGCACCTCGGCGGCGCCGAGGTGCATGCTCACCAGCGCGACCTCGTGGCCGAGGGCATCGTGCAGGTCGCGCGCGATCCGCACCCGCTCCTCGGCCACGCGGCGCTCGGCCTCTGCTTCGCGGGTCGTGACCGCGTCTTGCGTCCGCTTGCGCAGTTCGTCCCAGTACCGGTGGTGGCCGCGGATGGCGCTCCCGGTGGCCGCGGCGGCCAGCGAGAACGCCACGGCGATCGACCCGATGTTGTCCCATCCGCCCGCGGCGTCGTGGATGGTGATGGCCAGGTAGTTCACCGCGCCGGTGGCGAGCCCCGCCGGCAGCGCGGGGATTCCCCGCACGGCGACCACGAACGTGGCGAAGACCGCGAACGTCCAGTTCGGCAGCGGATCGGCGCCGAGCAGTGCGGCCAGGAGTGGCCCGGCGAGCGTGAGGCCCAGCCCGGGCCACGGGTAGCGCCTGCTCACGGCGACGCCGAGACAGACGAGGACGAGCGCGGTGTAGCGCACGAGCGGATGCGGCAGGGCCGGGCTCGTGATGGCGTCGACGGTCACGCCGAGCCCGATCACGACGAGCGCGGCGATGTCGAACACGCGGGGACGGCGGAGCACCATCGGGCTCCGCTCCCACACATCGGCTGGCATGCGCCGATCCTCGCACGCGGCCATCCGGGCGGCATACTGCGAACGCAGTAGACGAAGGCGATTCACCAGGACGATTCGCGACGTCCCGCGTCCGTCCACGATGGTCACATGACGATCACCGCGAACGCACGGCAGTCTGTTTCCCACGAGTACACGACTGTTCAGGTGGACCGGGACAGCGAGTCGCTTTACCGCGACATCTACGCCGGCTTCGGCTGGACCTTCGACGGATACGCCCGGCCGCCGGGCAAGACCGTCGTCCTGAACCTGAAGCGCGATCGCTGGATCCGGAACCGGACCGTGGTGGCCGAGTTGCAGCGGACAGCCCAAGATGCGCTCGCCTCGATCGAGCGGCTCGAACGATCCAAGACGGCCAGGGCGTCCGTCGCCGCCTACGCGGCAGGGCTCGCCGGTGCCGCCTTCTTCGCCGGCGCGGTCTTCAGCTTCAACGTCGCGCTGATCCCGTTGTTCCTGTTCCTCGGTTTCCACGGCGTGGTGCTCTGGGCCGCGCCGTATTTCCTCTACAAGCGGTTGCGTGCGCGGCGGACCGCCAAGGTGACGCCGCTGATCGAGCGTCACCACGCCGTGCTCGACCAATCCCTCGAGCAGGCCGCCCGCTTCCTGAACTGATTCATCGCAGTCGTTTCCCGAATTTTTGGAGGTTCATGATGAAGTCCGTTGTGGTCACCGGCCCTGGCCGCGTCGAAGTGGTGGAGGTGCCGAAGCCTTCCGCCGGCCCGAAGGACGTCCTGGTCCGGATGCGAGCCTGCGGCCTCTGCGGTTCCGACGGCTACTACATCGCCCGGGGTGGCATCCCGCCGCGGGAAGGCGCCACTCCGCTCGGGCACGAGGGCGCGGGTGAGGTCGTCGAGGTCGGTACGGAGGTCACCGGGTTCGTGCCCGGCGACCACGTTGTGATGAATCCGCTGGCGCCCGGCTCCCAGTTGCTCGGCAGTGGCGGACCCATGGGCGCGCTGACCGAGTACCTGCTCTTCCACGACGCCGAACCCGGCCGTGAACTCCAGATCATCCCGCGGGACCTCCCGTTCGACGTGGCGGCGATCAACGAGCCGATGGCGGTCGCCCGGCACGCGGTGAACCGCACGGCCCCGAAGCCGGGGGACACGGTCGTCGTCTTCGGCGCGGGCCCGATCGGGCTCGGCGCGGTGCTCGGCTACCGGACCAGCGGGGCCCGCCACGTAGTCGTCGTCGACGTCCAGCCGGCCCGGCTGGACAAGGCACTCGCCGTCGGGGCGGACGCCGTCATCCACTCCGCCGAGGAGGACGTCGCCGCCCGGCTCACCGAACTGCACGGCCCCGGCGCGACCGTGCTGGGGGCGCCCCGCGCCGGCACCGACATCTACCTCGACGCAGCCGGCGTGCCGGCGGTGATCGAGACCGCGCTGGCGGCTGCGAAGGCGAACGCGACGCTGGGAGTCGTGGCTCTGCACAAGAAGCCCGTATCCGTGGACTTCGGCGCCCTGCTCGGTGTCGAGCCGACGATCGTCACGGCGATGGGTTACCCGCAGGAGATCTACCAGGTGACCGGCGACATCGTCGCCAACCAGGACCGCTACGCCCGCATCATCAGCCACCGCATCCCCTTCACCGACGTGCTGGCCGCACTCGACCTCGCTTCGACGCCGGGTGCCGCCGACAAGGTCGTCGTGACCTTCGACTGACGTACGAAAGGACAGTCATGAAGATTTCCATCGACCAGGAAAAGTGTTGCGCCGCAGGAACGTGCGTGACGATCGCCCCCGAGGTGTTCGACCAGCGGGACGAGGACGGCGTCGTCATCCTGCTCCTGTCGGATCCGCCGGCGGACCTGCAGGCAAGCGTGCGTGAAGCCGCTGGTGTATGCCCCGCGATGGCCATCCGGTTGCAGGAGGAGGCGTGAACACGCCACGGAATGTGCTGGTGGTCGGCGCCTCCGTCGCCGGTCTTTCTACGGTGGAGTCACTGCGGCGCAAGGGTTACCACGGTGCGGCGACCGTCCTCGGCGCCGAGGCCCACCTGCCCTACGATCGGCCGCCACTGTCCAAACAGGTGCTCGCCGGGGCCTGGGAACCCGGCCGGACGCAGCTGCGCACAGAAGCGGAACTGTCCGCACTGGACGCCGAGTTCGTACTCGGGGACGCGGCTACAAGCCTGGATCCGGCGACCCGCACCGTCCACACGGAGTCCGGGCACGCATGGAGCGCCGACACCGTCGTGATCGCCACCGGCGTCCGGCCCCGGACACTGCCGGGTCAGGACGGCCTCGAGGGCATCCACGTGCTGCGCACCCTCGACGACGCGCTGGCGCTGCGGGCGGACCTGCTCGCCGCGTCCCGGCTCGTGGTGGTCGGCGACGGCGTGCTGGGGGCCGAGATCGCCGCCACCGCGGCCGGCCTCGGACTCGCCGTCACCATGGTCGGCCCGCAGCCGGCGCCCCTGGCGGCCCAGGTCGGCCCGTTGGTCAGCAGCCTGCTGGCGGACCTGCACACCGCGGGCGGGGTCCAACTGCGGCTGGGCACCGGTGTCAGCGGCTTCACCAGCCGCCGGCACCACGTCGCGGGCGTGTGCCTGATGACGGGCGAGGTGCTCCCGGCCGACGTCGTCGTCGTGGCCGTCGGCGCCGACCCGGTGACCGGCTGGCTCGCCGGGAGTGGCCTGACCCTGGATAACGGCGTGGTGTGCGACTCGCGGTGCCGTGCCGCGGCGGACGTCTACGCGGTCGGTGACGTTGCGCGGTGGCACCACGAAGGGTACGGGACGTCGATGCGGCTGGAGAACCGGACCAACGCCACCGAACAAGCCGCCGCGGTGGCCGCCGCCATCCTCGGCGAAGACCGGCCCTACACGCCGGTGCCGTATTACTGGACCGATCAATTCGACGTCAAACTGCAGGTTCACGGCCTGCTCCCGGCGGCCGCCGAGGTGACCATTGTGGACGGTTACGTGACCGCGGGTCGGTTCGTCGCACGCTACGAGCAGGACGGCCGCACAACTGGCGTCCTCGGCTGGAACATGCCCAAGCAGACCCGGTTGCGCCGTCAGGAAGTCGCCGACGCGCTCACCGAGCCCGTTCCCGCTTGACCACTGAACATCATCCTTTGGAGGAGTGCCATGACCGAGACCTTCACCGAGTTCCCGGCGGCGCGGGCGGCCGGCTGCCCGTTTGCGCCGCCGCCCGCGTTGCGTGAGGTGGCGGCGGAAAGGCCGCTGTCGCGGGTGCGCTTGTGGGACGGCAGCAGCCCGTGGCTGATCACCGGGCACGCCGAGCAGCGGTCCATCCTGTCCGATCCGCGGGTCAGCATGGACGACAAACGACCCGGTTTTCCCCACCAGAACGCTGCGACCGCCGAGAACGTTCGCCACCACCCGCAAACCATCTTCAACACCGACGCCCCCGAGCACACCCGGTTCCGGCGGTTGATGACCTTTCCCTTCACCGCCAAGCGTGTCGAAGCGCTCCGCCCGGCCATCCAGCAGATCACCGACGACCTCATCGACAAGATGCTCGCCGGCCCGAAGCCGGTCGATCTCGTCCAGGCCGTTGCCCTGCCGCTGCCGACGCTGATGATCTGCGAGCTGCTCGGCGTCCCCTACGAAGACCACGACCTGTTCCAGCGCAACGCCACGGTTGCGGTCGACCGCAACGCCACCGCCGAGGACAACACCCGTGCCAACACCGAACTCGTCGGGTATCTCGCCCGGCTGATCACAACCCGGATGGAGAATCCCGGCGAAGGCTGGGTCGCCGAGCTGGCCGAGCGGGTCAAGACCGGCGAGATCGACGTCGCCGGTGCCGCGCAGCTGGGTGTGGTGCTGCTCATCGCCGGACACGAAACCAGCGCCAACATGATCGCCCTCGGCACTCTCGCGCTGCTGGAGAACCCCGATCAGCTCGACGTCTTCCGGACCGGCGACGACCCCAAGGTCATCGCCGGGGCGGTCGAGGAGATGTTGCGTTACCTGTCCATCGCCCATCACGGGCTGCGGCGCGTCGCCACCGAGAACATCGAGATCGGCGGCGAGACCATCCGGGCGGGCGAGGGCATCATCGTGCCGCTGCCGGTGGCCAACTGGGACGGCGACGTCTTCCCCGACCCCGAGCGGCTCGACCTGCACCGCCAGGCCCGGCAGCACCACGCCTTCGGGTTCGGCATCCACCAGTGCGTCGGGCAGCAGTTGGCCCGGGTCGAGCTCCAGGTCGTCTACAGCACGCTCTACAAGCGCATTCCCACCCTCGCACCGGCGACCGGCGTCGACAGCCTCCGGTTCAAGGACGACTACCTCGCCTACGGCGTCCTCGAACTGCCGGTCACCTGGTGACGTCGCCACCCGCGGGCGGACGCGGTCAGCGCCCGCCCGCGGTCAGTGCCTTGGCGATGACGTTGCGCTGCACCTCGTTGGTGCCCTCGCCGATCTCGAGGATCTTGGCGTCGGCGTAGAAGCGCGAGATGGCCGACTCGCGGATGTAGCCGTAGCCGCCGTGGATCTGGACACTCGCGCTGGCCGCGCGGTTGGCCACCTCCGAGGCGTACAGCTTGGCCATGGCCGCCTCCTTGCCGAAGGGCCGCCCCTGGTCACCGAGCCAGGCGGCGCGGTAGACGAGTCCGCGGGCGGCTTCGATCTCGGTGGCCATGTCGGCGAGCTTGTGCCCGACCGCCTGGAACCGGCTGAGCGGGCGGCCGAACTGGTGCCGGTCGCCGGCGTGCCGGATGGCGAGGTCGAGCGCGGCCTGCGCGAGCGACAATGCCAGCGCGGCGACGCTGATCCGGCCCGCGTCGAGCACTTCGAGGAACTGGCGCAGCCCGTTGCCCTCTTCGCCGATGAGGTGGTCGTCGGGGACCCGGCAGTCGGTGAACACGAGCTCGCGCGTGTCCATCGCGTGCCAGCCGAGCTTGCGCAGCGGCTGTCCCTTCTCGTAGCCGGGGGTGCCGTCGGGGACGAAGAACGTGCCGTACCGCTTCTTGCCGCCTTCGCCGTCACCGGTCACCGCGAGGACGGTGACGCCGAGACTCATCTCCGTGCCGGCGTTGCTGATGAACATCTTGGTGCCGTTCAGCACCCAGCTGTCGCCGTCGCGACGCGCCTGGGTGCGGATCCCGGCGGCGTCCGAGCCCGCCGTCGGTTCGGTGAGCCCGAACGCGCCGATGTTCTGGCCCGCCGCCAGCGGGGCGAGCCACTTCTGCTTCTGGTCTTCGGTGCCGAAGGTGGCCAGCGGCAGCGACGCGATCGTCGAATGCGCGTTCCAGGCGGAGGCCACGGACTGGTCGGCCGCCCCGAGCGCCTCCATCGCGGCCACGTAGGACACGAACCCGGCGTTCGCGCCGCCGTAGGCCTCGTCGACGAGCATGCCCATCAGGCCCAGCCCGCCGAGCTTGCGGAACACCTCGGCGGGGAAGTACGCGCGCTCGGACCAGTCCGCGGCGTACGGCGCGATCTCTTTCGCGGCGAAGTCCCGGCAGAGGCGCTGCACCGCGAGGGTCTCCTCGGGCAGGTCGAAATCCATCAGTGCTCCTTCGGGTTCAGCAGGATCTTCAGGTGCCGGCCGCGGTCGCCGTCGAGTTCCGCGAACGCGTCGAGGCCCTTCGACAGCGGGTACACGCCGGTGAGCAACGGAGCCGGGTCGAAGCGGGCGTCGGCGATCAGGTCCAGGACCCGGGGGATGTCGAAGTTGTAGCCGAGCGAGCCGAGCACGGTCCGCTCGAACGGGACGATCTGCGTGATCGGCAGGGACGCCGAGCCGCCGCTGATCCCGGCGAGGACGACCCGGCCGCCGCGGCGGACCGTGGTGACGGCGAGTTCGACGAGCTCCGGCCGGCCGGTGGCCTCGACCACGACGTCCGGGCCGATCCGGCCGGTGCGCAGGAATACTTCGCGCCGCACGTCGGCCGCCGTGGGGTCGAAGACCTCCGTCGCGCCGAGGGCGGCGGCGCGCTCGGCGCGTTCGGGCACCGGCTCGCTGACGTAGATGCCCGCGGCGCCGGCCAGCTTCACCGCCATCAGGACGGCGACGCCGATGGGGCCGGCGCCGAGGACGAGCACATTGTCGCCCGGCTGGATCGCCGCCCGGCGGACCGCGTGCAGCCCGACAGCGAGCGGCTCGGCCAGCGCGGCGATCTCGTCGGAAACTCCGTCCGGGACCTTGACGAGTCCCTCCAGTGGCACGGTGACGAACGGGGCGAAGGCCCCGTCGGAGGCGAGACCGACCGAACCGCCCTTCGCGCAGATGTGATACTCGCCGTGCCGACACCAGCGGCAGGTTCCGCAGCGCAGGCACGGGTCGACGACCACCCGCGTGCCGACGTCGATCCCGGGCACCGGGCTGCCCAACGCGGTCACCCGGCCGCTGAACTCGTGTCCGAGGGTGACGGGCGGGGCGTGTCCGGTCAAGGGGTGCGGACCGGTCCGGATGAGGTTCGGGCCGTGCAGGTATTCGTGCAGGTCTGTGCCGCAAACGCCGCTGTAGGCGACTTCGACGACGGCTTCGCGCGGTCCGGGCTGTCCCGGTCGCGGCACGTCGTCCAGCCGCAGATCTCCTCTTCCGTGCCACCGCAGGGCTCGCATGCCGACCACCTTGTTTTTTCGACCAGTCGGTACAAGAATCGTGGTTCCTCGCCGAATGTCAAGAGGAAGGCAGGGGTAGGAACGCGATGACCGCCGAAGCGCTCTGTGAGATGTACCGGAGGATGCGGCTGATCCGGCAGTTCGAGGACCGCGCGTCCCGGCTGTACCGCACCAACGAGATTCCCGGCTTCCTGCACTTGTCCATCGGACAGGAGGCCTCCGCGGTCGGCGCGTGCTGGCCGCTGGACGAGCGCGACGTCGTGACCTCGACCCATCGCGGGCACGGCCACTGCATCGCCAAGGGCCTCGACGTCACGGGCATGTTCGCCGAGCTGATGGGCCGGGAGACCGGGACCTGTCAGGGGCGCGGCGGCTCCATGCACATCGCCGATCCGCGCAAGGGCATCTTCGGCGCCAACGGGATCGTGGCCGCGGGCCTGCCGATCGCCGTGGGCGCGGCCACGGCCGCGCAATTGCGGGACCGGGGCGGGGTCGTGCTGGCGTTCTTCGGGGACGGCGCGGTCGCGCAGGGCATGTTCCACGAGGCCGTCAACCTCGCCGCGGTGTGGCAGCTGCCGGTGGTCTTCTGCTGCGAGAACAACCACTACGCCGAGTTCTCCCCGGCGGCCGACCAGCACCGCGCGACGCTGGCCGACCGCGCCCGCGGCTACGGCGTGGACTACGCGCACGTCGACGGCAACGACGTCGTCGCCGTCGCCGAGACCGTGACCGACCTGGTGGCGAAGCTTCGCTCCGGCGGTGGCCCGGTCCTCCTGGAGGCAGAGACCTACCGCTGGCACGGACACTACGAAGGCGACCCGGAAAGCTACCGCGACCCGGCCGAGCTGGCCGAGTGGAAGACCCGGGATCCCCTGATCCGGCTGGTGGAGCGCCTCGACGCCGACCGGGTCGCCGAGATCGACCGCGAGGTCGACGCGGTGATCGAGCAGGCCGTCGCCGAGGCGCGGGCGGCCGCCGAGCCGGCCCCGGAGACGCTGCACCACTACGTCGGCGTGCCCCGCGAACCGGTGCCGGAACCGCCGGACGCGGCCGGCGAGGTCTTCCGGACGATGGACGCGATCCACGAGGCCCTCGACCACGAGCTGGCCGCCGACGACGGGGTGTTCCTGGCCGGCATCGACGTCGGGGCCGGCGGCAACGTCTTCGGCTTGACGCGCGGCCTCGCCGCGAAGTACCCGGGCCGGGTGCGGGACACCCCGATCTCCGAGAGCGCGGTGGTCGGGGTGGGGGTCGGCGCCGCGATGGCCGGGCTGCGCCCGGTGGTGGAGCTGATGTACTTCGACTTCATCGGCGTGTGCCTGGACCAGCTGATGAACCAGGCCGCCAAGCTGCGGTTCATGACCGGGGGCGCGGTGAGCCTCCCGCTGGTCGTGCGCACGCAGTTCGGCGCGGGCAAGTCGTCGGGCAGCCAGCACTCGCAGAGCCTGGAGGCCCTGCTCGCCCACATCCCCGGGCTGACCGTGGTGATGCCCTCGACCCCGGCCGACACCTACGGCCTGCTGCGCGCGGCGATCCGGGACCCCAACCCCGTGGTCTTCGTCGAGAACCGCCTGCTCTATGGACGCAAGGGGCCGCGGCCGGACCCGGGCCACCTGATCCCGCTCGGGCGGGCGGCGATCCGCCGGGAGGGCACCGACGTCACGCTGGTGTCGTATTCGAAGCTCGTGCACGACTGTGCCGCGGTCGCCGAGCAGCTGGCGGGCGAGGGGATCAGCGTCGAGGTGATCGACCTGCGGACGATCGCGCCGCTCGACACCGAGACGGTGCTGCGTTCGCTGGCCAAGACCGGCCGGCTAGTTGTCGCGCACCAGGCGGTCGAGCAGTTCGGGGTGGGGGCCGAGCTGGCCGCCGTCGCCGCGCAGGAGGGCTTCTGGACCCTCGACGCCCCGGTGATCCGGGTGGGCGCGGCCGCGACCCCGGCGCCCTACGCGCCGTCGCTCGAGCGGGCGTGGCTACCCGATCAGGAGCGGATCGCCGCGGCGGTCCGCCGGTCGGTGCGCTCGTGAATCACTCGTCCGGGGGAGAAGGGGGAAGCTCTGCCGCGGGTGTCTGCCGTTGGGCGAGAAACTCGCGAACGCGGTCTTCGAGGTCGTCGACCTGGTAGCCGGAGCTGCGGAAACCCACGATGAGGGTGGTGCAGTACTCCCGGGCCAGGGTTTCCGCGTCCCACTCGCCGCCCGGCTTGACCCACTGGTAGGTGTGGTTGTGCATGTTCAGGAACTGGAGCATGGCCAGGCGCGGGTCCAGTTTGCGGAACGAACCGTCGTCCATCGCGGTGGTCAGCAGATCCTGGACGATCTTTTCGAACTCGCGGCGCTGGCGCAGCAGCCGCGCGCGGTTCGTGCCGCGCAGGTTGCGGTAGTCGTGCTCGTACACCCACACGTGGTCCAGCCGGGCCAGGATGTTCTCCAGCAGTGCCTGCGACAGCAGCCGCAGCCGCAGCACGGGGTCCTCGTCCAAGGCCGCGATCCGGCGCGCCGAGGTCAGCAGCGGGCGCAGCACCCGGTCCTGGATCTCGACGAGCAGGTTCTCCTTCGAGCCGATGTAGTAGTACAGCGCGCCCTTGGCCAGCCCGGCGACCTGCCCGATCTCGGCGATGCCGGTGGCCGCGTAGCCCTGCTTGGCGAACAGCGCCGCGGCCTGGTCGATGATCTCCTGGCGTTTGATCTCGTAGCCCGGCCCGTGCCCCGGTGGTCTTGGCATGGCTCAGGAGCTTATGCGCACCTCGCGCGCGGTGCCGTGTTCACCCGGGAAAAGGGATCAATCCCACCCTCGGCCGAGTCGCGGTCCGGGGCTTGTCAGCCTGCGCGGACGGCTTTACAGTGCTTGCGGCACCGTTTCCTAGACCAACCGGTACACGAAACTCGGGAACGGCACTCGGCGACGGTGCGCGCGACGCCGCTCACCGAGGAGGGCCGATGTACAACTTCGCCAGCGTGGTCGATCACAACGCGAGCCGTCAGCCGGACAAGGTGGTGCTCTCCCAGGGCGAACGGCGGTTGACCAACCGTGAGTTCCACGCCCGCGTCGGCGCGCTGGCCGCCGGGCTGCGTGAGCTGGGCATCGGCCGCGGAGACATCGTCGCTCTGCTGCTCTACAACCACCTCGAGTTCCTCGAGATGATCTTCGCGCTGAACCGGATCGGCGCCGCTTTCCTGCCGCTGAACTACCGGCTCTCGCCCGTCGAGTGGAAGTTCATCCTCGGTCATTCCGAGGCGGTCGCGTTGTTCACCGAACCCGAGTTCGCCGACGCGGTCCCGGGGGAGGGGCCGCGCCACCGCATCCTGCTCGGGCCGCGGCGGTCCGGCTGGCTGTCCTATGAGGACATCCTGACGCGCCACCGCGGCGAGCACGTGCCGGTCGAGCCGGTCGGGCCGGATCACCTGCAGCGGCTGATGTACACCTCCGGCACGACCTCCCGTCCCAAGGGCGTGCGGATCACGCACGCCAACCACCTGTTCAAGAACCTCGGGCACCTCGTCGAGTTCGGCCTCTCCAGCGCCGACACCACGCTGGTGTGCGGGCCGTTGTACCACGTCGGCGGACTCGACCTGCCCGGCCTGGGCACGTTGCACGCGGGCGGGAGCCTGGTCGTCTTACGCAAGTTCGACGCACGCGAGGTGATTGACACGATCGAAGCGCGGCGGCCGACCAACGTCTGGCTCGCGCCCTCGATGATGAACGCCGTGCTCCGGTTGCCCGACCTGACCGAGCGCGACACCTCGTCGCTCCGGTTCATCATCGGGGGCGGGGAGAAGATGCCCGTGCCCCTGGTGGAACGCATCCGCGCGGCTTTCCCCGGCGCTTGGTTCGCTGACGCCTACGGGCTGACCGAAACGGTGTCCGGCGACACCTTCAACGACGCCGAACACATGCTCTCGAAGGTGGGCTCGGTGGGCCGTCCGGTCGTCCACCTCCGGATCCGGGTCGTGGATGAGCAGGGGAGCGAGGTGCCGGCCGGGCAACTCGGGGAGATCACGCTGTCGGGGCCGAAGGTGTTTTCAGGCTACTGGCGCGACGAAGAAGCGACGGCGAAGGCGCTGCGTGACGGCTGGTTCCACACCGGCGACATCGGCCGCGTCGACGAGGACGGCTACCTGTACATGGAGGACCGCAAGAAGGACATGATCGTGTCGGGTGGCGAGAACATCGCGACACCCGAGGTCGAGCGGGTCCTGTACGAGCACCCTGATGTGGTCGAGGCAGCGGTGGTAGGCATGCCGCACGAACGCTGGGGGGAGGTGCCGCAGGCGTTCGTCGTGCGTCGGCCCGGTTCGGCGGTCGACGCGGCCGAGCTGACGGCGCACTGCCGGGAGCGGTTGGCGAAGTTCAAGGTGCCTGCGGCGATCTTGTTCCTGAACGAACTCCCGCGCACGCCGTCGGGCAAGGTGCTCAAACGCGATCTGCGGTCGCCGGGCGTCCGGGCGGGATAAGTCCGTCAGAGCAGCGAGTAGCCGCCGTCGACCGTGATCGTCGTTCCGGTCACGTAGGCCGAAGACTCCGAGGCCAGGAAGAAGTAGATGCCGGGGAGGTCGGCGGGAGTGCCCCAGCGCCGCAGTGCCGTGTGATCGACGATGCCGGTGTCGCGCTCGGTGTCGCGGCGCCAGTGGGCGCCCAGTCCGGTGTCGAACCAGCCGAGGGCGACCGCGTTGACCGTGATGCCCCGCGGCCCCAGCTCCTGTGCCAGCGCGGCCACCAGTGCCTGGGTGCCGCTCTTCGAAGCGGAGTATGCGGCCAGGCCGGCCCGGGGCCTGGCTCCCAGCACGGAGCCCGTCACGATGATCCGGCCGCCGGGGCCCATCGCCGCCGCGGCCGCCCGCGCGCCGAGGAACGTGCCGGTCAGGTTCACGTCGATGATTTCCCGCCAGGCCTCGGGGGTCGTCTCCGTGACCGGCGAGACTCCGGGCGACACCCCGGCGTTGCCGATCCACACGTCCACCCCGCCGAAGCGCTCGACCATGTGCGCGGCGACGGATTCGTTGAACGCCGCGTCACGGACGTCCCCAGGGCACACCAGGGGCTCACCCCGCAGTGAGCCGGCCACCTCGTCCAGGGCGGCTTCGGAGCGTGCCACCAGCCCGAGTCGCGCACCCGCGGTGTCGAACGCCGTCGCGAGCACACTTCCCAGCCCGCGGCCGGCGCCGGTGATCACCACTCGCCGACCCGAGAGATCGGCCAGGTCCCCGTGCATGCGTTTGCCACCCTTCGTTCGGTGCGCCCGGCAAATCTCTGCTGGCGCGAAGTGTCGACCGATCGGTACATTAAACGCGCCCAGCGTAGCGCACGATCCGGAGGCACAGAACCGTGTCCAACCCCGAGGAACCGGCCAAGGTGCGGCTCGACGCCCACCCGTCCGACGAGCGGCTCGCTGTCCTGCGCATCGAAAGACCGCCCGTGAACGCGCTCGACCAGGCGATGTGGGATCTCTTCGCGGACGTGTCGGCGGAGCTGCACGCGAGCACGACCTACCGGGCCGTCGTGATCACGGGAGGCGCGCGGCACTTCGCGGCCGGTGCGGACGTGAAAGAGCTCGTCGACCTGACCCCCGAGCAGTTCCACGAGCGCAACCAGGTGCTGCAGCAGGCGTTCCACGCCATCTCGACTGCCCCACAGGTGACGATCGCGGCGATCAACGGCTACGCACTGGGTGGTGGGTGTGAACTGGCCCTCGCCGCCGACTTCAGGATCGCCGGGAGCGGCGCCGTGCTCGGGCTGCCCGAGATCACCCTCGGGATCATGCCCGGCTCCGGCGGGACGCAACGGCTCGCGCGAGCCGTCGGGCACACCAGGGCGAAGGACCTCATCTTTTCCGGACGGCGCGTGCCCGCCGACGAGGCACTGCGGATCGGGCTCGTTGATCGGGTGGTCGACGACGCCGAGGTGCTCGACGCCGCCGTCGAGCAGGGACTCGTCTACGCGCGAGGGCCGCTGGCCCTCGCCTATGCCAAGCAGGCGATCGATGCCAGTGCCGTACTGCCGATCGAGGCCGGGCTGGCGCTGGAAGCCGATCTGATCACCAGGTGCTTCGCCAGCGAAGACGCGCGGCACGGATTGCGCAGCTTTGTAGAGAAAGGTCCGAGGCAAGCGACGTTTCACGGCCGGTGACGCACCGGTGCACCACTTCCAGAACGAGGAGTCACGGATGAGCGAGTTGTTCAGTTTCCAGGGGCGTGTCGCGATCGTCACCGGCGCGGGCCGCGGCATCGGGCGGGCCCATGCCCGCCTCTTGGCCAAGCGGGGCGCGAAGGTCGTCGTCAACGACCTCGGCGGGTCGATGGCGGGTGACGGGCTCGACGCCGGGCCCGCCCAGTCGGTCGTCGAGGAGATCGTGGCCGACGGCGGCGAGGCCGTGGCCGACACCCACGACGTCTCCACGACGGCGGGCGGTGAGGCCATCGTCGGCACGGCGCTCGAGCACTTCGGCCGCATCGACGTCGTGGTCAACAACGCCGGGATCATCCGGTGGGGCGGCCTGCCGGACGTCGACCTGGAAAACCTCGAGCGCCACCTCGCCGTGCACCTGCTCGGTTCGTTCACCACCATGCGAGCCGCGTGGCCGCACTTCGTCGAGCAGGGCTACGGACGGGTCGTGCTGACCACCTCGACCGGTCTGTTCGGGCTCGACAGCAACCTGTCGTACGCGGCGGCGAAGGCGGGGGTCATCGGTCTGGCCCGCAGCGCGAAGCTGGCCGGCGAGCCGCACGGGATCAAGGTCAACCTGATCGCCCCGGCGGCACAGACCCGGATGGCGGGCGGCGACCCGCTGGCCGACGACGCCCAGGCCGTCCCCGGGCAGCCGTTCATGCCGTCGGACGCCGTGGCGCCGATGGCCGCGTTCCTGGCCCACGAAAGCTGCCCGGTCAACGGGGAGATCTACACGGCGGGAGCCGGTCGCTTCGCGCGGCTGTTCATCGCCTCGACCGAAGGCTACGTGCACGACGGCGGCGCGGCCACGATCGAAGATCTCGCCAAGAACTGGGACGCCGTCAACGACGAGTCGGGCTACTACGTGCCCGCGGACCTGATGGCCTGGTCCGGCGCCTTCCTCAAGCACCAGTTCACGCCGAGCGCCTGAAACGACGACCCACTCGCCGCCCAGGACCGGGCGGCGAGTGGGTCGGTCAGGCGGTCGCGGCGACCTTCTCGAGCAGGTGCAGGACTTCGTCGGTGGTGCCGGTCTCGCCGAGCGCGGGGAAGATCCGGACGACGCTGTTCTCGTGCGCTTCGGCGCTGAAGTCGGTCATCGCGTCGGTCGCGAGCGTCACGTGGTAGCCGTGCTCGTACGCCTGCCGGGCGGTGGATTCGACACCGAAGCTGGTCGCGACGCCGACCACGACGACCTGGGTGGCCCCGAGGTCCTGGAGGTGGTCGTCGAGCCCGGTGCACACGAACGCGCCCCAGGTCTGCTTGAGGATCTCGTGGTCCGACTCCTGCTGGTTCAGTTCGGGCAGCAGGTCCGCGGAGTCGGCGGGCGGCCGGGGTGCCCCTGGCCTGCTGAACGACCGTTCCGTGCGGCCCGGAGCGATGCCGGTGGCGCGGACGAGGACGACCGGCAGGCCGCGCTCGCGGAACGCGTCCGCCAGGCGCGCCGCGTTGGCCGCGACCTCCGCTATCGGATGTACCGCGGGCAGCGCGGCGACCCCCTTCTGCAGGTCGACGACGATGAGGGCGGTGTTCGGGTCGAGGGTGGACAGGGCCACGGAACCTCCTGAATAGACGGACGACGGACAGCCGGGCGGTGCGGGGCGGGCGGCCCGCACCGCCCGGCGGTGCCGCCGCAGACGGTGGCGACCGGCGGCAGCGGACAGCCCGGGTCACCGGGGAGCCGC
>NZ_JBFBBZ010000005.1:255990-341866 GCF_040682935.1 Amycolatopsis sp. NPDC051061
GTCGTGTTGGTGTTGGGTGGGGTTTTGGGGTGGTTGTTTTTCACCCCCCCATCTCCAGCCGTCACCGCCGCGCCCCCCCCCCCCGGGGGGGGGGGGGGCCCCCCCCCCCCCCCCCCCCGGCTGTGCCGCCTCAGACGGTGGCGACCGGCGTCAGCGGACTGCCCTGGACACCGGGCAGCCGCAGCGGGGGAGCGGTCAGCAGGAAGCGGCTGCGCTGGTGCTCCCGCAGCCACGCCGCGAGGTCGTGCAGGTACCACAGCTCGCCGAGGGGGACACCGAGCTTGAAGAGGCAGAGGTTGTGGATCGGGAGCAGCGTGTGCCGCTCCGGGTTCTGGTCGGGCACCAGGCCCTCGACCGCGTAGTTGTCCGCGACCAGCGCCGAGATCTGCGAATCGGCGATCCAGTCCAGCAGCGCCGGGTCGTGCGCGTCGAGGTAGGACGCCGTGGCGTGGATCGCCACCGGGTCCGGGTTCTTTTCCCAGGCGAGGATCTGGGTGGCGAAGCCGGTGTGCAGCAGGAGGATGTCACCGGGCTCGACGACGACCTTGTCGGCCGCCATGATCTCCTGCAGCGTCTTCAGGTTCACCGGCTGCCAGTTCGTGCCGAGGTGGTGGGCCAGGTCGACGAGCACGCCCCGGCCCTGGACCCCGTGCGCCGCCATGTGTTCGAGACCGAGGTGACGCGCGAAGCTGAGGCTGCCGCTGCCGTCCCCCTTGGCGTCCTCCTGCGGCCCGACGATGTCGACGCCGGGGCGGTAGCCGTTGTAGTAGACCGGTTCGTCGACCCCGTCGCCGTCGGCGTCGAACTCGGCGCCCTGGTGGGCGAGGGCGTCCCACTGCGTCGAGTACTGGAGCCAGAGGGTCACCATGTCGTCGGACCACACGTCCGTGAGGACGGGCGCGATCGAGTCGCGGGCGACGACGTTGTAGAAGACGTCCTGCTTGTGCTCGAGGTCCTCGGTGGGCCGGGTGATCGGCGGGTACCGCCGCTGGTTCAGGGCCGTCCCGCCGGGGTAGTCCAGCGGCAGGCTCAGGCTGAAGGCGATCCCGTGCTCGACCTCGCGAACGCCTTCGAGAATCTTCTGCGGGGTGAGCAGGTTGATGCGGCCGAGCTCGTCGTCCTCGCCCCAGTCGCCCCAGGTCGATCCCGGCGGACGCTGCTTCCAACGCTTCGTCACGGTAACTCCTCCTTGGCGGGCGGTCCTCGATGACGGCCGCACCGGCATGCTACGAACTGTGTACTGATCGGTCAACGAAACACTGCGCGACGGGTTGCCCGGGAGTGTTCTCGTCGCCTACCCTGGTGTCTCAATAATCGACCGATCGGTCTAAACAAACTCTACACTCACCACGGGGTGTTGCGAAGCCGACCGCAGGACCCCCTTCGACTTCGGAGAGACCATGAGCGAAGCCACACAGGCGTGGGTCGCGGTGGGCGTGCGCGCCGTGCTCGGAGCGCACACCCAGGCGCAGGACGCCGGACGCACCGACGACGTCGTCGCCCTCTACACGCCGGACGGGGTGCTCGAGCTGCCGGGCGCCGATCCGATCGAAGGTCATGACGCGCTCCGGGAAGCGTTCAAGGGCTGGGCGCCGACGCAGCCGCAGCTGCACCTCGTGACCAACACCGTGCTCACCTCGTGGACCGACGAAGAAGTGACGGCGGTGAGCGACGTGGCCTTCCTCCAGCGCGGCGAAGCGGGCTGGGCGGTCCAGGTCGTGGGGCGCTACGACGACGCGTTGCGGCGGCACAGCGGTGAGTGGCGGCTGCAGCGCCGCAAGACCACCTACCAGGTTTAGGAGAGATCGGATGAGCACCATCACCGAAGAGTCGGTCGCGGCGGGCGTGCAGGCCGCCATCGCCGCCTACGCGCACGCGCTGGACGCCGGCCGGACCGACGAGATCGTCGAGCTCTTCTGGCCGGACGGCGTCGCCGAAATCGCCGGAATGGGGGTCTTCGAAGGGCACGACGCGATCCGCGAGGGCTACTCCGCCTTCGTCCCGGCGCAGCCGCAGCTGCACCTCGTGGCCAACACGGTCCTCACCTCGTGGACCGAATACGAAGCGACGGCGATCAGCAACCTGGCGTTCTTCCAGCGTGGTGAGGCGGGCTGGGCGGTCCAGCTGGTCGGGCGCTACGACGACACGCTGCACCGGCGCAAGAACGTGTGGAAGTTCCAGCGGCGGGTCACGACCTTCCTGCCTTAGAACCTCGCCCGGCCGGATGGGCTCAGCGCCCATCCGGCCGGGTGGTCACGCGGCGTCTTCGGAGATCTTCGCGAAGCTGAACGCCGCGTAGCCGTTCTCGGCGACCTCGGCGATCATCTGCTGGAGCGTCCAGCGTCCGGTCGGGTTCAGCAGCTGCCGGACCGGCTTGCCGGGGATGTTGGCCCCGTAGAAGTAGCTGCTCTTCAGGAACGACGACCGGGAGTCGTTGTCGTTCATCATGTCCGTCCACTGCTGTTCGGCCGCGGCGGTCACCTCGACCACGTCGTGGCCGTGGTCGCGGGTGTGGACGAGTGCGTCGACGACGAAGTCCACTTGGTCGCCGGAGTAGCGCGGGTTGTTGCCCAGTGCGCCGTGCGGGCCGCCGGGGAAGAAGAAGTTCGGGAAGCCGGCGGCCACGATCCCGAGGAAGGTGCGCGGGCCGTCCGCCCAGTGGTCCTCGAGCGCGAGCCCGTCCCGGCCGCGGACGCCCAGGCGGTTGAGGGCGCCGGTGCCGAAGTCGTAACCGGTCGCCCAGATGATGATGTCGAAGTCCTGGGCGCCTTCGGCCGTCTCGATCCCCGTTTCGGTGACCCGGACGATCGGGGTGTCCTTCAGGGAGACGAGCGAGACAGTCGGCTTGTTGTACGCCTCGTAGTAGCCGGTCCCGAACGGGGGCCGCCGGCCGGCGTAGTGGTCGGCCGGGATCAGCTTCTCGGCCGTCTCGGGATCGGCGACGATGCCGCGGATCTTCCGCTTCATGAACTCGCACCACTCGGCGTTCACGGCGGGGTCGGTCAGCATGTCGATGTAGTTCTCGGTCAGCTTCGTGAAGCCGGGCCCGTTCCACATCTTCTCGTAGAATTCCTGGCGCTGCTCGGCGGAGTCCTCGTCGGCCTTGCGCATGTTGATCGTGTGCAGGAAGCCGCTCGGCGACGTGTTCAGGGTGTCGCGGATCCGCTCGTAGTCCGCCTTGAGCTGCGCCTGCTCTTCGGGCGGGAGGGGGCCGTTGTTGAGCGGGGTGCACCAGTCGGGGGAGCGCTGGAAGATCGTCAGCGAGGCCACCTCGTCGGCGAGGGCGGGGACGAGCTGCACGCCGCTGGACCCGGTGCCGACGAGGGCGACGCGCTTGCCGGCGAAGTCGACGGGTGTCTTCGGCCAGAGCCCGGTGTGGTGCTGTTCGCCGCGGAAGTCCTCGCGGCCGGGGACGTCCGGGATGTGTGGCACCGAGAGGATGCCGGTCGCCGCGACGAGGTAGCGCGCCCGGAACCCGGCGCCGTCACTCGTCCGAACGGTCCAGACCCCGGCCGCCTCGTCCCAGACGGCGGAGACCACCTTGGCGCCGAACCGGATGTCGCGGCGCAGGTCGAACCGGTCCACGACGTGGTTGAAGTAGCGCTCGATCTCGGGCTGGCCGGCGAACCGCTCGGACCACTCCCACTCTTCCCACAGCTCCTTCGAGAACAGGTAGCCGTAGGTGTAGCTCTCCGAGTCGAAGCGTGCCTCGGGGTAGCGGTTCCAGAACCAGGTGCCGCCCACCCCGTCGCCCGCTTCGAGCAGTTTCACCGAGAACCCGGCTTCGCGGGCCCGGTACAGCTGGTAGATCCCGGTGACACCGCCTCCTACGACCAGAACGTCGACCTGATCGGCTGTGCCCGGCATCTTCGACGGTTCGCTCATCGGCCCTCCTGTTGATATTTTCGACCGGTCGGTCGAATATATAGCCGTCAGGGTAGGTGAGGCGGCGGGTCAGTTCAACGAAGGGTTTCAGGCAAGTTGCGACGAAGCGTTGATTCTACCGACCGACTGTTCTAATTTTGCCTACGACCAGTACGCGACCGGATGCGACAGGAGTCATGCATGACGACCGAGGACGCCGAGGGAACCGCTGTCGCCGAGCCCGACCTCCGGGCCGTGGGGCTCGAAACCATGCGCCAGGTGCTGCCTGGCGTGTTCCCCGACGGGGACATCGACCTACGCGACGGCCTGCTCGGCGAGGACCTCGTGGAGATCGGGCTGACCAGTGTCTGGGCGGCGTTGTGGGCCCGTGAAGGACTCGGTCGCCGTGACCGCAGCCTGCTCACGCTGGGCATCCTGATCGCGCTCGGCGCCGAGTCGGAACTGCGGACCCACTTCCGGATCGCGGTGACGAACGGGCTGACGAAGGACGAGCTCGCCGAGGTCATCTACCACGCCAGTGGCTATGCCGGCTTCCCCCGGGCCACCGCGGCCCGCACCGCGGCTCGCGAAGCCTTGGCCGAATAGCGAGCCGCCTCGCGGCCGGGCGGTGAGCCGGGTCGCGAGGCGGCCGCACGACGACGTCGCGACGTTCAAAACCACGACGCCGAAACACAAGGAGCGAACATGTCACTCGAAGGAAAGGTCGCGGTCGTCACCGGTGGCGGCCGCGGGATCGGTGAAGCGATCGCCACCGTGCTCGCGGCCCAGGGGGCCGCCGTCGCGGTTTGGGACCTGGACGGCGCGGGGGCCGAGAAGACCGTCGCCGGGATCCGCGAAGCGGGCGGCACGGCGATCGCGGTGGCGGGAGATGCGGCCGAAGCCACCGCGGTGACCGCGGCGGCGACCCGGACCCGCGACGAGCTCGGCCCCGTCTCGATCCTGGTCAACAACGCCGGCATCACCGCCTACGAGCCGTTCACGAGCATCACCGAGGCATCGTGGGACCGGCTGATCGGAGTCAACCTCCGGGGTCCGTTCCTGGTCACGCGCGAGCTGGTGCCCGACATGCTCGCGGCGGGCTGGGGACGAATCGTCAACATCTCCTCGTCGTCCGCGCAGACCGGGGCGCCCGCCATGGCCCACTACGCGGCGTCCAAAGGCGGGGTCATCGGTCTCACGAAGGCGCTCGCCATGGAGTACGCCGACAAGGGGATCACGGTCAACAACGTGCCTCCCGGGTTCATCGACACGCCCCTGATCCGCGAAGGCCCCATCGACGTCGAGGCGGCCGCGGCCACAATGCCGATGAAGCGGGCCGGCCGGCCGGAGGACATCGCCTACGCGGTTGCGTACCTCGTCTCCGAGGAGGCCGGCTACGTGACCGGCCAGACCCTCAGCGTGAACGGCGGGCGCTACCTCGTCTGAGAGACCCGCGTTTGATTGTTTCGACCGGGTGGTCTACTTTTCGTGACGGCGTGTTCCACCGGCTGCTGGAGGAGTCAGGGATGAGTTTGCGGGCGTTCGCATGACGGCCCCGGCCCGGGTACTGGTGGTGGGCGCGTCCGCGTCCGGATTGTCCACAGTGGAATCTCTGCGGCGCAAGGGGTACGCGGGCGAGGTCGTCGTGCTCGGCGGTGAGCCGCACGCACCGTACGACCGGCCGCCGCTGTCCAAGCAGGTGCTCTCGGGTGCGTGGGAGCCGACGCGGACCGCGTTGCGGACGCAGGAGGCGATGTCCGCGCTGGAAGCGGACATCGTGCTCGGTGACCCGGCGGTCGCGCTGGATCCGGTGACGCAGACGGTGTGGACCGCGTCCGGTCGTGAGGTGCAGGCCGACGCGATCGTCATCGCCACGGGTCTGCGGCCGCGAACCTTGCCCGAGCAGGAGGGCCTTACCGGTGTGCATGTGCTGCGCACTCTCGACGACGCGCTGGTGCTGCGGCGGGCTCTGTCGGCGGGCGCACGGGTCGTGGTCGTCGGCGAAGGCGTTCTCGGGGCCGAGATCACAGCGACCGTGCGGATGCTCGGCCTGGACGTGACCATGACCGGCCCGCAGCCGGCGCCGATGGCGCTCCAGGTGGGCCCGCTGGTGTCGGCGGCCCTGGCGGAGCTGCACCACGAACGCGGGGTGCGGCTCCGGCTGGGCGACGGCGTCGTGGGGCTGGCTGCCGAAGGCACGCGGGTCACCGGCGTGCGGCTGGGCGCGGGCGAGGTGCTGCCCGCCGACGTGGTGGTCGTCGCGATCGGCGCGTCCCCGGCGACGGAATGGCTGGCCGGCAGCGGCCTGCGCCTCGACAACGGCGTCGTGTGCGATTCCCGCTGCCGCGCGGCGGAGGGGGTCTACGCGGTCGGCGACGTGGCCCGGTGGCACCACGAGGGGCTCGGGCGGCTGGTCCGCCTGGAAAACCGGACGAACGTCACGATGCAGGCCGCGGCGGTCGCCGGGGTGATCCTCGGTGCGGACGAGCCGTACGTGCCGGTGCCGTACTTCTGGACCGACCAGTTCGACGCGAAGCTCCAGGTGCACGGCTTTCTGCCGGTTGATGCCGACGTCGAGGTCGTCGAGGGGGACGTTTCGGCCCGCCGGTTCGTCGCGCGGTATCGCAGCGGCGGTGTGATCACCGGCGTCCTCGGCTGGAACATGCCGAAGCAGGCGCGCCTGCGTAGCGCGGAGATCGTCGACGCACCCGCCCTTCTTTGAACGAGCAGGAGACAGCCATGAAGATCGTCGTCGACGAGGAGAAGTGCGTTGCGGCCGGGCAGTGCGTGGTCGCCGCGATGGATGTGTTCGACCAGCGTGATGAGGACGGCATCGTCGTGCTGCTGAACGAGAACCCACCACCGCGGCTGGCCGGCGACGTCCGCCAGGCGGCGGCGGTGTGCCCGGCCCTGGCGATCAGCATCGAGGACTGACCGCGTTCCCACCCGAGTTCGGAGGAAAGACGATGGCCGAGACAGAAACCGCCGAAACGCGGGTTCCCGAGTACCCGGGGGTCAGGGACGGCCAGTGCCCGTTCGCGCCGCCGGCCGAGCTGCTGGAACAGGGGAAACCGCTGTTCCAGGCGCGGATCTGGGACGGCAGCACGCCGTGGATCGTCACCGGCCACGCCGCGCAGCGCGAGATCCTGTCGGACCCCCGGGTGAGCGTGAACGAGAAGCTGCCCGGCTTCCCGTACCCGACCCAGGCGATGGCCGAGACGGTCGACCACCGGCCGTTGACGATCTTCAACGCCGACGGCGCCGACCACGTGCGGATCCGGCGGATGATGACGGCCCCGTTCACCCGCAACCGGATGGAGAAGCTGCGGCCCGCCATCCAGGAGTTCACCGACGAGCTGATCGACCGGATGCTGGCCGGACCGAACCCGGCGGACCTGACGACGGCGCTGTCGTTGCCGCTGCCGTCGCTGATGATCTGCGAGCTGCTCGGCGTGCCGTACGCCGACCACGGCTTCTTCCAGGAGCACGCCACGGTGGCCGTCAAGCGCGACGCCACCGCCGAGGAAAGCCTCGCGGGCATGCAGGCACTGGGCGGCTACCTGACGCAGCTCCTCCAGACCAAGATGGCCGAGCCGGGCAACGACGTGCTGTCGGACTTCGCGGCGCGCGTGAAGGCGGGCGAGCTGGAGCTGCCCGACGCGACGCTGCTCGCCATGGTGCTGCTGATCGCCGGGCACGAAACCAGCGCGAACATGATCACGCTGGGCACCGCCGCGCTGCTGGAGAACCCGGACCAGCTGGAGCTCCTGCGGACCACGGAGGACCCGGCGGTCGTCGCGAACGCGGTCGAGGAGCTGCTGCGCTACCTGACCATCCCGCACCTCGGGCAACGGCGGATCGCGCTGGAGGACATCGAGATCGCGGGCGAAACCATCCGGGCGGGGGACGGCATCATCGTCTCGCTGCCGGCGGGCAACTGGGATCCGGAGGCGTTCCCCGAGCCGGAACGGCTCGACCTGACCCGCGCGGCGCGGCACCACCACGCGTTCGCCTGGGGCGCCCACCAGTGCCTCGGTCAGCAGCTCGCGCGCATCGAGCTGCAGGTCGTCTACAGCACGCTCTACCGGCGTGTGCCGACCCTGCGGCTCGCGGTCGACCGCGACGAGCTCGAGTTCAAGGGTGATTCGCTCGCCTACGGCGTGTACGAGCTGCCGGTGACCTGGTAACGCCGTGTGCGTCCGGATCCGGTTCGGAACGAGCGCGCCCCCGCCGCCGACGACTGGGGGACCACCCCCGACGAGGACGGCCGAGGCGGCCCACCCGATCAGCGTGGCTCCCGGCCTCGGCCGGGCGCAGGGTGGACGGACCGGGGCCGTGCTCGAACCGCACCTCCGAGGTGATCGCCGGTGAATCCGACCAGTCACCTTCTCCAGCGCGCGCTGCGGCTGGATCCGCCGCTGACGCGGGACCTGGTCGTGCAGCGCGATCTTCGCGTCCCCATGCCCGACGGCGCCGTGCTCCTGGCGGACCGGTGGGCACCCCGGGCCGGGGGTGACGGACTGCCGGTCGCGATACTGCGCAGCCCGTACGGCCGGGGCGGCCTGTGGGGGGCGGGCATGGCCAGGCCGCTGGCTGAGCGGGGGTTCCAGGTGCTGATGCAGAGCGTCCGGGGCACCTTCGGTGCAGGTGGCGTCTTCGAGCCGTTCAGGCGCGAGCGTGACGACGGCTTGGCGACGTTGGCGTGGGTGGTGGAGCAGGCGTGGTTCGGTGGCTCCATCGTGCTGGCCGGGGCAAGCTACCTCGGGTACGCGCAATGGGCGGTGGCCGACCGCCTGCCGCCAGAGGTCAAGGCGATGGTCCCGCTGCTCACGGAGTCGGCGCTGACGCTGGAGTTCCTGCGCAAGGACGGGCTTTCGCTGGAGACGCCCTTCCAGTGGGGTGTCATGACCGCTCTCCAGGAGCGCCGCGGCGCGCTGCTGCGGAGCCTCTTCACCCAGGGCAGGCGAAGGCGCCGGGCCCTGCTGACGCTGCCGTTGGGGCAGGCGGACGTCGTGGCCGCGGGGCGGCGCCTCGACTACGTCCAGGACCTGCTGACCCACGACCGGGATGCCGGGCGCTGGGCCGGGATCGACCACCGGGACGGGGTCGCCGACGTGACCGTGCCGGTCAGCTCGCTCGCCGGCTGGTACGACATCTTCCTGCCCGGTCAGCCCGAAGACTTCAAGATCCTGCAGGCGGCGGGGCGTCCGGCGCGACTGACAGTCGGGCCCTGGACACACCTCGCCGCCGACGGCACGCCGCTGCGGGAGATGCTCGAGTTCGGGCTCGCCCACGCGCGTGGCGAGCAACCTCCGGAGCGGGCGCCGGTACGCCTGTACGTGATGGGCGAGGAAGCCTGGCGGGACTTCGACCATTGGCCGCCGCGCGGCTACCCGGCCCGGCGTTTCCACCTCCGGCCCGGCGGAGCGCTGTCCACCGACGTCCCCGGGGACTCGTCGCCCGACCGGTACCGCTACGACCCGGCGGACCCCACTCCCGCGGTCGGGGGTGTGCGCATGGTCCGCGACAGCGGCCGGGTCGACAACGCCGGGCTGGAAGCGCGGCCGGACGTGCTGACCTACACCACGGAGGTGCTCGACGAGGACGTCGAGGTGATCGGTGAGGTCGCCGCGGAGATCTGGTTCCGCTCGAGCCTGGCCTGGGCGGACGTCTTCGTCCGGCTGTGCGACGTCGATCCCCGCGGGCGCTCGCACAACGTGTGCGACGGACTGGTCAGCCTGACCGGCGCCGACGAGCTGACCCGCGCCGAGGTCCGGCTGTGGGCCACCGCGCACCGCTTCGAGCGCGGGCACCGCATCCGGGTCCAGGTCTCCAGCGGCGCGTTCCCGCGGTACGCCCGCAACACCGGCACGGGTGACCCGCACGGCACCGCGAGCACGCTGCGTGCCGCCGACCAGGAGGCGTTCCACGATCCGGCCCACCCGTCGGCGATCATCCTGCCGGTGCGCGAGACGGGTCTCAGCGGGCAGCCAAGCTGATGCTCTTGGTCTGCAGGTACTCGTCGAGCCCGAACTCGCCCCATTCCCGGCCGAGTCCGCTCTGCTTGTACCCGCCGAACGCCATCCGCGGGTTCACCCCACCACCGCCGCCGTTGATCGAGACGCTGCCGGTGCGGATCCGGGTCGCGATCTCGTAGGCCGAGGCGGTGTCGGCGCTCCAGACCGCACCCGACAGGCCGTAGGGGCTGTCGTTCGCGATCCGGACCGCCTCGTCGTCGGTGCGGAACGGGATGACGACGCCGACCGGGCCGAAGAACTCCGTCTGCGCGATCGTCATCGAGTTGTCGACCCCGGTGAAGAGCGCCGGCTCCAGGAAGTAGCCCTTGTCGAGCCCGGCCGGACGGCCACCACGGCTGACGAGCTGTGCCCCTTCCTCTTCGCCGGTGCGGATGAGCTTCTCGACCTTGTCTCGCTGGGCCGCGCTGATCAGCGGGCCCATTGTGGTGGATTCGCGGGCGGGATCGCCGACGGTGACCCGGGCCAGGTCCGCGCGAATCCGCTCGACCAGCTCGTCGTGGAGGGACTCGTGGACGATCGTGCGCGTCAGCAGCGAGCAGCCCTGGCCGGCGTGCACCGTGATGCCCGCCAGAGCGGACCGGACAGCGCCGTCGAGGTCGGCGTCGGCGCGGACGATGCTCGCGGACTTCCCGCCGAGCTCGAGGACGACCTTCTTCATCGACCCCGCGGCCTGTGTGTAGACCATGCGCCCGACGGCGTCCGATCCGGTGAAGCTGACGAGATCCACCATCGGGTTCGTCGTCAGTTCGTGCCCGGCTTCGGCGTCACCGGTCACGACATTCAGTACCCCTGGTGGCAAGCCGGCGGCGTCGGCGAAGTCTCCGATCAGCAAGGATTCCAGTGGCGTGGCGGGCGCTGGTTTCAGGACCGCTGTGCAGCCCGAGGCCAGCGCCGGGATCAGCTTCATCATGCTGAGGAAGAAGGGGAAGTTGTAGGCGGGGATCAGCGCGCACACACCGAAAGCCTCGCGTCGCAGCTGTCCCTGCGAGATGCCGGCCCCGGGCGTGATCGTGGGGTCCACGGGGCGTTCCCAGGCGAAAGCGGGGATCACCCGCTCGGCCATGTCTCGCAGATGTGCCACCGGGACGCTGGTCTGGATGCTTTCCGCCACCCAGCGGACCGATCCCGCTTCGGCCATGTTGACGGCGACGAGCTCGGGGAGACGACGTTCCATGTCCGCTGCCATGCGCAGCAGGACCGCGGCACGTTCGGCGGGCTTCATCCGTGGCCAAGGGCCTTCGTCGAAGGCCCTTCGCGCCGCGGTGATCGCTCGGCGCACATCGGCGAGCGAGGCCTGGGGGACGTCCGCGATCGTCTCCTCCGTCGCCGGGTTGCGCACGGCGACGCGCACGTCCGAACTGCCTTCGGTCCAGCGTCCGTCGATGTAGAGCCGCGAAGAGAACGAGTACGCCGTCGTCATGCTTTCAGTATACTCATTTGCGACTGCTGTGGCTGTGTTTCTCCTGTTGCAGCCCGGAGATCGTTGCCGAACCGAACATTGGATGCACTGAAAGGGCGTTGACCCGACCGGTCGGTACAGCTAAATTCTCTAGTCAGCCAGGTACCGGTTCTGGAGCGGACGTCGAGGTTCGAAGAGAGGTACGGCCTGTGTTCAAGGAATTCGTCGTGTCGGGCGACTCGCACATCATCGAGCCGGTCGACCTGTTCAAGGCCCGGCTGCCCAAACACCTCCGGGAACGCGCCCTCTGGGAAGAGGAGTTCACCCTCGACGAGCCGATCGTCGAGGGCGGGCACACGGAGTTCAAGAAGCTGCACACGATCGGGTTCGACGGCTGGACGATCTCCAAGTACCGGCAGATCGGCGGGGAGACCCCGGACGGGGAGCCGGACCACATCATCCGGGACATGGACTTCGACGGGGTCGACGCCTCGGTGATGTTCCCGAACCTGTCGCTGTTCGTCCTGTTCACCGACGACCACGAGCTGTCGATGGCGCACTGTCGCGTGTGGAACGACTACCTGGTCGAGCGGTACCTCCCGTACGAGCAGCGGCTGCGCCCGACCGCGGCGATCCCGCTCACCGACATCCCCGAAGCGGTCGCCGAGATCGAGCGGATCAAACGCGCGGGGCTGGGCGCCATCCTGCTGCCGGAGATCCCGCCGCTGCCGTACTGGTCGCGCGAGTACGACCCGGTGTGGGCCGCCGCGCAGGCGAACGGGTTGCCGGTCTTCTTCCACGTCGCCACCGGCGGGGTGCACGTCAAGGAGCAGGTGTCCGAGACGGCGACCACGGTCAAGGGCCTGATGACGGCGATGAACATGGGCAAGGGCCAGCTGACCGACGACATGGTGTCGGGCCGGACGATGGGCGGCGGGAACACCGCGTCGGCCAGCCCGCAGGGCATCATCGCCGCCCTCGTCGGCGGCGGGGTCTGCGAACGGTTCCCCGACCTGCACTTCAACCTGACCGAGTTCGGCGCCGGCTGGCTGGTGTCGTACATGGGCATGATGGAGAAGTCCTGGCGGACCGGCATCGGCCAGGACCCGGACTGGTGGCTCGGCTTCTGGGACGACAGCCGCCCCGCGAACGACCAGCCCGCCATGGGACGGCTGTTCGCCATCAACGACAAGTGGCCCTACCCGCTCAAGCCGACCGAGTACGTCCAGCGGCAGATCCACGTGCAGTTCGCCGACGACCCGACCGCCGTCAAGGCCCGCCACATCACCGGGCTGTCGACGATCACGTGGGGCAACGACTACCCGCACGCGGAGGGCACCTTCCGCAGCAGCGCCGACTGCGTCGCCTTCAACTTCGAAGGGGTCTCCGACGAGGACCGCGCGGCCATCCTCGGCGGCACGCTGGCCGACGTCGCGCACTTCGACAAGAGCAAGAAGCTGGCCAAGGCCGCCGAAACCGTCTGAGAAGGCACCCGAATGCGAGTCCGCAGGCCCCCGGAGATCCGGTTCCGGGGGCGGGCGATGCGCCGGGACCGGGCGCTGATCATGGCGATCGTGAACCGCACCCCGGACTCCTTCTACGATCGCGGTGCGACCTTCGGCCGGGACCAGGCCCTCGCGGCGGTCGAACGAGCCGTCGCGGACGGCGCGGACATCGTCGACATCGGCGGAGTCAAGGCCGGGCCGGGCGCCACGGTCGACGTGCCGGAGGAGATCCGCCGGGTGATCCCGTTCGTCGCCGAGATCCGCGACCGGTTCCCGGACCTGGCCATCAGCGTCGACACCTGGCGCCACGAGGTCGGCCGGCTCGCCTGCGAAGCCGGCGCGGACCTGCTCAACGACACCTGGGCGGGCGCGGATCCGAAACTCGCCGACGTAGCCGCCGAATTCGGTGCCGGGTACGTCTGCACCCACACCGGTGGCGCCGTCCCGCGGACGCGCCCGCACCGAAGCGCCTTCGCCGACGTGGTCGCCGACGTCGTCGACGAGGTCACCGGCCGGGCCGACGCGCTCGTCCGTGCGGGCGTGCCCGCGGCCGGGATCCTGATCGACCCGACACACGACTTCGGCAAGAACACCTGGCACTCGCTGGAGCTGACCCGCCGGTTCGCGCAGCTGACCGAGTCCGGGTGGCCGGTGCTCGCGTCGCTGTCGAACAAGGACTTCGTCGGCGAGGCACTGGACGCGGCGGTACCGGATCGGGTCGCCGGCAGCCTCGCGGTGACCGCGGTCTGCGCCTGGGAAGGCGCCGCCGTGTTCCGGGCGCACAACATCGCCGAAACGCGCGACGTGCTCGACATGGTCGCGGTCGTGAGCGGCCGGAAGGCACCGGCCAGAGCCGTCCGGGGGCTCGCGTGATCGTCCGCGCTGTCACCTGCCCGCACCCGCCACTGCTGTTGCCCGGCGTCACCGGCGGACCGGTCCCGGAGGTCGAGGAGTTGCGTACGGCGTGCCGGGCGGCGGTCGAGGACCTGGCCGGTGCGGACGTCGTCGTGGCCGTCGGAGGTGCGCCGAGTACCCGGGTCTGGCCGGTGGAAGCCTTGTCGCCGCGACACTTATTCGCGCCGGGAACCGAGCCGCTACCCCCGGGTGAGGTGCTGCCGCTCAGTCTCGCCGTGGCGAGGGAACTGCTCGGGGCCGTGCCGGTCGAACTCCACGGCGTGGACGCGGCACTGCCGGTCGAGGACTGCCGCGGCTACGGGAGACGGCTGGCCGTACGACCCGAACGGATCGGGCTGCTGATCATGGCCGACGGCAGCGCGCGCCGCGGGCCGAAAGCGCCGGGCTACGAAGACCCGCGGGCGCTGGACCTGGACGGGGTACTCGAGGATGCCCTGCGCGCCGGCGATCCCGAACCGTTCCTCAAGCTCGAGCCGGAACTGGCGGACGACCTGCTCGTCGGCGGCCGGGCGGCGTGGCAGGTTCTCTCCGGAGCGTGGGAAGGCCGGGCAACGCGGGCGAAGTGCCACTACAGCGCGGACCCGTTCGGCGTCTGGTACCCGGTCTTCACCTGGACGCCGGCCTGAGGATCCAGCTCGTCCACGAGACCCCAGGCCAGCGCGGTCGCCGCGTCGAGCGGCTCGCCGGTCAACGCCAGGAGCAGCGTGCGCCAGCGCCCGATCCGGCGCGGGATGCTCACCGTGCCCCCGGCGCCCGGGAGAAGACCCATGCCGATCTCGGGCAGCCGGAAGGTGGCCGCGGGATGAGCGATCACCCGCCCGGCGAACGCGGGCAGCTCGATCCCCGCGCCGACGCAGCTGCCGTGCACACGCGCCTCGACGCGTCCGGCGAGCCGGTGCAGCGGCAGGGCCGCACCGGCCCGGGTGCGCACGAAGTGGGCGGTCGCGAGGTCGGGGGCGGTGCCGAACTCGGCGAGGTCGCCGCCCGCGCAGAAGGACGGTCCCGCCCCATCGAGCAGGATCCGCTCCACGGTGTCGTCCAGTTCGGCGATGCGCAGCGCGTCGACGAGGGCGTCGCGGAGCTGACGGCCGAAGGCGTTGCGGCGCTCGGGACGGTTCAGCGTGAGGTGCAGGACGTTTCCGGTCCGGGCGACGAGCACCGGGTCGGCCGCCGCGGGAGGCAGCGCTCGCGGACCGCGTCGCGCGAGCCAGGCTTTGAACTCGGCCCCGCCGAGCAAAGTCGAGTACGCCAGGGACTCGGCGTCCAGCGCGGCCGGGCCGGAGAGGTTCCCGGCGGTGCGCAGCACCTGCGCGAGCACGAGGGTGGCCTGCGGATTCGCCTCGGCCGCTTCACACAGGCCCGTGGCGGTGGTCTCGGGATCGTCGGTGGCGGCGAACATCCGGCCGGAGCCGGCGAGCGTCGCCGGGCCGAAGGTGAGGTCGAGCGCCGCCGCCAGGTTCCGGTGTCCCGCGTCGAGTCTGTCCGCGGTGGTGATCCCGACGAGCACCCGATCCGATCGGACGGGACCGTCTGCGACGGGCGTGTCGAGGTCGACGACGAGCAGGGGATCGACGATGCGGCCGCGGTCGTCGAGCAACGGTGCCCGGGCGGCACCGGCGAGTTCGGCGCAGGACAACGCGCGACGAGGACCGTCCACAACGGAATGCAGCGTAACATCGTTGCGGTGTCGAGCGAACCCTTCGCGGACTGGGTGCACAGCGGCGTGGTGCCGCTGACCGGCCCGGCGGCGGTACCACCGCTGGCGCCGCCCGGGCGCGCGGCGACGGTCGCGCGGGCGGTCGCCGCCCGGTGTTCGCTGCCGGTCGACGGGGCCCTGCTGCTGTCCGAGCGTGCTGCGTTCACCGGCCGCGGCCGCCGCGGCCCGGTTTCGGTGGGCGGCAGTTGCCGGATCCTGCCGACGGCCGACGGCTGGGCGGCCGTTTCGTGTGCTCGCCCGGACGATCCACTGTTGCTCGGCGCCTTGGTCGAGGCCAGGCTGCCCGCCGATCCGTGGCCCGCGGTGGCGCGGTGGCTGCTGGCGCACTCCGGGGACGACCTCGTCACCCGCGCCACCCTGCTCGGTGTCGCGGCCGGCCCGATCCGGCCACCGGACCAGCCTCCGCGGCTGCCCCGGCCCGGCCGCGTTCGCTCGGTCGAAGGGTTGCTGGTGGTGGACTTCAGCGCGTTGTGGGCGGGACCGCTGTGCGCGCACCTGCTCGGGCTCCTGGGGGCTGACGTCGTCAAGGTGGAGACGCCTCAGCGTCCGGACGGCGCGCGTGGCGGCAATGCGGAGTTCTACCGCCTGCTGCACGCGGGCCACCGGTCGGTGGTGCTCGACCCGGACACCACCGGCGGACGCCGGGCGCTGGCTGCCCTCGTCGACGCGGCGGACATCGTCATCGAGGCATCTCGCCCGCGTGCGCTGGTGAGGTTCGGCCTCGACGCCGAAGCCGCCGCCCGCGGTGGCACGATCTGGATGTCCCTCACCGCGTACGGCAGACGTTCGGACCGCATCGGCTTCGGCGACGACGTCGCCGCGGCGAACGGTCTGGTCGCCTTCGGCGAGAACGGCACGCCGTACTTCTGCGGCGACGCCATAGCGGACCCGCTCACCGGGCTGGTCGCGACCGAGCTGGCCCTTTCCGCCCCGGAGAACGGCCGCGGCGCGCTGTTCGACCTGGCGATGGCCGACGTCGTGGCGTCGACTCTCGATGCCGATTCGCAGAGTGGTCCCCTACCTGCTGGGGTGCCGATTGCCTTGCCGCGTCGCCGGAGCGTCACCGGAACGGCGGCGGAGAGTGGCGCGCACACCGGGGAAGTCCTTCGCGAACTGGGCATCCCGCTCCCGTGACCGGCTTCTTGGTGCGCGACGCCGAACTCGACGGCATCCGGCGTGCGGACGTCCGGATCGACGGCGCCGTGGTCACCGAAATCGCCCCGGCACTGGATCGGCGGCCGGGGGAGGCCGTGCTCGAGGCGCGGGGCGGGGCACTGCTGCCCGGCCTCTGCGACCACCACCTGCACCTGCACGCCCTGGCTGCCCACGCCCGCTCGGTGCCGTGCGGGCCGCCCGAGGTGACCACGGTCGCCGCGCTCGGTACCGCGCTTTCCGGTGCGCGTGCCGACGAGCACGGCTGGATCCGCGGGGTCGGCTACCACGAATCCGTGGTGGGGCTTCTCGACGCGGAAATCCTCGACCGCCTGTACGCCGCGAGTCCGGTGCGGATCCAACATCGGAGCGGCGCGCTGTGGGTGGTCAACGGCGTCGCCGCCGCGGCACTCGGACTCGCCGCCGGTGACCACCCCGGGATCGAACGAGATACCGGCGGACGCCCTACCGGCCGGCTCTGGCGCGCGGACGACTGGCTGCGCGGTCGCTTGCCCCGGTCCCGTCCGCCGGATCTCTCGGAGACCGGCGAGAGGCTGGCCCGCCTCGGCATCACGGCCGTCACGGAAGCGACCCCCGACCTCGACCCGGTGGCGATCGACGCGCTCACCGCGGGCGCGCTGCCCCAGCGCGTGCTGGTGCTCGGGGCACCCCTCGGAGACGGGCGCGTCGCCGGCCCGTACAAGATCGTCCTCGCCGACTCGGGGCTACCGGATTTCGACGCGCTGATCGATCGGATCCGCGCCGCTCATGGCGAAAACCGGGCGGTGGCGGTGCACTGCGTGACCCGCGAGGCGCTCGTGCTCCTGCTCGCCGCACTCGAGGAAACCGGCACCCGGCCCGGTGACCGGATCGAGCACGCGGCCTTGGTCCCGGCGGAACTGCTGCCCCGGATCGCCGAACTGGGTCTGCGGATCGTCACGCAGCCGGCGTTCCTCGCCGACCGCGGCGACGACTACTTGCGTGATCTCCCGGCCGCCGACCACCCCGACCTCTACCGCTTGCGATCCCTCGTCGAGGCCGGCATCCGGTGCACCTCGTCGAGTGACGCTCCCTACGGGCCGCTGGATCCCTGGGCCGTTCTCCGTGCTGCGGCGGAGCGCAGGACCGCGTCCGGCCGGATCGTCGGCGCGGCGGAGCGGATCGGCGTGCGCAAGGCGCTCGCAGGCTACCTCAGCGCTCCGGACGACCCCGGCGGCCCGCCCCGCCGCATCCGCCGGGGGGTGGTCGCGGACCTGCTCCTGCTGCACGGCCCGCTGGCCGAGGCACTGCGGCACCCGTCGGCGGATCTCGTGCGCGAGACCCTGATCGGCGGGGTTCAGACCTCGGCCGGCACGCTCCCGAGCAACCCGAGGGCGGACCGGGCGTAGGCGGCGCGGCGCTTGTGGCCCACCAGGAAGCTCGGGGGAGCGAAGTAGCCGACGTCGCGGGGGAGTGCGCCGACGCGGCGGCCGAGCATGTCCTTCGCATTGGTGGTCGTCCCGCAGACCGCGATCTCGGTGAGCATCTCGTCGGTGACGGCGGCGGCCATTCCGTCCGTGTCGCCGGTCCGGAACGCCTCGCGCAGCCGGGTGACCGGAACCTCCCAGCCGTGGTGGGCCACGAACGGGTCGTACGTCTTCACTGTCAGGTAAAAGGCGATCATGCGCCGGGCGTCGGCGATCGCGCGTTCGGGGGCGGCGTCGTCGACGGCCGTGATGATCCAGCCGTGCTCGGAGCGGGGCCCGGCTGCCGCCCCCTTCGTCACCGCCGGCCGCACGACGTCGGTCCACCAGGAGCGGGTGAACAGCCCGTGCCCGATCACGCCGTCGGCGACCCGGCCCGCCGTCACGGCCATGCGCTTGTTGAACGCCGCCAGCAGGACCGGGACCTCGAGGCGGCCGAGCACCGGGGCGCGGACGTCGGCGTCGATCGAGTGGAACTCGCCGGAGTAGCGGACCGTCTCGCCGTTCTCGGCGTGCAGCCAAGCGCGGACCGCTTCGACCGTCTCGGCGACCCGCTCGACCGGCCGGTCCGCGGGGACGCCGAACCAGTCACGGTTGATCCGGAACGCCGCCGTGCCCAGCCCGAGGAACAGCCGGCCCGGCGCCTTCGCGTGCAGCTGGCGCATCGCGGTGGCGTGGGCGTACGGGGTCCGGGCGAACGCGTACGCGATGGCCGGGCCGACCAGCGCCCGCTCGGTGTTCGCGACGATCTCCGCGAGCGTGGTGTACGCGTCGTGGTCGGCGAAGTCTCCTGTGCAGAACGCGCTGACGCCCGCTTGCTCGGCCTCGCGCGCCACGTCGACGCCGGGCCACGGCATGCCGAACCGCATTCAACCTCCCGATAAAAAGGACACTCTATTGCCGGACTACGTTAGCGCAGCGTCCACTTCGCCCGGGGTACCGCGGCGCGGTCCACCTCGGCCTTCCCGATCGGATTGCCGAGCTGGGTGTAGGACAGTCCGGTGCGCAGTGCCTGGGTGCGGGTGGCGTCGAGCGACTCCCAGATCGCGCGGACGGTGCCCTGGATCGCGGCGGGTGGCTTCGCGGCGATGACGCGGGCGATCTCGTCGGCGCGGCCCCACAGCTCCGCACGCGGCAGCACCTCGCTGACCAGGCCGATCTGCAGGGCGCGCTCGGGAGACAGGCGCTCGTCGAGGCCGAGCAGCGCGATGCGCAGGGCTTCGCCGAGCGGGATGCGCCGGGCGAGGCCGATCGGCTCGAGGGCCGCGGTGAGCCCGTAGCTGACGTGCGGGTCGAAGAACGTGGCGTCGTCGGAGCAGATGACGATGTCGGCTTCGTTGAGCCAGTAGAACGCGCCGCCGGCGGCCATCCCGTGCACCGCGCAGACCAGGGGTTTCCACACCTGGTTGAGCTTGGGTGACAACTGCTCACCGGGATCGCCCTGGCTCCACACGTTGGGGTGGCGGTCGATGCCCTCCTTGACATCCATGCCGGTGCTGAACGCGCGCTCGCCCGCGGCGCGCAGCACCACGACGTGGATGTCGTCGTCGGCTTTGACTTTCCGCCAGATGAAGGCGAAGTCGTCGAGCATCTGCTGGTTGAAGCTGTTCATGGCCTCGGGCCGGTTCAGGGTGATCGTCGCGACGTGATCGATCACGTCGAACAGAGCGGTTTCCATGGGCACCTCTCTTTCCGCCGGTGCCAGAATAGAGTATAACGAATTTATGACCGACGCTGTCCTGCTGTCAGCCTGCCGCACCGCCATCGGCACCGCTCGCAAGGGCGCGCTGCGCGAGGTGAGCGCGTTCGATCTCGCCACGACCGTCGTCCGCGAAGCCGCGCAACGCTCGGGTCTGCCACCGGAAGCCTTCGACGACGTCGTGCTCGGCGAGTCCATGGCCGGGGGCGGGGACATCGCCCGTTACGCGGCACTGGAAGCCGGGCTGACCCACGTCCCCGGCCTGGCGCAGAACCGGCACTGCGCGTCCGGGCTGGCGAGCGTCGCGACCGCCGCGGCGAGCGTCCGGGCGGGAATGGACCGCGCGGTGATCGGCGGCGGCACTCATTCGTCGTCCACAGCGCCGGTGTCGCGGTGGCGGATCCCGGGCACCGACGAGTGGGTCGACCCCTGGGGCTCTCCGTCGCACGTGGCGACTCCCGATGCGCCCAACCGGGACATGTCGATCCTCGTCGGCTGGAACACCGCCTGGCTGGCCCGTATCTCCCGCGCGGAGATGGACGCCTGGGCGCTGCGCTCGCACGAGCGCGCGATCCGGGCCATCGACGAAGGGCGGTTCTCCGAGGAGATCGTCGCGGTCAAGGTCACCGATTCCGGCGGTGCGGTGTCGGTCTTCGACGTGGACGAACACCCGCGGCGGGGCACCAGCCTGCAGAAGCTGGCGGCGTTGAAGGTGCTGCACCCCGAGATCGAAGGTTTCTCCATCACCGCGGGCAATTCCAGCGGGGTGAACGACGGTGCGGCGGCGGTCGTCGTCGCCGATGCCGCGCTCGCGGCCGAACACGGCCTCACCCCGCTCGCGACGGTCCGCTCGTGGGCCAGCGTCGGCGTCGACCCGGTGGAGACCGGCCTCGCCCCGATCGCCGCCATCCGCAAGGCTCTCGGCCGTGCCGGGATCGAGGTCGGTGAGGTCGACCTGTTCGAGGTCAACGAAGCGTTCGCGTCGGTTGCCGTGGCCACCACTCGCGAGCTGGGGCTCGACCCGGAGCGGGTCAACCCGTTCGGCAGCGGCTGCAGCCTCGGGCACCCCATCGCCACGACCGGGGCGCGGATGGTCACCACGCTCGCCCACGAACTGCGCCGCCGCGGCGGCGGGACGGCGGTCGCGGCGATGTGCGCCGGGGGCGGCATGGGCTCCGCGCTCGTCCTGACGGCGTGATCGAGGATCCGAGCGTCGAGGGGCTCGGCTTCCGCTCGGAGGACGAGGTGCTTTGGCTGACCCTGGACCGCCCGGAGGCGCGAAACGCCTTGACGATCGCGATGCGGCGCGGTCTGATCACGGCGATCCGCGCGGCGGACGCCGACCCCGGGACGCGGCTGATCGTGCTCACCGGCACCGATCCGGCCTTCTCCGCGGGCGTCGACCTCAAGGAGTCGCTCGGCGACGGCGGCGGCTCGCCGCGTGGCGCCCGGACCGACCCGGCGGAGGTGGTGCGGGCGGCTCGCACGCCGGTGCTCGGGGTGATCAACGGCTGGTGCTACACAGGAGCGCTGGAGCTCGCGCTGTCGTGCGCCTTCCTCATCGCTTCGGACCGCGCGCGGTTCGCCGATACGCACGCCGCGGTGGGCCTGGAGGCGGGCTGGGGGATGAGCGCGTTGCTGCCCCGGGCGGTCGGCGTGCGGCTGGCGCGGCAGATGATGCTGACCGGTGAGCCCATCGACGCCGAGCAAGCGTTGCGCGCCGGGCTGGTCAACGAGGTCGTGCCCCACGAGGGGCTGGCGGAGCGGGTCCGTCAGGTCGTGGCCGCGATCCTCGCCGCCGCACCGGAAGCCGCCGGCGCCACGCTGAAACTGCTCGCCGACGGCGAGGGCGTGCCCCTGGCGCACGCACTCGCCCTGGAGGCGACGGCGAAGCTGCGCCGCCGGATCGACCTGGCGGAGGTGGCTCGCCGGTTCGCGGCCCGCACTGTCCACGACGTGAACACAAAGGACTGACGCACTCCGGTGCGCGGCGAACGGAGGACCGATGAGAGGCACAGACGTCGCGCGGTGGGTGCTGCGCGCGGTGATCGGCGGCACGATGATCGCGCACGGGGTGCGCCACGCCCGGACGCTCGACGGGACGGCCGGCTGGTTCTCCTCCATCGGGTTCCGGGAGCCCCGGCTGCAGGCGGTGGCCAGCGCGGTCGTCGAGGTCGGGGCGGGTGCCGCCCTGGTCGCCGGCGCGGCGACCCCGCTGGCGGCGTCGGCGGTCGTCGGGACGATGGGCGTCGCCGCGCGCACCGTGCACCTGCCCAACGGGTTCTTCGTGCTGAACGAGGGGTACGAGTTCGTGCTCAACCTCGGAGCGGCGTCCGTGGCACTGGCCGCACTCGGGCCGGGCCGGTTCAGCGTCGACCGGGCGCTCGGGCTGGACGGCCGGCTGAGCGGTGCCCAGCGGGCCGCGCTCGCGGCCGGGCTGGGGCTCGCCGCGGCGGCCGCGCAGCTCGCGGTCTTCTGGCGGCGCCCGGACGACTCAAATTAAGTGCACTGAAATGCTTGTCTGAAGCCATCCAGGCGCTTCATAATGCTGATATCTAGCTTAATCGGATACTCTTCTTAGATACGCGGAGGACGCTGCATGAAGCCGCGCGTGGGACAGACGCTCGCCAGCACGGTGGACGCGGCGACGGTGATCGTGGTCCGCTGCCCGGACGACGATCTGGACATCACCTGCGGCGGCGCGACCATGGTCGACCCACGCGGCCCGGAGGCGGGGACCACCGGCACCGCCGATCCGGCCCAGCAGGGCGGTGCGCAGCTCGGCAAGCGTTATGCCGCCGACGAATACGGCTTGGAGCTGCTCTGCACGAAGGCGGGGCCCGGCACGCTGGCGGTGAACGGCGTTCCGCTGCCGATCAAGGGCGCCAAGCCACTGCCGGCTTCGGACTGAGCCGATGAACATCGCGACGCTGCTGGACATGGCGGCCGACGGGTTCGGCGATCGGGTCGTGGCCGGACGCGTGAAAGACGGCGTGACGGCCGCGAGGTTGCGCGAGCTGTCCGTGGGCGCGGCGCGAAAGGTCCGCGCTGCCGGGGCCGATGCGCTCGTCTACCTGGCGGTCAACGGGCCGGCCTTCCCGCTCGCGCTCTTCGCCGCCGCCCGCGCCGGGGTACCGCTGGTGCCGGTGAACTACCGGCTGGGCGGCGAACAGCTGGATGCGTTGCTGGCCAAGCATCCCCGCGCGCTGGGCATCGCCGATCCGGCGCAGGCCGGGGCGCTGGGCCGCGCCGGGTTGCCGGTGTGGAGCCCGGCCGGCTGGCTGGCCGCTGCCGAAAGCGAAGCCGGCGAGGCGGACGAGACCGGGCCCGAACCGGACGCCCCCGCGGTGGTGATCTACACGAGCGGAACGACGTCGGCCCCGAAAGGTGTGGTCCTGCGCCACCACAACCTCGTCTCGTACGTGCTCGGCACCGTCGAGTTCGCCGGAGCCGGCGCCGATGAGGCCGCCTTGATGAGCGTGCCGCCCTACCACATCGCCGCCGTTTCGAACGTCTTGACGAACCTGTACGCGGGGCGGCGGGTGCTTACCCTCGAGCAGTTCACCCCGGGCGGCTGGCTCGACCTGGTGCGGGAGCAGCGCGTCACGAACGCGATGGTGGTGCCGACCATGCTCGCCCGCATCCTGGACACGGAGGAACTGGACCGCTCGGTGCCTTCGCTGCGGGCACTCGCCTACGGCGGGGCCAAGATGCCGGTGCGGGTGATCGAGACCGCGCTGAAGGAATGGCCGCACGTGGACTTCGTAAACGCCTACGGCCTGACCGAAACCTCGTCCACCATCTCGGTCTTGGGTCCGGACGAACACCGCGCGGCCGTCGCGAGCGATGATCCCGCGGTACGGGCGCGGCTCGGCTCCGCCGGACGGCCCGTGCCGTCGATCGAGCTGGAAGTCCGCGACGAGACCGGTGCGGTCGTCGCGCCGGGGGAGCCCGGGCAGATCTGGGTGCGCGGCGATCAGGTTTCGGGTGAGTACGCGGGGCAGGGGACCGCGGTCGACGAACGGGGCTTCTTCCCCACTCGCGACCAGGGCCGCTTCGACGCCGGCGGCTACCTCTACGTCGAGGGCCGGATCGACGACACCATCATCCGCGGCGCGGAGAACATCGCGCCCGCGGAGATCGAAGACGTCCTGCTGCGGCACCCGGACGTGCTCGACGCCGTCGTCGTCGGCGTCCCGGACGAGGAGTGGGGCCAGCGGATCGAAGCCGTGGTCGTGCCCCGCGCCGGGACGAACCTCGACCTCGAAGGACTGCGCGCGACGATCCGCGCCACCCTGCGCGGATCGAAGACGCCGGAGCGGATCGTCTGCTGGCCCGAGCTGCCCCGGACCTCGACCGGCAAGCTCGTGCGCCGCGACATCGTGGCCGGACTGGCCGCCGGCGCCTGACCGCGACGCGTCAGATCCGTCCATCAGCTCGTCCACGCCCACCGGACCGACCGAAGGAAAGCCAGTGCCGATCCCTGACGACCGACCGCTCCCGGCCCGGCTGCGCCGGGTGCTCTGCGCCGAGCCGGGAGCGACGGCGGTGACCTTCGAGGACCGCAGCTATCCGTGGTCGTTCCTGCAACGCGGGGTCGACGACCTCGACCGGCTGCTTGCCGAAGCGGGTGTCCCGGAGGCGCACCGGATCGGGATCATCCTGCGGAACCGGCCGGGGCACCTGGCCGTGCTGCTCGCGGTGATCGCCACCGGCCGCCAGGTGGTGACGCTGAGCCCGTTCCACGGGGACGTGGCGCTGGCCGAGGACATCACGACGCTCGCGCCGCAGGTCGTCGTGGCGGGCGCAGCGGACTGGGCCCGGCCTGGAGTGGCCGCCGCGGTGGCCGGGCTGGCGGCCCTCGCTCTCGAAACGGGCGAAGAGGATCGACCGCTGCGGGCCCGCCCGTCGGACTGGACGGTCGCGCCGGGCGCGACCGAGCGCGGTGACGTCGCGGTGCTCATGCAGACCAGCGGCACGACCGGGCGGCCGAAACGGGTGGAGCTGACCTACCGCAAGCTCACCGCCGCGTTCGAAGCGTCGGGCACGCCGGTCGCCTCGAACGAGGTACGGCTGCGCACGCACCCGTCCATCCTTTGGACGTCGCTCGTGCACATCGGCGGGCTGTACTTCGCGATCGCCAACGTGGCGGCCGGACTGCCGACCGCGTTGCTGGAGCGGTTCGATGTCCGGAAGTGGGCCGCGCTCGTGCACCGGACCCGGCCGCGGCGCGTCCGGCTGGCGCCCACCGCGCTCCGCATGGTGCTGCAGTCGGACCTGCCTGATGATGCGTTCGACGGGGTCGAGCAGGTGTCGTCCGGCACGGCCGCACTGCCCCCCGATGACGCCGACCGGTTCACCGCGCGCTTCGGTGTCCCGGTGCTGTCGGTCTACGGCGCGACGGAGTTCGCCGGCGCGATCGCGGGCTGGGACCTCCCGCTGCACCAGGAATGGTGGACGGCGAAGCGGGGCAGCGTCGGCCGGGCCTTCCGCGGCATAGCGTTGCGCGTGGTCGACCGGGCGACCGGCGAGCCGGTGCCGGTCGGCGCCGTGGGCGTGCTCGAGGCGAAGGGCCCGCAGCTGCCGGACGACGGCTGGGTCCGCACCACCGACCTCGCGACCCTGGACGACGACGGGTTCCTCTTCATCCACGGCCGGTCCGACGACGCGATCAACAGGGGCGGCTTCAAGATCGTGCCTAGCGTGATCGAGGACGCCCTGCGGGCGCACCCGGCGGTGCGTGACGCGTCCGCGGTGGGCGTCCCCGACGAGCGCCTCGGCGAGGTCCCGGTCGCCGCCGTGACGATTCGCGAGGGCGCTGGGGGAGCCACCGCCGCCGAGCTGCGGCGGTGGCTCGCCGAGCGGCTGGCCCGCTACCACCTGCCGACCGAGATCAAGATAGTCGGGGAACTGCCGCGCACCCCGTCGATGAAGGTCAGCCGTCCGGACGTCCAGGCGCTGTTCGCGCCGGTTCGCCAGGACTGAACTCCGGCGCTGGCGCGGCTCCCCGGCTCAGAAGACGCGGCCGACGTCCTGGCGCACGATGGTGGCCATGCTGTGCTCGGCCAGCGCCGCGATCGTCATCGACGGGTTGCAGGCGCCGGTGGACCCGGGGATCCGTGCGCCGTCCAGCACGTAGAGGCCGTCGTGACCCAGGACGCGGCCGTAGCGGTCCACCGCCGAGCCCATCGGCACGCCACCCAGGCCGTGCCACGTCGACGGTGCGCCGTTGTTCGTGTCGATCATGACTCCGCCGCCGGCCGCGGCGATCTGCTGCACGCGGGCGGCGATCAGCGACTGGAGCGCGGCGTCACCGGTGGCCGACCAGCTCAGCACGGCGTCGTCCTTGCCGGCGTCGTAGGTCCAGGTGCCGACGGGGTCGACGATCCCGAAGCCGACGACCGTCATCAGCTTGCCGCCGGGAGGCAGCGCGGGCGAACCCGCGTGCACAACGGTGAACGGGATCGGGCTCCGGGGATCGGAGCCGCCGACACAGGCCGGGCCGCCCTGCACGGTTCCGGGGTCGCCGGTCATCCCGGCCCAGGCGTAGATGCGGTCGCCGTTGTTGCCCCACCGGGTGCCGACGGCGTCGGGCAGGCCGGGCACGAGCCCCTTGGCGCGCGACTTGACCAGCAGCCGGGTCGTCCCGGCGGTGCCGGCGTTGAGGAACACCGCGTCCGCGGTGATGATCTTCTTCTCCTGGACCACTCCCGCGGTGTTGATGCGGTCGACGGTCAGCACCCAGCGCTTGTTCGCGTCCAGCGCGAGGTCGCGGACGACGTGCAGGGCCTGCACCCGGACCAGGCCGGTGGCTTCCGCCGCGGCCAGGTAGGTGACGTCGATCGAGTGCTTTCCACCGTTGTTGACCCCGAAGGCGATGTCGCTGGTGGTGTAGGTGGGCTGGTACCGGCCGGCCAGCTCGCCGCGGACGAAGTTCCAGTCGACGGGCAGGGGCACGCGGAACGTCGTGAGGCCCGCCTGGGGAGCGACGTCGAGGAACAGCCGGGACGACTTGTACGGATCCGTGGCCAGCACGTCGGCGGGGATGGTGGCGATTCCCAGCATCCGGGCGACGGTGGGGTAGGCCCACAGGTTCAGCTCGTCGTAGAGGTCCGCCACCACCGGCATGGAGGCGGCGAAGTTCGCTTTTGTCGGCTGGAGGGTCATGCCGTGGTACATGATCGACCCGCCGCCGACCGCGGCGCCGCAGTTCATCGTCATCCCGTTGCCCACCACCGCTTCGAGCACGCCGGTGAAGGGGGTCCACGTCTTGGGGACGCTGGGGATGACGCTGTGGTCGCTCAGCCAGGCGGATCTGTTGTCCATGTCGGCGTAGCGGGAGAAGGTCGTCGCGTTGGGACCGGTCGGCCACCGCAGGCCGCGTTCCAGGACGAGCGCCGAGACTCCGACCCTGGCCAGCCGCAGCGCGGTCACTCCGCCGCCGAAGCCGCTGCCGACGACGACGGCCCGTTCGCGCAGCCGGGTCACGGGAACCGCCGCCGGGCGGGCCGAAGCGTGTGCTCGGCCGGGGCCGGCCGCGAGCCCGGCCAGCGCGGTCGCGCCCAGCGCAGCGGCGCCCAGTACTTTCCGGCGGCTGAGGCCGGATGCGGGTTCTTCGGTGGGGTAAGGGTTTTCGGGCATGATGACTCCGATGTCGTCGGTCGTGGTGTGCGGCGCGGCGAATCGGGGGTGGGTCAGCCGCCGACGCCGGTTGCGACTGCGGCCCGGACGAGCTCGATGCCGTCGGCCGGACGCAGGAATCCCGCCGCGACCGCGGATGTGGTGCCGGCGGTCCAGCGGGCGACGAAGTGCGCGTGGGTGGGGTACAGCGCGGTCAGCGTCGTGGTGCCGAAGGGAGTGGTCGTGCCGAACAGGAAGCAGAAGGAAGAGCCGGCCTGGCCGAGACCGGACAGCGTCGCCACCGGCACGTCGACGGCCGGCGTGCGGACGCCGCCCTTGGCGTTGCCGTGGGTGTCGAGGACGAACACCGGTGCGGGACCCGAGGTGTCGACCTGCAGGCGGGCCGCCCGCGCGGGCGGCACCCCGGCGGTCACCCAGCGGTTCAGGGCGTACTGTGCGGCGTCGACGACGTAGTGTCCCTGGCCGGTGTTGATCGGCTTGTCACAGGTGAATCCGGGGGTACCCACCGGCGGATCGAGCATGGCGGCCAGTTCCCGGACACCCGTCTCGCCGCCGCCGTCGTCCCCGGCGCCGAGGGTGGCGATGTAGGCGTCGGCGTGCGCCGTGCCCGCCACCTCCCAGATCCGCACGCGCGGTGAGTCGTCCTGCCGGGCCGCCAGGTAGCCCAGCAGCATCAGGTCGGTTTCCGTCTGCACCGCCAGCACCGGGACGTCCAGGTCGGTGCGGAAGCGGACGACCTGGGGGGTCGGGACGTCCACCTGGGGCGCCTGCGAGAGCGGTGCGCTGTCGCCTCCCCGGCTGTGCACGAGGAATCCGTCGTACTCGTGCGCGAGGGGCTGGACGGCGTTCAGGTAGGTGGTGAGCCGGAACGCGGACTGCGACTCCCCTTCGGCCAGCACGGCACGCGGACGCAATCCGCCGAGAACGGTGGCGGCGGAGCTCCGCACCGCTCGGCCGGCTTGGGAAAAGATGTCGTAGGAGTAACTGTCACCGGGGTGGGAGAGGGTGGCATAGCGGGCCGGGTCGCCGGCCTTGTCGGCCGATACCCCGGCTGCCTGGGCGGAGACGCCGACCCAGGCGAAGCCCTCCCGGATCAGTTCGTTGTGGGAGTAGATCCAGTCCGGAGCGACGTCCAGGCCGGCACTGACGTTCAGCCACTCGACGACGACGGTGCCGTTGAAGCGGGCGGAATCGGCCGGCCGGTTCACGACGATCCGCGTCGTGAACGGCGCGGTGGTCGCGGGGGAGACCTGCCAGCGCCCGTCGGTGCCGAGGTCCGTCACCGGCGCGAAGGACGAAGCCGTGCCGGACACGAAGAACTCCGATTGGGTGTATCCCACGCTGTCCAGGGGGAAAGTTGTCGCCTGCAGCAGGACACGCCCGTTGCCCCCGGTCACCGGCCCGCTGACCGCCGGGTCCGCCGCGGCGGACCCGAGCAGGAGTGGTGCGGTGGCGGCGACCGCCGCCGCCAGGCCCAGCCGGGTTCGTCTCCACCTGCGCTGCACGCCCATGACCGGTACCTCCGCCAGACGGGGCCCGGGAGGTAGGACCCGAGCCGGATTTCAGGCCGCCACGGGACGGTAACAGCGATAAAAAGGATAAGCAATTGTAGTCATGCACCTGCACGTGCAGTTCACGAACCGAAGATCCACTTACGCTATGAGCGACAGACTGGCCGAACTGTAAGCAAAAAAGGCTTGCGAGTTACTCGCAGCGACCTGCCTTAGTCTTCAGTCAAGGATAAAGAGGGCACTGAAATTGACGCGGACCACAGTCCGCTGAGTGCGTCGATCAGTCCGTCCGCCGCTTTCTGCCAGCTGTCACGGGGAGCGAGAGAGCCACCGGAAAGGCTGCGTTCGTGGTCGGCGATGACGTGCACCAGCAGCTGGCGGGTCATGTCGCTGCGCTCGAGGCGCACTTCGGCCGGCATGCCGACCGAGCACCGGTTCACCCCGTCCGTGGTCTTCACCAGTGCCGGCGACGACAGTGACTCCTCGACCATGATCGGGCGCAACGACGGGTCCGTCATCATCTGCGCGCCGAACCGGGCGAACCACGTCGGACCACCGGCTGCGGCGAGGTGCACGGTGATGGGGCGCACCAGGCATTCGATCCAGTTTCGCAGGTCCGCGTCGTCGCCGATCCCGGCCAGCATGTCCTGGCGCAACTCCTCGATCGGGGCGGAGTGCCTGCGGGTGATGGCCCGCAGCAGGTCTTCTTTGGCGCCGAAGTGGTAACTGACGGCCGCGTTGTTCCCCTGGCCGGCGGCCTCGCTGATTTGCCGGTTGGAGACGGCCCGTACCCCGTGCTCGGCGAACATCCGCTCCGCCGCCGTCAAGAGCAGTTCCCGGGTCTTGTGTTCCCGCGCCGCGCGAAGTCTCTCGCCGGGCATCAGCGCGGGCCCATGCGGATGGCCCCGTCGAGCCGGACGGTCTGGCCGTTGAGATACGGATTCTCGAGCATCGCGACGGCGAGGCGGGCATAGTCGTCCGGGTCACCGAGCCGCTTGGGATGGGGCACGGCCGCGGCGAGACCCTCGCGGATGTCGGTGCGCAGCCGGCCGAGCATCGGGGTGTCCATCACACCCGGGGCGATGGTGTTCACCCGGATCTGCCGGCTCGCCAGGTCACGGGCCGCGACGAGGGTCATGCCGTGCACGGCGGCCTTGGACGCGCTGTAAGAGGTCTGCCCGATCTGGCCGTCGAACGCGGCGACGGAGGCGGTCAGCACGATGGCGCCGCGGTCGCCGTCGTCGAGGGTGTCGTTCTCCGCGATGCGGGACGCGGCCAGGCACAGCACGTTGTAGGTGCCGATCAGGTTGACCCGCACTACCTCGGCGAACGTCGCGAGGTCGCCGGGGCTGCCGTCCTTGCCGAGGATCCGGGCGCGGTCACCGCCGCGGCCGGCGCAGTGGACGACGAACCGGAGCGGGCTCGCGGCGTCGACGGCGGCTTCGATCGACGCCTCGTCGGTGACGTCCGCGCGCACGAACCGGGCGGCCTCGCCGAGGTCGGCGACGGCCTTGGCGCCCAGTTCCTCGGAGATGTCGGCGATGACCGCCCGCCCGCCGAGGCCGATGATCCGGCGCGCGGTGGCCAGGCCGAGCCCGGACGCGCCGCCAGTGACCAGCGCCGTGGAACCGTCGATGTGCATGCCAACCCCTTCACAGGCCCAGTGACTTGCTGATGATGGTTTTCATGACCTCGCTGGTGCCGCCGTAGATGCGGCTCACCCGTGCGTCGGCGTACAGCCGGGCGATCGGGTATTCGAGGATGTAGCCGTAGCCGCCGTGGAGCTGGAGGCAGCGGTCGACCACCCGGCCCTGCACCTCGGTGCAGAACAGCTTGGCCTTGGCCGCGTCCACGGCGCTCAGGTCGCCGGCGACGTGGGCCGTGACCGCCGCGTCGAGCAGGGCTTGGGCGGCTTCGAGTTCGGCGGCCATCGCCGCGAGCTCGAACTTCGTGTTCTGGAAGTGCGCGACCGGCTGCCCGAAGACCTTCCGGTCACGCACGTAGGCGATGGTCAGGTCGATGGCGGCCCGGGACTGGGCGACCGCGCCGACCGTGATGGCCAGCCGCTCCTGCGCGAGGTTGCGGCCCAGGTAGGAGAACGCCTTGCCCTCTTCACCGAGGCGGTTGGCGGCAGGGACGCGGACGTCGGCGAAGGACAGCTCGACGGTGTCCTGGACGGTCAGCCCGAGCTTGTCCAGCTTGCGTCCCACGGTGAAGCCGGGCATGCCCTTCTCCACCACGAACAGCGTCAGGCCGGCGCGCCGGTTGCCCGGGTCCGTCGAGGTGCGGGCGACGACGATCACCAGGTCGGCGTGGTAGCCACCGGTGATGAACGTCTTGGCGCCGTCGAGGACGTAGTGGTCGCCGTCGCGGACCGCGGTCGTCGCGATGCCGGCCAGGTCCGAGCCTGCCCCCGGTTCGCTCATCGCGATCGCGGTGTACAGCTCTCCGGAGGCCAGGCCGGGGAACCAGCGGGCTCGCTGCCCGGTGTCCGCCAGCCCCAGGAAGTACGGGACGACGACGTCCAGGTGGGTGCGCAGGCCGCCCAGCGTCACGGTCGCGCGGGCACACTCTTCCTGGATCACCACGTTGTAGCGGTAGTCGTCCTGGCCACCGCCGCCGTACTCCTCCGGGACGGTGGTGCCGATGATGCCGAGCTTGCCCAGCGACGTGAACAGCTCGCGGGGGACGAGCCCGGCGTGCCGCCACTGTTCGTACACCGGGACGACCTCGCGGACGAGGAAGTCGCGGACCAAGAGGCGGAAGTCTTCGTGATCTTGCGTGAACAGCGTGCGACGCATCAATTCAGTATACGCATTAGCGGCGTCGAGCAGTATGCTGAATCGATCGGAGTCCCGGCGAAGGAGGCCATGTGCCGGACGAGGTCCTCGTCGAGCGTCGCGGCGCTGTCCAGGTGATCACGATCGACCGACCGGCGGTGAAGAACGCGCTGACCGCCGCGGTGGCCGATGCGGTGGCCGCCGCGGTCGACGAACTCGACGAGTCGGACGACCTGCGGGCCGGCGTGCTCACCGGTGCCGGCGGGACGTTCTCCGCGGGGATGGACCTGAAGGCGTTTCTGCGCGGGGAAAGTCCGTCGATCGAAGGTCGCGGGTTGTGCGGGATCACCATGACGCCGCCGCGAAAACCGCTGATCGGCGCCGTGGAAGGGTGGGCCCTCGCCGGGGGGTTCGAGCTCCTGCTCGCCTGTGACCTCGTCGTCGCGGCCCACACGGCGAGGATGGGGGTGCCCGAGGTCAAGCGGGCGCTGGTCGCCCGAGCGGGAGCGGCCTTGCTGCTGCCGCGTCGGGTTCCATACGCGATCGCGCTGGAGCTGCTGCTCACCGGCGAGCCGATCGGTGCCGAGCGGGCCGCCGAAATCGGCCTGGTCAACCGGCTCACCGAGGAAGGCGGCGCCTTGGAAGGCGCGCTCGAACTCGCCGAGACGATCGCCGCGAACGGCCCGCTCGCGGTCGCGGCGACCAAACGGATCGCCCGCGACGGCGCTGACTGGGCGCTCGGCGAAATCTGGGAGAAGCAGGCCACGGTCACGGCGCCCGTGTTCTCCTCGCAGGACGCCCGCGAGGGTGCCGCCGCGTTCGCCGAGAAGCGTCGTCCGGTCTGGCGAGGGCGCTGACCTTGTTATAAAGAGGATACTCTGATCTGCCACGAGCTCAGGAGATCGATGATGGCTGCGGGACCGCTTGCGGGGTGCCGGGTGGTCGAACTCGGGGGCATCGGCCCGGGCCCGTTTGCCGGGATGCTCCTTGCCGACCTCGGGGCGGAGGTCGTCCGCGTGGATCGGCCGTCGGGCGTCGGCGAAGTGGGCCGGGGCGGCCCGGCGGACGTGCTCAACCGGGGCAAGCGTTCGGTCGTGCTCGATCTGAAGCACGCGGACGGCGTCGCCGCACTTCTCGCCCTGGCCGATCGCGCCGACGTCCTGATCGAAGGGTTCCGGCCCGGCGTCACCGAACGGCTGGGCATCGGCCCGCGCGAGTGCCTGGCACGCAACCCCCGGCTGGTCTACGGCCGGATGACCGGCTGGGGCCAGGACGGGCCCCTCTCCGCCACGGCCGGGCACGACCTCACCTACATCGCGCTCACCGGGGCACTCGGCGCGATGGGCGCCGCGGGCGGGCCGCCGCAGATCCCGCTCAACCTCGTCGGCGACTTCGGGGGCGGCGGGTGCTACCTCGTCATCGGAGTGCTGGCGGCGCTGCACGCCGCGAAGCTGAGCGGACGCGGCCAGGTTGTCGACGCGGCGATCGTCGACGGCACCGCGCACCTGCTTGCCAGCACCTTCGCCAAGCTCGCCCGCGGCGCGTGGACCGACGAGCGCGGGACGAACCAGCTGGACGGCGGCTGGCCGTTCTACGCCGTCTACGAGACCAAGGACGGCCGGCACGTGGCGGTCGGCGCGCTGGAGCCGAAGTTCTACCGGCGGCTCGTCGAACTGCTCGAACTGGACGTGGACCCGGACCGCCAGCACGACCGAGCGGGCTGGCCGGAACTGCGGCAGCTGCTGGAAAAGCGGTTCGCCGAGCGCACGCGGGATGAATGGGCGGCGCTGTTCGAGGGCACCGACGCCTGCGTGGCACCCGTCCTGGGCCTCACCGAGGCGGCCGGTCATCCGCACCTCGCCGCCCGCGGGAGCGTGGTGGCTCGGGACGGCGTCGTCCAGCCGGCCGCCGCGCCGCGATTCTCGGAGACGCCGACGATTCCCGGCGTCGCCGCACCGGCGGTCGGTGCCGACACCCGGGCCGTGTTGAGCGACTGGGGCATCGACGAAAGGATCAACCCATGAGAGACGCCGTCATCGTCGACGCCGTGCGCACGCCGATCGGCAAGCGCAACGGCTCGCTGGCCGGGATCCACGCCGCCGACCTGTCCGCGCAGGTGCTCACCGCGCTGGTGGGCCGCACCGGGATCGATCCCGGCACCGTCGACGACGTCGTCTGGGGGTGCGTGACCCAGATCGGTGACCAGTCGAGCAACATCGGCCGGTTCGCCGTGCTCGCGGCCGGGTGGCCCGAGCACGTGCCCGGGGTGACGATCAACCGGGCGTGCGGCTCGAGCCAGCAGGCGGTGGACTCCGCCGCGCACGCGGTGATGGCGGGGCAGTACGACCTCGTGGTCGCCGGGGGTGTGGAGACGATGAGCCGGGTCCCGCTCGGCTCGCACCGGACCACGGGTATGCCTTACGGGCCCGGCGTGCTGGCCCGCTACGACGGGTTCGAGTTCAACCAGGGCATCGGCGCCGAGCTCATCGCCGAGCGGTGGGGCCTCGACCGGCGGCAGCTCGACGAATTCGCCGCCGATTCGCACGCCAAGGCCGCGGCGGCGATCGACGAAGGGGTGTTCGACGACCACGTCGTGCCGATCGACATCGACGGGACGAAGTTCGCTGTGGACGAGGGGTTGCGGCGCGGGACGTCGGCCGAGACGCTGGCCGGCCTGAAGCCGTCGTTCAAGCCCGACGGCGTGATCCACGCCGGGAACGCCTCGCAGATCTCCGACGGCGCGGCCGCGCTGCTCATCACGACCACGGAACGCGCCCGCGAGCTGGGCCTGGCCTCGATCGCGCGCTACCACGCCGGTGCGGTCAGCGGCGCGGACCCGATTACGATGCTCACCGGCCCGATCCCGGCCACGGAGAAGGTGCTCCGCCGGACCGGATTGTCCATTGAGGACATCGGCGTGTTCGAGGTCAACGAAGCGTTCGCGCCTGTTCCGCTGGCCTGGCTCGCCGAAACCGGTGCCGACCCCGATCGGCTCAACCCGCTGGGCGGGGCGATCGCGGTCGGGCACCCCCTGGGCGGCTCGGGAGCGATCCTGATGACGCGACTGCTCGCGCGGATGCGGCGGCAGAACCTGCGTTACGGGCTGCAGACGATGTGCGAAGGCGGCGGCACGGCGAACGCCACCATCATCGAGCTGCTGCGCTGACGCGCTACCGGTCGTGAGTGAGAAACAGTTAGAACACTGTTTCTCACTCACGACAAGCCGTGGCAGACCACGTGGCGGCAGCTCCGGTCAGAACTGCGGCTGCTGCATGCGACGGTTGACGATCGCGCCGGCGTCGACTCGCAGCTGCACCCCCGTGACGTAACGAGATTCGTCGGACACCAGGAACAGCACCGCGTCGGCGATGTCGCGCGGTTCGACATACGGCAGGCCCATCGCCGTCATGACGTGAAACGCGGGCAGTGCGTCCTCCCGCGTCGGATTGTCCAGGTCCGGGCGGAACTCCCGGTACATCGGTTCGCTGTTCAGCATGGGAGTGTTCGTGTTCGTCGGGTGCACCGCGTTCGCCCGGATCCGCCGGGGGGCGAGCACGATGGCCAGGTCGTTCACGAAGGCCGCCACCGTGCGTTTGGCGAACGAGTAGCCGAGCTTCCCGGAGTCCGGCGTGCCGTTGTGGGTGGACGGCATCAGCGCGGCCGTCGAGCCGGTCGCGACGATCGAGCTCCCGTCGGGCAGGTACGGCAGCGCCGCTTCGACCGCGTTGACGACCCCGTTGAAGTCGACGGTGACGGCGTCGAGGAAGGCCTGCGCCTCGGGGCGCCCGATCGGAGCGATTCCGGCCTGCGCGACCACGGCGTCGAGCCGGCCCAGCTCCGCCACCCCATGGGCGACGGCTGCCTGGAGCGCGGCGGGGTCGCGGACGTCCGCCGTCAGCGCGACGATCCGGCGATCCAGCTTTTCCACCTGACGCGCGGTTTCGTCCAGGTCGTCCCGGCTCGCCAGGGGGTAGCGGACACTGTCGATCTGCGCGCAGATGTCGACCGCGATGATGTCCGCCCCCTCCTCGGCGAGCCGGAGGGCGTGGGCGCGGCCCTGGCCCCGGGCGGCGCCGGTGATGAAGACGACCTTGTCCTGTACCCGTCCCATCCGGGTCTCCTCTCTGAGAACTACCAGCCGACGAGTCGGTCCAGCAGGAGCGATGTGGTGGAGAAGTAGTCGCCGTACCCGCCCCGGAAGAACAGCAGCGGCGTCTTCGCCGACTCGGCGCGCAGGGTGCGGACCGCGCCGACGACGAGGAAGTGATCACCGAGTTCGACGACCTTGTCGACCTCGCAGTCGATCCAGGCGACGACCCCGTCGAGCACCGGGTTGCCGAGCGGCGACGGCTCCCACGCCACGCCGTCGAACTTGCCGGTTCCCCGGGTCGCCAGCTTCCGGGACAGATGCTCCTGGTCCGCCGCGAGCGCGTTGGCGCAGTAGCACCCGGCGGCGCGGATCTTCGCCAGCGTCCGGGAGGAGCGGTCGGCCAGGAACGACACGAGCGGCGGGTCGAGGGAGACCGACGTGAAGGAGCCGACGATCATCCCTTCGGGCCGGCCGGGTGCGCCCGCCGCCGTGATCGCGACGACGCTCGTGGGAACGTTCCCGAGCACGTCGCGGAAGTGCCGTCCGTCCGAGCCGCCCATCCGCCGTCCCCTTTCAGATCAGGATGCGCATCTGCGGCGGCAGCTCCAGGCCCATCTGAGCCAGGGCGTTCGCGTGGTACGCCACGCCGGGAACGTGGATCATGTGCTGGAGCCCGACGTGCGCGTCGCGCCAGTACCGCTGCAGGGGGTTGTTGCGCCGGATCACGTTCCCGCCGGACCGCGCGAAGATCTGGTCCAGGGCCGACACGGCCCGCCACGCGCAGCGGACCTGGTTGCGCCGGACATTGGACCGGTCTTCGATGCTCACCGGCTGCCCGGCGTCGATCTTGTCGTAGAGCCGGCTGATGCCGTCGATCAGCTGGATCCGGGCCGCTTCGATCTCCGCGGACGCTTCTCCGGTCGCGTAGAGCACGTACGGGTCGTCACGGACCTGGACGCCGGTCACGGCGACCCGGTCACGCTGCTGGCCCACGTGCGCGGCCAGGGCGCCCTCGCAGATGCCGATGACCGCCGCGGTGATCCCGAGCGGGAACATCGCTGCGAACGGCAGTTTGTACAGCGTGTCGGTGACGCCGTTGCGTTGCGCGGCCTGGCCTTCCTGCACGTCCCCCTGGTTGATCGTCCGGTGCTCGGGGATGAACGCGTCCTTGACGACGACGTCCTTGCTGCCGGTGCCCGACAGCCCGATCACGTCCCAGGTGCCGTCGATGATCTCGTAGTCCGAGCGGGGGAGGATCACGTGCAGCACGGCCGGCGGCGTCGCGGGCTTCCCCTTGCCGTCGCCGACCAGCGCGCCGAGGAAGTCCCACTGGCAGTGATCGGCGCCCGAGGAGAACGGCCACCGTCCATTGAGGACGTAGCCGCCCTCGACGGGTTCGGCGATCCCGTTGGGCATGTAGGGCGAGGCGATCCAGGTGTCCGGGTCCGTGCCCCAGATGTCCTGCGCGATCCGCGGGTCCAGCTGCGCGGCCTCCCACGGGTGGACCCCGACGACGCCGCACACCCAGCCCGCCGCGCCGTCGTGCCGCGCGACGGCCATCACCGCTTCCGCGAAGTCACGGGGGTGCGCGGCGTGGCCACCGAACTTGGCGGGCTGCAGCAGTCGCACCACGCCCGCCGAGCGGAGGAGACCGACGGTCTCGTCGCTCAGCTTGCCCAAGCTCTCGTTCTCGTCGGCGAGCGCCGCCAGCTTGGGCCCGATTTCCTCGATGCGGTCGACCACCTCATGAGCCATGCCGGGTACCTCCTGCTTCCTCGGTGAGATCGGACGCCTTGCGGGTCAGGAACTCGATCACGACCCGCTCGAAGTCGGCCTTGCGCTCGACCTGGATCCAGTGCCCGCAGCGGGAGAACGTGTGCAGCTCGACGTCGGGCAGCCACCGGTTCGCGAAATGGGCCTGGTCGTAGGGGAGCATCCGGTCGTCTCGGCCCCAGAGCAGCAGGGTCGGGGTGGTGATGTTCGCCGCCTTCGTCCACAGTGGCGTGTACTGAGCCTGACGGCGGGGATCGAACATGGACCCGAAGATCGCCTTCATCCGTTCGATCACACCCTCCGCCGTGGCGTTGCGCAGGCGTTCGTCGACGAGTTCGTCCGTGATCCGCCGCGGGTCGTGGACCATCGTCTTGACCCAGGCGATCATGCGGTCCCGGGTGGGGTCTCCGAGGAACTCGAAGAGCCGCTGGAAGCCTTCGCTCGGCTCGGCCTGGAAGATCCCGACGGACAGCCCGCCGGACCCCATGAGGGCCATCCGCCGCACGCGTTCGGGGTGCAGCGCCGCCAGTTCCGCGGCGACCGCGCCGCCCATGGAGTTGCCGACGAACACCGCCGACTCGATGCCCAGGTCGTCCATCAGCCGGGCGATCCACCGGGCCGCGGCTCGCGGGTAGACCTCGTCGAGCTCAGGGAGCGCGGTCCCGCCGAACCCCGGCAGGTCGGGCATGATCGTCCGGAACCGCTCGGCGAACACCGGCAGGTTGTCCCGGAAGTTCGACCAGGCGCTGACCCCCGGTCCCGATCCGTGGAGCATGAGCAGCGGCTCGCCCTCGCCCGCCTCGTGATAGGCGAAGGTGAGTCCGTCGACGTCCTTCGTCACCCGCGTCGATTCGTAGGTCGAACTCACGGGACGAGACCCGCCGACGGTGTCGTGGACAGGAACGAGCCGCCCGGGCCGACGTCGAGGACGTCGCCGTACCACGTCTGCCCGAGTGCCAGCTCGGGCAGCTTCCACTCGAGCGCGTCCCAGTCGGGGTCGTAGATGTGGTAGCCGCCGGAGTAGAGCTCGATCCGGTGCCCGGAGCCGGGGTCGTGGATGTAGAGGTACATCGCCTGGCCGATGCCGTGCTTGCCCGGGCCGGCGCCGTAGGCGATGTCGAGGTCGCGGATCTGGTCCGCCGCGGTGAGGATGTCGTGGAAGTTCTCGACGTTGAACGCCACGTGGTGGAACTGGCCGGGCTGGTCTTCGGCGGCCACCCCGATGGCGATGTCGTGCACCTGCGACGTCACCGAAAGCCAGGATGCCATGATGACGTCCGGCGCCTGCGGGATCCGGGCGAACTCGCGGCGCTTGAACCCCAGCTCCTCGCGCAACCAGCCTTCGGCCTGGTTGACCGTGCTCACGCTGGTCTGCAGGTTGATGTGGTCGAGGCGGCGCACACCGAGCCCGCGGCGGCGCGAGCTGTTGCTGAGGTTCTTCGAACGGAGGGACTCCTCGGCGACCGGCCGTTCGATGTCGTAGTAGAACTCGAAGGGGTGCTCGCTGCCGGGTACGAGGAAGCGGATCGCCTCACCGCGGCCGCGCTCGCGACCCGAGGCGTCGACCGTCTGCAGCCCCTGGTTCTCGAACTGCTTGTGGAAGAGTTCGACGTCCTGTCGGCGCTTGACGCGGAAGCCGTAGGAGTTGACCACTGCTTCGTCCTGCTGGGTCAGGACGAGGGAGTGGTGCACGTGTTCCTGGTACCCGCGCAGGTAAGCGACGCCGTCGACCTGCTCGACGACCTCCATGCCGAGCAGGTCGCGGAAGAACCCGAGCGACTTCTCCAGATCCGGGGTGCCGAGGCTGATGCTGCCGGCGTACGCGATCTGCGGTCCCGGGTCGTAGTCCGGCTGAGTCATGTGAAGCTTCCTTTCCTGGCTTTCGGGCATCGTCGCTGTTCGGGCGGGCCGCCGGACGCGGTGCGTCCGCTGAGCGGGACGGTGATCACGCGGGGAGGGGATGGGCCGTCGCGGTGAGGCGCCGCGAGATCTCCGCGGCGGTCCACATGACCCGGTACTTGAGCTCGTCGACGCGGATCCGCTCCTGCGGCCCGCACACCGAGATCGCCGCGACGGCGCTGTCGAACTCGAGGATCGGCGCCGCGACGCACGCGACGCCGGGGGAAGCCTCGCCGCTCTCGGTCGAATAGCCGCAGTTGCGGATCCTGACCATCGCGGCTTCGAGCGCGTCGGTCGTGCCGATGCTCGCGCGCGTCCGCGGGCACAGGCCGTCTTCGAGGTACCGGTCGACGACGGCCCGGGGGGAGTAGGCGAGGAGCACCTTCCCCACGCCGGTGCAGTGCGCGGGAAGGCGGCCGCCCACCCGCGACGGCAGGGTGCTGGCGAACGCCCCGCCGATCTTCTCCAGGTAGACGACGTCCCGTTCGTCCAGCAGCGCGAGGTGGACGACTTGACCGGTGGTCGCGCAGAGCTCCTGCATGAACGGCCGGGCGACATCGCTGATCCGCGTCCGGCGCACGACCATGCTGCCGATCTCGAACATGCGGAGGCCGAGCGTGTACTCGTTGTCGCAGCGCTGGAGCCAGCGAGCGGTGACCAGCTGCTGCAGGATCCGGTGCACGGAGGTGCGGGGCAGGCCGCTGCGCGAACTGATCTGCCCGAGGGTCAGCCGCCCGCCGGAGCGCTCGAAGACCCCCAGGATCAGGACCACCCGGTCGACCATGCTCGACGGGCCATCGGCCATCTGCGACCTCCTCGTGCGCCGGCTCCATTATGAGTGGCCTTCGCCGAGAAGAGTATCCCTAACTGAGGATTGACACCGTCGCCGTGACAGCGCACCATCCCCGTACGCGATGGGTTGACGGCGCTATTTACCGCTGATCAGCGCCCGGGCGGCACCTGTTGCAGTCGAACGTCCCGGGTCTGTCACCGAGATGAGGTTACTCAGTCGGGTCTGGTCGGCATGGTTCGCGCGAAACCCGGTGAACGGATCTGGAGGTAGGGATGACCACCAACGAGGAGACCTACGACATCGTCGTCGTCGGTTCCGGGGGAGGGGGCCTGGTCGGGGCGTACGTTGCCGCGTCGCGCGGCCTGCGCACCCTCGTGATCGAGAAGACCGGCCTGGTCGGCGGCACGACCGCCTATTCCGGTGCCGGACTGTGGTTTCCCGGCTCGGCCCCGATCGTGCGGGCCGGCGTCGAGGACGACGTGGAGAGCGCCCGGACGTACCTGCGCGACGTCGTCGGCGACAGCTCGCGGGAACGGCTCCAGGACGCCTACCTGGAGGCTGGTGCGCAGCTGATCGACGAACTCGAGAAGAACCCGTGGTTCCGGTCCTTCGTGCACGCCCCCGTACCGGACTACTTCGCCGGGCGGCCCGGCGCCTCCGTCGCGGGGCGGACCATCTTCCCGCCGGAGGTCCCCGCCGCCGAGCTCGGCGACCACGCCCGGCTCGTCCGCGGCCCCATCCCATCCGAGCGTTGGGGTGTCGATCAGGGCCCGGTGCTCAACGGCGGACGCGCGTTGATCGGCCGCGCGCTGGCGGCGTTCTTGGAGACCGGCAACGGTTCCCTTCGCGTCGATACCGCGTTGGACAGCCTCGTGGTCGAGAACGGCCGGGTCGTCGGCGTGGACGCGGTGAGCGACGGCGAGCCGGTCCGGTTCCGCGCCACCCGCGGGGTCCTCCTCGCGGCCGGTGGCTTCGAACGCAATGCCGAGCTGCGCGCGAAGTACCAGCCGATTCCGCTGACCGGTGAGTGGTCCAACGGCGCCCCGGGCAACACCGGCGACGCGCTCTTGGCGGGCATCGCCGCCGGTGCGGACACCGACCTGCTCGACGAGTCCTGGTACGTGCCCGGGCTGGTGCAGCCGGATGGCCTCCCGGTCTTTCAGAGCGGCATGCGGGGCGGGATCTGGGTGAACAGCGCGGGCGAACGGTTCATGAACGAGGCGCGTCCGTACGACCAGGCCGGGCACGAGATCGCCCGCCTGCACGTGGAGACCGGCGTCTCGCACATACCCGCGCACTGGATCTTCGACCAGCGGCAGGTCGACCGGGACAGCTTCGGCGGCCCGCCGGACCAGCCGATCCGCCCGGAATGGTTCTCTTCGGGGGCGCTGCGGAAGGCCGACACCCTCGAGGAACTGGCGAAGCTGATCGACGTCCCGTTCGGGGCGTTAAGCCGGGCGGTCGAGAAGTTCAACGGCTTCGCGCGGGCCGGGGTGGACGAGCAGTTCCACCGCGGCGAGACGCCGTGGGACCAAATGTTCCACCACGTCATCCCGTTCCCGTTCCTGCCCGAGCTGAACTACCTCGCGAAGCCCTCGCCGGAGTGGCCAAACCCGATCCTGCTGCCGCTGGACACCCCGCCGTTCTACGTCGCGACGATCGTCCTGTCCGACATCGGCACCAAGGGCGGCCTGAAGACCGACGAGCACGCGCGGGTGCTGCGGCCGGACGGTGTGGCGATCGACGGGCTCTACGCGGCGGGCAACACCGCGGCCGCGATGTCCGGTCACGTGTATCCGGGAGCGGGTACGCCGATCGGCTCGAGCCTCGCCTTCGCCTACCGGGCGGTGCTCGACATCGCCGGCGCCGCGACCTGACTCCCCCACACGACCGATCAAAGGAGATCCCGTGGACGAAAAAGTGAAGTTCCGGCTTTACCGGATGTCGGTCTGGTGCGGCGTGCTGGTCCTGATCGCGGCCACCGTCGCGTTCTCCGTCGTGGGCAAGCTGACTCCGCCCCCGTCCCCGACGGCCAGTGCGGGGGAGATCGCGACCTTCCTGACCGAGAACCGGTCGGGCATCCTCTGGGCCACCGTGATCATGGGCCTGTTCGTCCCGTTCTTCTACGCTTTCGCCGTCATCACGAGCCTGCAGATACGGCGCATCGAAGGCGGCTGGGGCCTGCTGTCGATGGTGCAGCTGACCACCGCCGTCGTCGCGCCGACCGGCTGGGTCTACCCGCTGGCGGTGCTCGCCACCGCCGCGTACCGGCCGGGCCGCGACCCGCAGCTGGTGCTGCTGCTGAGTGACCAGTTCTGGCTGACCTACGTGGGTATCGCCGTCATCTTCGTCTTCAACCTCGCATCGATCGGGGTGGCGGCGCTCGTCGACCGCCGGTCCTCGCCGGTGTTCCCGCGCTGGTTCGGGTACCTGAACTTCATCCTGGGGCTTCTCCTGCTCCCCGGCGTGTTCGTCTACGTCGCCACGGACGGGCCGTTCGCCTGGGACGGGCTGTTCACGAACATCATCCCGTCGATCGCGTTCATCATCTGGAAGATCGCGATGATCTACGTGCTGCTGCGAGCGGTCAAGTCGGAGGAGCGAGAGTTCCTGGCGACCAAGGTCGTTCCAGCAACGGCCTGACTTCCAGGTGCGGGTCGTGAGCGGCAAGCCGGGTTGGACCCGGCTTGCCACTCACGACCCAGCGCTATGCCTTGCGTAGCAGCATCACGCCGGAGGGCACACCGCCGCCCGACGTGACGACCGCCGTCTGCGCGCCGTCGACCTGACGGCCGTGGGCTTCGCCGCGCAGTTGCAGCATGGCTTCGCGGACGAAGCCGTAGCCGTGGAGCCGGCCGGCGGAGAGCTGCCCGCCGTGTGGGTTGAGGGGGAGTTCGCCGTCGAGGGCGATCGTCTTTCCGCCGGCGATGAACCCGGTCGCTTCACCCGGCCCGCAGAAGCCGAGTCCCTCCAGCCAGGACACGACGTTGAACGTGAACCCGTCGTAGAGCAGAGCCACGTCGACGTCGGTCGGGGTCAGCCCGGTGCGGGTCCACACGTGCGCGGAGGGGCCTTGGGACTGCGGCAGGTGGGTGAGGGTGTCCTGGTCCCAGCTGAGCCGTTCGAGGATCGCGGTACCGGCGGCTTCGACCAGCACGGGCGGCTTGGGGCGGTCGGCGGCGGTCTCGATCGCCGAGACGACGACGGCCACCGCGCCGTCGCAGGGCACGTCGCAGTCGTACAGCCCGAACGGCGTGGTGATCAGGCGGGCGCCGAAGTAGTCGTCGATCGTCAGCGGGTCCCGGTAGAGCGCTTCGGGGTTCCGCGCCGCGCCAGCCCGCGCGGTGACGGCGATGGCGCCGAGTGCTTCGCGGCCGACGCCGTAGCGGTGCATGTAGTGCGATGCGTGGCAGCCGATCCACTGCGCGGCCGACACGGCGCCGAACGGGGCCCGCCACTCCAGCATCCCGGTGGCGCGCCCACCGCTCGCCGTCCACTCACCGGACCGCACCAGCGCCGCGTGCGAAGATTCCCAGACCGTGCGAAAGCACAGCACGTGCCGGCACAGCCCGGCGGCGACGGCGAGCATGCCGGCGGTGATCGAGCCGATCTGCCCGGGCACCTCGCTCCCGCCGTTGACCCAGGTGGGACGCAGTTGCAGCGCCTCGGACAGCGCGGTGATCCCGCCTTCGCTCATGCCGGTCGGGCTCACCGCGGGGTAGGTGGACAGCCCGTCGATCTCGTCCAGGTCGAGGCCCGCGTCCGCCACCGCGGCCAGGCAGGCGTCGACGGTCAGCGAGATCGGGTCGACCATGAGTCGACGGCCGACGCGCGACTGGCCGACGCCGGTCAGCGCGACCCTGTCCTCGTACTTCCGGGGAGAAGCCATGGGACGCAACGCGGCGCGGACGTCGCGGGGCTCGGGCAGCGGGCCGGGTCCCTCGGCTTCGGGGTCCGGTTCGAATAGCGGGAGGTACACGTCCTCCTGCTGCTCGAAACGCACCCGGACGCGCATCCCGACGTGCACTTCGTCCGGTTCACAGCCGACGATGTTCGTCGTCAGCCGCGCGCGGTCGTCCTCGGCGAGCGCGACCACGGCCACCACGTACGGCGGCGGGAACGCGGGCAGCCAGGTCTGGTGGTTGACGCTGAACCCGACGACCACCGCCTTCCCCGAGGTGGGGGAAAGCGTCACCGCGCGACCTCGGCAGCCGGGGCACACCGGGCCGGGCGGGTGGAAGCACCGCCCGCAGCCGTCACACCGGGAGATCCGGAGGACACCGTCGGCGCCCGATCGCCAGAACCCGGAACTCGCGAGCGTCGGCTGCGGGAGGGGACGCGCGGCCATCTCGGTTCCCTTCGATGCGCAAATAAGGATACTTAATACTAGACCTTGTGCGTCCACTCTGAAAAGATGACCCTTTGAAGCCAGGGTAAGTGCCGGTGCGGCCTGGAAGCCGCGCATGATCAGGTATACACAATCTGCGGCCGGATGTAGTCTCGGGACGGATGGCGAGGAGCGCGACGATGCCGTTGCAGTCATGGATGAAGTTGCTGTCGACCGACGACCACCTGATCGAACCGCCGCGGTTGTGGTCGGATCGGCTGCCGGCGAAGCACCGCGAAGCCGGCCCCCGGATCGTGGAGCAGTCGCGCGGCGAGGGCGTCAGTCCCGCCGAGGTGTGGACCTACGAAGGCCGGATCTACCCGTACATCGGGTTGAACGCCGTGGCGGGCAAGAAGCCCGAGGAGTTCGGCATGGAGCCGACGCGCTACGACGAGATGATCCCCGGCTGTTACGACCCGAAGGCCCGGTTGCGGGACATGGACCTGGACGGGGTGTGGGGGGCGTTGTCCTTCCCGTCGTTCCCGCGCTTCGCCGGCACGGTGTTCATCGCGGGGGAGGACCGCGAGCTCGCCCGGCTGTGCGTCCAGGCGTGGAACGACTTCGTCCTGGACGAGTGGTGCGCGACGGCGCCGGACCGGCTCATCCCCCTGATCATCCTGCCGCTGTGGGATGTGCCGGCCTGCGTGGCCGAGATCCAGCGGACCGCGGCCAAGGGTGCAAAGGCGATCTCGTTCCCGGAGAACCCGGTTCCGCTGGGGCTGCCGTCGTTCCACACCGACCACTGGGATCCGGTCTTCTCGGCGGCCGAGGAGACCGATATGCCGCTGTGCCTGCACTTCGGGACCTCCGGCGCCGCGCCGAAGACCGCCCCGGAAGCGCCGTTCGCGGTGACGATCGCGCTGTTCGGGACCAACTCGATGTACGCGACCGCCGATCTGCTTTTTTCCCCCGTGTTCCACCGCCATCCGAAGCTCAAAGTCGGGTTGTCCGAGGGCGGGATCGGCTGGATGCCGTACTTGCTGGAGCGGATCGACGGCACCTGGGAGCGGCACCGCTTCTACCAGAACGTCAACCAGGACGTGCGGCCGTCGGAGTTGTTCTTCAAGCACATGCACGGGTGCTTCATCGACGACCGGTTCGGGGTGCAGGTCCGCCACGAGATCGGCGTCGACCGCATCACCTGGGAGTGCGACTACCCGCACTCCGATTCGTACTGGCCGAAGAGCCGTGCCTACGCGGCGGACATGCTCGCCGACGTCCCGGACGAAGAGGTGCACAAGATCGTGGAACTGACCACCCGCCGGCTCTACAACTTCCCCGCATGACCCGCCGTCCGGAGTCCGAGCGGTCCGACTGGACCGACCTGGACCTGCTTACCCGTGAGGAAGCGGCCGGCCGGCTCCAAGCGGAGATCGCCGACATCGAGCCACGTCTCGGCGATGCCGACCCCGCCGAGCGCGAACTGCTCGAGACGCGGTTGCGTGCCCTGCGCGAGGCCGTCGACGAACTGGCCGCCTCGTGACCGCGGGACGCGTGGCGGGCAAGGTTGCCTTCGTCACCGGCGCGGCCCGAGGTCAGGGCCGCTCGCACGCGGTGCGCCTGGCGGAGGAGGGGGCGGACGTCGTCGTCACCGATGTCTGTCACGACATCAGCGACGCGCTGCCCTACTCGCTGGCCTCGAAGGAACAACTCGAAGAGACGGTCGCGCTCGTCAAGGCGACGGGACGGCAGTGCGTCGCCGTCCAGGCTGACGTCCGGTCGATCACCGACGTCCGGGCGGCCGTCGACGCGACGACGGCCGAGTTCGGCCGGCTCGACATCGTCGTGGCGAACGCCGGCGTGATGAGCATGGGACGCGCGTGGGAACTGTCCGAAGAGGAATGGGACGTCGTGATGGACGTCAACCTCAAGGGCGTCTGGAACACCGCGCGCGCGGCGATCCCCGGGATGATCGAGGCCGGGGTGGGCGGGTCGATCGTCATGATCAGCTCGGCGGCCGGGATCCGGGGCCATGTGCCGTACGCCCACTACGTCGCGAGCAAGCACGGCGTCGTCGGCCTGATGAAGGCGCTTTCCAACGAGCTGGCCCGGCACGAGATCCGCGTGAACACCGTGCACCCCACCGGGGTCAGCGACACGGGGATCACTGTCGGCGTGCCGATCGAGGAGCTCGCGGCGCGCGAACCGCTGTTCGGCATGGGGGCGACGAATCCGCTCGCTCCATTCGTCGAGCCGCGGGACGTGTCGAACGCCGTGCTGTTCCTGGCCTCGAACGAAGCGCGGTACGTCACCGGCCTGCAATTCACCGTCGACGCGGGCGGGACGAACAAGCCGTAGCCGCCTCGGAGGAATGCTGAGGAAACTGTGGGAACGATCGGGTTCGTCGGCGCCGGGAACATCGGCGAGCCGATGGTGGAGCGGCTGCTGGCGGCCGGTCACGCCGTGCGCGTGTACGCCCGGCGGGCCGAAGTCCGGGATCGGCTGCGAGCAGCCGGAGCGGACCTCGTCGACCGGGTGCGTTACGTCGCCGCGTGCGAGGTCGTCGTGAGTTGCCTGTACGACGACGCCCAGGTGCTCGACGTACTGCCCGAGGTCGTCCGGGAGATGAAAGCCAGCACGGTGCTGGTGTCGCACACGACCGGCCGTCCGGAGACGCTGACCCGGCTCGCGCCGATGGGGAAGGCCGCGATCGTGGATGCGGCCTTCAGTGGGACGGCGGAGGCGGTCCGCGCCGGCCGGCTCACGGTCTACCTCGGCGGCGAGCCCGAGCCCGTCGAGACGGCGCGCGAGGTCGTCAGCGCGTACGCCGATCCGGTTGTCATGACCGGCGCCCGTGGTTCGGCGCTGCGGGTGAAGCTGCTCAACAACCTGCTCTTCGCCGCGATCTCGCAAGTGACGTTGCGGGGGCTGAAAGCCGGTCGCGCGATGGGCATCGAGGAGAGCGCCTTGCTCGACGCCCTCGCGGTCGGCAGCGGCGGGAGCAGCGCGGGGCGGTACATCACCGCTCGCGGTGGGTCGGAGCGCTACGTCGCCGCGGTCACGCCGTTCCTGCGCAAGGACCTGGCGGCCTGCCGGGAGACCGCGGCCGAACTGGGGACCGACCTGGCGAAACTGCTGGCTGCGGCCTGCGACGGGCCGATGAACCTCGACAACTTCGAGAACGGAGTGATCCGGTGAAGATCACCATCGACACGAGTACGTGCTCCGGGCACGCGCGGTGCGCCGCCACGGCCCCGGAGGTGTTCGAACTCGACGACAACGGCTACGCGCTGCCTTTTGACGGCGAGGTCCCGGCGGGCGTCGAAGAGAAAGCCCGCGAGGGTGCGTTCGCGTGCCCGGAGCGAGCGATCACCGCTCAGTGAGGAGGCCCGGAATGCACCGTCCGATGGAAGGCGTGCGGATCCTGGAGGTTGCGCAGTTCACGTTCGTGCCCGCGGCGGGCGCCGTGCTCGCCGACTGGGGTGCCGACGTCATCAAGATCGAGCACGCCGAACGCGGGGACGGTCAGCGCGGCTTGTCCCGGGTGCTCGGGGTGGCGACGGCGAGCGAGGGCTCGTCGTTCTTCCCGATCATGGAGGGCCCGAACCGGGGCAAACGCAGCGTCGGTCTGGCGCTGGAAAAGCCGTCCGCGCGCGCCGTGTTCGAGGAGCTGGTCCGCTCCAGCGACGTGTTCCTCACGAACTTCCTGCCCGGCGCGCGGGCGAAGCTGAAGATCGCCGTCGAGGACGTCCGGGCGATCAACCCGGACATCATCTACGTGCGGGGGAGCGGGTTCGGTGTCCGAGGCGGGGAAAGCAACAAAGGTGGCTACGACAGCACCGCATTCTGGGCCCGCGGCGGCAGCGCGGCCGGGCTGACGCCGCCCGAGGCCGAGCGGATGCCGCGGATGCCGGCCGGTGCCTACGGCGACTCGATGGGCGGGATGACGATCGCCGGCGGGATCGCCGCGGCGCTTTACTCGCGTCAGGTCACCGGCGAGCCGTCCGTTGTGGACGTTTCCCTGCTCGGCGTCGGCGCGTGGGCCACCCAGTACTCGGTGAACCAGGCGCTGATGACGGGCGGTCCGCTGCCGCCGCGCGAGCAGCCGAGGCACGGGTCGGCGACCAACCCGCTGATCGGCGCCTATCGCACGGCCGACGGCCGGTGGCTTGAGTTCGCGATGCTGCAGCCGGGCCGGTACTGGCCGGAGTTCTGCCGGCTGGCCGGCCGGGAAGACCTCGCGGCGGACCCGCGCTTCGCCGACGTCTCGCAGATCATGGCCAATGCCGGCGCGGCCGCAGAACTCGTCGCGGAGATCATCGGGCAGCGGACGTTCGCGGAGTGGACGGAGATCCTGTCGCAGGGCGAAGGGCAGTGGGCGGCCGTCCAGAATTCGTGGGAGGTCGCGCAGGACCCGTCGCTGCGCGCGAACGGCTTGATCGCCCAGGTCGTGGACGCCGAGGGCAAGGAGCGGGAACTGGTGGCGAACCCGGTCCAGTTCGAGGAAACCCCGGCGACGCTTACGCGCGCGCCGCTGTTTGCCGAGCACACCGACGAGGTCCTGCGCGAACTGGGCCTGTCCGAGGAGGAGCTGATCCAGCTGAAGATCGACGGCGCGGCGACCTGACAGGCAAGGATATCGGTCAGGTTTGATCCCGTCAGATCTGCCTGGGTAAACTGGGCTCCTCTGAGGTCTGCGCCACTGAGATCCGCCATGAGCAGGTCGGCGCTGTGGAAGTCTGCCTCGATAAGGGACGCTTCCAAAAAGGATGAGCCGGGTATCTGATTTCCGGCGAAATTTGCGCGACGACAATCCGAAGCTGAGAAATTCGCGGACTCGCAGAAGCTTCCCGAGAAGTTGACCTCTTGCAGATTCGATCCACGAAACAGTGCTCCTTCAAAATGTGCCAGTGTAAGATTGGCGCCACGAAGGGATGTCGAAGAAAGGTCGATCAGGTTGCGGTCGGTTCTGCGGAGGAGCTCTTCCAGGACAGGTTCTTCGTGCCAGACTCTGCCGAGCGCTGTCAGGGCCAACTGGATGTCCACCGGTGGCCGCTGTGACGGTTGCCCCCTCCAGGCCGGTGACTCTTGGTCTGCATTCGCATTGCTTGTGTGGGCAAGTGGGGATCCATTGCGAATGAAGGCGCACAATATTTCGATGGCGACATCTTGAAGCGAATCGTCTTCTCGGGCAAGGTCCTCCAGGGAGGCTACTCCGCCGAGCCGGGTAGTTGTGCTATCGCTGCCAAGCTGGTCCACGGCCCGAGAGAATGTCTCTCTCTGTTGAACCTGTCTGGTGGCTTCAAAACTTTCGAAGCTGGTCCGTCTGCTCAATTCCAACTGCGCCCAGTTTGCTGCCACTTGGTCCCGGTTGATGCGGAGTTGTCGTGTTGTCAGGACTATCCCGATCAGCAGGATTATTCCACCAAATGCTTGAATCAGTGATGTGCGGACACTGTTCTCGGCGTTGATCAATTCAGTGACCGAGAGCTGACCGGTTCCGCCTGCACGTGTCTGTGTGGTCGTAACGATCGAAGTCGGCAGCCAAATGGTGATCGCGCACAGCGATGTGACGCCGGTCAGTATCATGGCGACTACAAGGAAGTTTGATCTGAGCCCGACTGGGTTCGAACTTCGAGGCGGCTGGTTCCGCTCGGCCCTGCTCATTGACCTAGGCTACCGCGGGCGGCTACGGGAGTTCTCGGTAGACGGGCCTCAGTAGAGCCCGCCGTCCACCCGGATCAGGGCGCCGGTGGTGTAGCTGGACGCGTCACTGGCCAGGTACAGCGCCGTGCTGACGATCTCCTCCGGACGCCCGGGCCGGCCGAGCGCGCTCCGGGCGCTCTCCCGCTTCTCCGGCGACCACGCCTTCGAGATGTCGGTGAGGAACGGGCCGGCAGAGATGGTGTTCACCCGCACCTTCGGGCCGTACTCCAACGCAAAAACCGTCGTCAACGCGTTTAGGGCGGCCTTGGCGCCCGAGTACGGACCGAACCGAGGTTGCGGCATCAGCGCTCCTGAGGAGGAGACGTTGATGATCGAGCCTCCGTCGCCGGCTGCCATGCGTTGCCCCACCAGCGACGCGAGCCGGAACGGGCCCTTGAAGTTGACCCCGATCACCTTGTCGAAGAGCTCCTCGCTGGTCTCCGCCGACGACGGCGCCAGCGGTGACATGCCGGCGTTGTTGACCAGGATGTCGACCTTCCCGAACTCTTCGTACGCGGCGTCGGTGAGCCGGCCGAGGTCGTCCCAGTGCCCGACGTGGGCCGCGATCGGCAGGGCACGCCGGCCGAGAGCACGAACCGATGCGGCGGCCGCTTCGCACGCGTCAAGCTTGCGGCTGGTGATCACCACGTCCGCGCCCGCGGTGGCGAAGGCACACACCATCTCCAGCCCCAGACCCCGGCTGCCACCGGTGACGAGCGCGACCTTGCCGGACAGATCAAACAGCGTCATGCGTTCACCCGGCCGGTCAGTCCCGAGTCGTTGATGATGTGCGCGTACCGCTTGCGGGCGGCCTCGAGCCGCGGCGGGATGTGCTCGCTGGGGAACAGTCCCTCGGCCGGCCGGTGGTTCTTCAGCACCTGCTTGGCGATCGTGGTGCGGTGCACCTCGGTCGGGCCGTCGGCGAGGGCGAGGTTCGGCACGGCCATCCACCAGTGCGCGAGCGGCAGCTCGCCGGTGGTGCCGAGCGAGCCGTGCAGGTGCAGGGCCCGCTGGATGACGTCGTGCAGGACCTTGGCCATGGCGACCTTGCACATCGCGATCTGCGTGCGGGCGGCGCCGTGCGGCTGGGTGTCGATGATCCACGCGGTGTTCAGCACGAGCAGCCGGAACTGCTGCAGCTCGATCCACGAGTCCGCGACGAACTGCTGCACGGCTTGCTTCTCGGCGAGCGGAGTTCCTTGTGTACGGCGTGAAAGCGCGCGCTCGCACATCATATCGAACGCTCGGGCGCACTTGCCGACCGAGCGCATCGCGTGGTGCACCCGGCCGCCACCGAGACGGGCTTGGGCGACCTTGAAGCCTTCACCAGGGCCGCCGAGCATGGCGTCGAGCGGGACCCGCACCTGGTGGTAGTGGAGGTAACCGTGGATGCCTTCGTCGAGCGACTCGCGTTCGTCCATGGTGCCGACGTTGCGCTTGATCTCGATGCCGGGCGTCTCGGCCGGCACGACGAACATCGACATCCGCCGGTGCGGCGGCGCGTCCGGGTCGGTGACGGCCATGACGATGAGGAACTCCGCGTACCGGGCGTTGGAGGAGAACCACTTCTCGCCGTCGATCACCCACTCGTCACCCTCGCGCCAGGCGCGGCACACGAACTCCTTCGGGTCGGCCCCGGCTTGCGGCTCGGTCATCGAGAACGTGGAGACGATGTCGCCGTCCAGCAGCGGCTGCAAGTAACGAGCCTTCTGCGCCGGTGTGCCGAACATCGCCAGGATCTCGGCATTGCCGGTGTCGGGGGCGGCGGTGCCGAAGACCGTCGGCGCCCAGTAGGAGCGGCCGAGGATCTCGTTGAGGTAGGCGAGCTTGACCTGCCCGTAGCCCGGCCCGCCCAGCTCGGGCCCGAGATGACACGCCCACAGTCCGTGGGCCCGGACCTGCTCCTGCAACGGCTTGACGATCGCGCGCGCCTTCTCGTTGCGCGTGTCGTACGGGTCGCCGCCGTGCGGGAACAGGAGGTCGAGCGGTTCGACCTCCGTCCGGACGAAGGCGGCCGCCCAGTCGAGCTTGGCCTGGAACTCCGGCTCGATCGAGAAGTCCAGCATCGGTCCTCCTAGCGGCGAGTGAGGTGGGTGAGCGCGGCGGCGAGCAACATCGGGATCCCGCCACGCATCCGTTCGATCCGGTCGGTGACCTGGCCGCGGCGCTCGGCGTTCTTCACCAGCAGCGCGGATGCGGCGGCTTGCTTGTAGCGGACGAGGGCGTCGAACCAGGAAAGGTCTGGCACCGGAGAGCCGTAGGCGGCCAGCAGCTCGTCGGGTTCCAGCGTGGGCGCCTCGGGCGCGACGGCGGTCGGGTGCGCGGGATCGGACATCAGCCGCAGCCACGCGAGGTCCAGCCGCGGGTCGCCGACCGACCAGATCTCCCAGTCGATCACCGCCCGGATCTCGTCGCCGGCGCACTGCATGTTGCCCAGCCGCCAGTCGCCGTGCAGCACCGCGGGCCGCAAGGGCGCGGGGACAGCCGCGGTGAGCTGATCGCGGCACTCGAGTTCGGTGCGGACGGCGGCCGGCTCGAGTTCGCACGTGGCCAGTGCTTTCCGCCACCGCTCGACCTCGGTTTCCAGCGCCACGGCTTCCTCCGTGATCCCCAGCTTCGCCGGGTCGGCGGTGTGCAGGGCCGCCAGCATGCGGGCCGCAGCCGTGGCTCGGCCTCGCACGTCGGCTGCGGGTGGACGCTGCTCGCGCGCGATGTGCCGGGGTTCGTAACCCTCACCGTCCGCGTAGGACATGACGAACAGCGGCGGAACGTCCGGCGGGGCACCAGGATCGGTCCCCAGGACCTCCGGAACGGCCACATCGGGCACCTCGGACAGCGCGGTCAGCACCCGGGCCTGGCGCAGGACGTCCCGGTTGCGGACCGGCTCGAGCCCTGGCGGGGCGACCTTCACGACAACGCGGACGCCGGAGTCCGTCACGGCGGAGTAGGTGAGGCTGGAGGCTCCGCCGTGCAGCTGCGAGAGGTCTCGCAGTGGCTGTCCCGAGGCCTTCGTCGCCCGCCGGACGACGTCGGTGGGATCGGCGATGCCGACCTTCGTCCGCGCCGTTGGTGATCCGTCGGCCATGCGCCTCCGTTCGTCGAGATGAGTATACGTAAATGGGCAGATACTGCGCGAGACTAGCTCGGACTGGGGAGTTAAGGGTACTCTTCTGTCGCAGCGTCGCATGGAGGAGGAAAAGTGCCGGACGAGGTTGTCGTCGAGCGCCAGGGTGCGGTCCAGGTCATCACGATCAACCGTCCCAGGGTGAAGAACGCCCTCGACGCGGCCGTGGCGGCCGGGGTCGCGGCGGCCGCCGACGAACTGGACGAGTCGGACGACCTGCGGGTCGGTGTGCTCACCGGTGCGGGCGGGACGTTCTCCGCCGGGATGGACCTGAAAGCGTTCCTGCGCGGGGAAAGCCCCGCGATCGAGGGGCGCGGGCTGTGCGGGATCACGATGACGCCGCCGCGCAAACCGCTCATCGGCGCGGTGGAGGGCTGGGCGCTGGCCGGCGGTTTCGAGCTGCTGCTCGCGTGCGACCTCGTCGTCGCGGCGCGGACGGCGCGGTTCGGGGTGCCCGAGGTGAAGCGGTCCCTGGTGGCGGGCGGCGGGGCGGCGTTGCTGCTGCCGCGGCGAGTGCCCTTCGCGCTCGCGCTGGAGCTCCTGCTGACGGGTGAGCCGTTCGACGCCGAGCGCGCGGCCGCGGCCGGGCTGGTGAACCGGCTCACCGACGAGGGCGGCGCGCTCGAAGGCGCGTTGCAGCTCGCCCGGACCATCGCCGCCAACGGCCCGCTCGCCGTCGCCGCGACCAAGCAGGTCGCCCGGTCGAGTGCCGACTGGACGCTGGAAGAGGGCTGGGCCGAGCAGGCCGAGATCGTCCGGCCGGTGTTCGCGTCGGACGACGCCAAGGAAGGCGCGACCGCGTTCGCCGAGAAGCGGGCGCCGGTCTGGCGGGGTCGCTGACCGCGCGGAAGCACCTCGCGACCGACCCCAGTGCAGCAGCGTTCGACGAGAGGACCGTCATGAACACCACACTCGAGCCCGAGGGAACCTACGAAGGGGTGCCCGCGTACCACTACGACAACACCGCGGGCGGCCCGGTCCTGAGCCACCACCGGCGGTGGGACGAGATCGCCGCGACGCACTCCGGCTTCCGCAGCAGCATCGCGCGCGGGTACTGGGTCGTCACGGACGGCACGGCCGTGCAGGAAGCCTTGCAGGACTGGCGGACGTTCTCGAGCAAGTCCGTGACGGCGCTCGACCCGGACCCGAAGTTCCTGTGGATCCCGGAAATGCTGGACCCGCCGGTGCACACGCAGTGGCGGCGCCTGCTGGGCCGCGAATTCTCGCCCAACGCGGTCGCCGCGCGTGAACCGGAGATCCGGCGTGTCGCGGCGGAGATGATCGATCGGCTGACCGGCACCGGGGGCGCCGACGTGCTCGACGAGTTCGCCCGCCGGTTCCCGACCCTGATCTTCATGCGCCTGATGGGCTTGCCCGAAGAAGACCTGGAGAAGTTCCTCGACTGGGTGCACAACATGCTGCATCTGTCCTACGAGCAGGACCCGGACCGCAGCCGGCAGCTCGCGGCGATCACCGCGGCGTCGGCCTACTTCGACGAGCAGATCGCCCTCCGGCGGGAGGTACCGCGAGACGACCTGCTGTCGCGGGCGATGACCTGGGAGATCGACGGCGCACCGATCACCGACCGGGACATGCACGCCTTCTGCGTCCTGATGTTCCAGGCCGGGCTGGACACGGTCCCGATCTCGGTCGGCTGGGCGCTGTACCACTTCGCCGGTCATCCCGAACAGCGCGCGGCGATCGTCGCCGACCCGTCGCTCATCTCGACGAGTGTGGAGGAGATCCTCCGCGTCTACTCGTTCGTCATTCCAGCCCGCAAGGCGACGAAGGACGTCGAGATCGGCGGCTGCCCGGTCAAGTCCGGGGAGATGGTGATGCTGCCGCTCGCGGTCACCAACCGGGACCCCGCGCGGTACGAGAACCCTCTGGAAGTCGACCTGGACCGCAAGACCAGCAACCACATCGCGTTCGGCTCGGGGCCGCACCGCTGCCTGGGTTCGCACCTCGCTCGCCTCGAGCTGAACGTGGCGATCGAGGAGTGGCACAAGCGGATCCCCGAGTACCGGATCACCGACGGTCAGGACATCGAGGAGACCGGCAACATGTACGGCCTGAAGTCGCTCCGGCTCGAATGGTGAAGCCCGTGACACCGCCGCTGCGCACCGCGGACTTCTACCACACCGGGATCGTGGTGCCGGACCTCGAAGCGTCGATGGCGCGGCTGGGTGAGGTCGCCGGTTACCGGTGGACGACGATCCAGGCCGCCGAGCTGACGATCCGGCTTGCGGACGGCGAGCAGGTGCTGCCGCTGCGGTACGCCTACTCACTCGACGCACCGCACCTCGAACTCGTGCAGGAGGTCCCCGGCACGCCATGGACAGCCGCAGCGCACCACCTCGGCTACTTCTGTGACGACGTCCCGGCGACGTCGAAACTGCTGGAGGAGGCGGGTTTCGCGTTCGAAGCCGGTGCGGTGCTCGACGGCACGCCGGCCCTGTTCGCCTACCATCTGGACCCGTCGGGGGTGCGGATCGAGATCGTCGACCGCGCCCTGATCCCGGACTTCGCCGAGTACCTGCGCGCGAGGACGCCGCGGTGATCGCGTTCACGGAGGAGCAGGAGGAACTGCGTGCCTTGGTGCGTCGTTTCCTGACCGACCGGGCGGCCGTGCGCACTTGGATGGAGTCCGAGGAAGGCCACGACCCGGTTCTGTGGCGGCGGATGGCCGACGAACTCGGCTTGCACGGCGTCGCGGTGCCGGAGGAGTACGGCGGCTCGGGCGGCGGCCCGGTCGAACTGGGGATCGTGCTGGAGGAGCTGGGGCGGGTCTTGCTGCCGTCGCCGTTCTTCGCGACGGTGGCGCTGGCCGGTCAGGCACTCACCGCCGCCGGTGACGACGCGGCCAAGTCACGGTGGCTGCCCGGCATCGCCGACGGGTCCCTGACCGCGACCCTCGCCGTCGCGGAGGAAAGCGGGCGGCCGGACGACATCGCGACCACCGCCACGAACGGAACCTTGTCCGGCACCAAGATGTTCGTCGTCGACGGGCACACGGCCGACCTGCTGCTCGTGGTCGCACGCACCGGGCTGTTCGCCGTTGAAGGCAGCGCTCCCGGGGTGAGCAGGACCCGGCTCGAGACGCTCGACCCGACACGCCGGCTGGCGCGGATCGACTTCGCTGACGCGCCCGCGGTGCGGATCGGCGATTCGCCGCCGCACAAGGCGCTCGATCTGGCGGTCGTCGCACTCGCCGCGGAGCAGGTCGGCGGCGCACAGGCGTGCCTCGACATGGCCGTCGGCTACGCGAAGGTCCGAGTCCAGTTCGGACGTCCGATCGGGACGTTCCAGGCGATCAAGCACAAGTGCGCCGACGTGCTGCTGGCGGTCGAGGCCGCACGGTCGGCCGCCTACCACGCGGCGTCGGCCGGGGACGAGCTGCCGGTGGCCGCGAGAGTGGCCGGGGCCTATTGCTCGGCCGCCTACACCCACGCGGCCAAGGAGAACATCCAGATCCACGGCGGGATCGGCTACACCTGGGAGCACGACGCGCACCTCCACCTGCGGCGCGCCAAGTCGTCCGAGCAGTTGTTCGGCGCGCCGGCGGCGCACCGGGCCCGGCTGGCCGACCTGGTCGGGATCCGGGCGGCCGGATGACCGCCCGGCGCGACGACGCATCCGAGACCGATGACGACTTCCGGGCGCGTCTGCGCGCGTTCCTGGCGGAGCACCATCCCGGCCGGCGGCCGAAGGATCCCGCCGACCGGCTGGCGTGGCAAAAGACGTGGCTGGCCGCGCTGTTCGACGCCGGGTACGCCGGTCCGAGCTGGCCGCGCGAGTACGGCGGGATGGCGCTGAGCTTCGCTCGTCAGGTGATCTACCAGGAGGAGTACGCGAGCGCGCGCGTGCCGGGGCCGTTGGGCACGGGCCTGGGCATCGCGGCCCCCACGATCGTCAAGTACGGCACCACCGAGCAGAAGGAGCGGTTCCTGCGCCCGATGCTGCGCGGTGACACGGTCTGGGCCCAGGGCTATTCCGAGCCCGACGCCGGTTCGGACCTCCCGGCCCTGCGCACGACGGCCCGGCGGGAGGGCGACGAGTACGTCGTCAACGGGCAGAAGGTGTGGACCAGTTCCGCCGACATCGCCGACATCCTCTTCACCCTCGTCCGCACCGGCACACCCGAGTCGCGGCAGCGCGGGATCAGCTACCTGCTCATCGACGCGCAGGCCCCCGGTGTCGTCGTACGGCCGCTGCGTGACCTCACCGGCGACGCGCACTTCTGCGAAATCTTCTTCACCGACGTCCGGGTCCCCGTGGCCGACCGCGTCGGCGAGGAGAACGGCGGGTGGCCGCTGGTGCGCACAAGTCTCGGCCACGAACGCGCGGCCGGAGCGATGAACCAGGCCGCACGGTACCGGCGGGTGCTCGACGAGCTGATCGAGCTGGCCCACGAGCGCGGCGCGACCGCCGATCCGCTGGTGCGCGAGCGGCTCGCGGACTTTGAGGTACGGGTGCGGATCATGCGCTACACCGGGATGCGGACGATCGCCGACATCCTGGCTCGCGGTGAGCCGGGGCCGGCGTCGTCGACGTCACGGCTGTTCGTCGTCACCTTCGAGCAGGACCTGCACGAGTTCGCCGTCGAGCTGCTCGGCCCGTACGGGGTGCTCGGCCGGGACGACCCGCACGCCGTGCAGCGGGGCCGCTGGGTGTGGGGCTTCTTGCGCACCCGCGCGTCGACGATCGGGGCGGGGACGGCCGAGATCCAGCGCAACACGATCGCCGAACAGCTGCTGGGCCTGCCCCGGGACCCGGCCATGCCGGCGAGTGCGCGATGAAGGCCGCTCGATGCTTGGACTACGGCCCGCCGAGCGGAATTTCGGTCGTGGAACTGGACGATCCCGAGCCCGGTCCGGGTGAGGTCGTGGTCCGGGTGCACGCCGCGGCGGTCAACTACCCCGACGTGCTCATCGCCGCGAACCGCTACCAGGTCTCGGCGCCGCTGCCGTTCACGCCCGGCAGCGAGTTCGCCGGCGTCATCGCCGCGCTGGGACCGGGGGTGTCCGGGCCGGCGGTGGGTTCACCCGTGGCCGGGGCGGTACTGAGCGGTGCGTTCGCCGGGCAGGTCGTGGCGCCGGTCGAGGCGTTGCGCCCGATCCCCGACGGCCTCGACATGGTGCACGCAGCCGCGTTTCACGTCACCTACACCACCGCGTACCACGCTCTCGTGACGGTCGGCGGGGCCACGTCGGGGGAGTGGGTGGCGGTGCTCGGCGCGGCGGGTGGGGTCGGCTCGGCGGTGGTCGACGTCGCGACGCGGCTGGGACTGCACGTGGTTGCCGCGGCGTCGAGCGAGGAACGGCTCGCGATCGCGCGCAAGCTCGGCGCCGAGGCCGGGATCGACTACGTCCGCGAAGACCTCAAGATCCGGATCCGGGAGCTGACCGGGGGCGCCCATTTGGTGATCGACCCGGTCGGCGGCGAGCACGCAGAAGCCGCCTTGCGAGCACTGCGCCGGGCCGGCCGGTTCGTCACGGTCGGCTTCGCCGACGGCGCGATACCGCGCATCCCGCTGAACCTGGTGCTGCTCAAAAACCTGGTCGTGCGAGGGTTCGAGGCGCGGATGATCCGCCGGGAGGACCCGGACGCCACGAACGCGGCCGAGCGCGCCCTCGCCGGGATGGTCCGGGCCGGGATGCGTCCGTTGGTGTCCCGCGTGCATCCGCTCTCCGACGTCGCGGCCGCGCTGACCGCCGTCGCCGAACGCCGCACCAGCGGAAAAATCGTCCTCGAGATGGCGGACGCATGAGCGCGCCACTCACCGGGCGGCGTGTGATCGTGACGGGCGCGGCCGGCGGGATCGGCGCGGCGGCCGTCACCGTGTTCCTCGAGGCCGGAGCGCAGGTTGTCGGGCTCTTCCACACCACACCACCACCGGACGACCTCGCGGGACGCTGCGAGTGGCTGCCGTGCGACGGGCGGGACCGCCGTTCGGTCTATGCCGCGTTCGAGCAGGCCACGTCGGCCTTGGGCGGCCTCGATGTGTTGCTGCACGCGGCGGGCAGCTGGCGCCCGAGCACCCCGGAGTCGTTGTCCGACGACGAGCTCGACCTGGTCCTCGACACCAACCTCCGGTCGACGGTCCTCGCCAACCAGGCGGCGTTCGAGCGCATGCGTGGCGACGGCGGGCAGATCGTGAACCTCGGCTCGAGCGAGGGCGTCCGCGGGAATCCGCTGGCCCCGCACTACGCCATGGCGAAGGCCGGCGTCCACGCGTGGACCCGGTCCGCGGCCGCGGCGTGGGGGAGGTTCGGGGTCACGGTCAACGCGCTGGCGCCCGCGGTCGGCACACCGGGCGCCGAACGGCTGTGGGCGCACCTGGGTGAGGAGCGTGCCGCGGTGTTCAAGGAGCGCCTGCGCACGACCATGCCGTTGCGCGGCGAGCTCGGCGATGCGGAGACGGATCTCGGACCGGTCATGGTGTTCCTGGCCGGCGCGGGCGCCCGGTTCATGACGGGACAGCTGATTGCGGTCGACGGCGGATTGAACATGCTCGGCGCCTGACGGCCGACACGGTTGCGAACGAGGAGAACCTGCGATGACGACCACCGAGTTCGGGTTGCTGACCGACGAAACGATCGAGCGGTCCCGCCGCCGGCTCGGCGTCCCGAATCCCCAGCGAAATCCGCCGCACAACTACGAAGTGACTTGGGACGGGGTCCGGCACTTCGCGTTCGGTTATGGCGATGACAACCCGCTCTACTGCGACCCTTCGTATGCCACGGGTTCCCGCTGGGGATCGCTGGTCGCGCCGCCGACGTTCCTCTACACGATGGGCGAGGACGCGGCCCCGAAGCCGGACCCCGAGACCAAGGCGCTGCTGAAGGGCGACCCGTTCGCCGGGCTCGGCTCCTACCAGGCCGTCATGGAGTTCGAGTGGTGGCGGCCGCTGCGGCTGGGGGACCGGTGCCGCGTGCTCCAGACCCAGGTGGGCGTGCAGCCCAAGCGAAGCAGCTTCGGCGGGCGCACCGCGCACGTCACCCAGGACTACCTCTACACCAACGGCCGCGGGGAGATGCACGCCGTCCGGCGGGGCACGTGGATCAACGCCGAGCGGCACACGTCGAAGAAGCGGGCGAAGGAGAAGCTGGAGCAGCAGCCGTACACACCGGAGCAGCTCGCCGAGATCGACGCCGCGTACGCGGCCGAGACGCGGCGCGGCGCCGAGCCGCGCTACTGGGAGGACGTCGAGATCGGCGAACCGCTGCCGCCCAAGGTGAAGGGGCCGCTGACGACCACGGACGTGATCGTCTGGCACCTCGGCTGGGGGATGCAGCTCACCCCGCCGGGGGTGTTCAAGATCGCCGCGGACATCCGGCGCAAGGCCCCGGGGCTCTACCCGCCCAACGGGCTGAACATCCCGGACACGGTGCAGCGGTTGCACTGGGAGTCCGCGCGGGCGACCGAGCTGGGCCTGCCGAACTCCTACGACTACGGCGGCATGCGCGAGACGTGGCTGAGCCACCTGCTCACCGATTGGATCGGCGACGACGGCTGGCTGTGGAAACTGCGCTGCGAGCACCGCAAGTTCAACTACCTCGGCGACACCACGTGGGTACGCGGTGAGGTCGTCGGCAAGCAGCTGGTGGACGGCCGCGGCGAAGTGCACCTGGCGGTGCGCTGCGAGAACCAGCGCGGTGAGGTCACCACCCCCGGCACGGCCGTGGTGCTCCTGCCGACCCGGGAGGGCGCCGTCGACGTGCCCGCACCGCCCGCCCTGGACCTCGACGGCATGGTGGCGCACGAACTGGCCCGATTCAGCGTCCCCGGCTGACCCGAAGAGCCGTGAAGGGGACTCAGTGCCACCAGGGGATGAGAGCGTCGAGGTGACGGCGCATCCGGTGCCGGGCGACCCCGGCGTCACCCTGGAGGATCGCGTCGAAGATGCGCTGGTGCACGTGCTGGACCTCGTCGGCCGCCGAGTCGCCGGGCAGCGGCCGGTCCTGGCCGGCGGCGTGCCGGCGGAACAGCTCGGTGATGATGCTCAGGAACAGCGACAGCACGGGGTTGCCGGCCAGCTCGGCCAGCTCGGAGTGGAACTTGTCGGCCTTGCGGGGGAGATCGGCCGGGCCCTCGGTAGGCCAGCGGACGGCCGCGGCGAGGCGTTCGGCCACCTCGCCGTTACCCTCGGCGTGCCGCGCGGTCACCCGGGCGACAGTGCCGAGCTCGATGGCGTCACGGACGATCCGCAGGTCGTCGGCCGTGACGCCCTGGTACTCGAGGAACAGCGCCATCGTGTCGATGCTGGCTTGCGGCTCGGGAGCCGCGACGATCAGGCCGCCGCCGGGGCCGCGGCGCATCCGGGCGACCGAGTGGTACTCCAGGAGCCGGACGGCCTCGCGCAACACGGCCCGGCTGATCTCGTACCGAGCGAGGAGATCGGCCTCCGAGCCGAGCGCCGAGCCGACCTGCCAGCCGCGGGCGGCGATGTCGTCGTGGATCCGGGCAGCGACCACCTCGGCGAGTTTGGCCCGTGGCCCCTCGACCATCTCGGGCTCGATCACCGTGCCCGAGATCTTCGTGCGGTGCACGCGGTGCTTCTCGATCCAGGCCGCCACCCACTCCACGTGCGCGGTCAGCGTTGTCTGGGCGCGGGCGCCGTCACCGGCGATCACGGCGTCGGCGATGGCCCGGTGGGCCTCGCGGGAGGTCTCCTTCGACGTCGCCACCTCCGCCTTGGGGACGCGGCGGGAGGTGTGCGCGTACCGCGCGGTGAGGCGGGTGAGCACGTCGACGAACAGGTGCAGGACCGGGTTTCCCGACAGCTTGCCGAGCAGCGGGTGCAGGGGATCCTGCTCCCCGAGGCCCAGTTCGCCCCCGTGGAGTAGCTCTTCCTCGAGCGTGGCGCGAAGGGTCTCGATGCCTTCCTCGGTGACCTGGTCCGCGGCCAGCCCGGCGGCGATGGGTTCCAGCAGCAGGCGCGCCTGGAGCAGGTCCGTGACACTCGTGCCGACGTACTCGAGGTAGATCACCATGGACCGGGTCGCCGGGCCCGCGTCGGGGGCGCACACGAGCAGCCCGCCGTTGGGGCCGCGGCGCATCCGCGCGACTTGGTGGTGCTCGACCAGCCGGACCGCTTCCCGCAACACCGAACGACTGACGCCGAAGTGCTCGCGCAGGTCCTGTTCGGACCCCAGCGACTCACCGACGGGCCAGCCCCGGCGCATCACGTCCGCCTCGATGCGGTGTGCGATCCGGGCGGCGAGCGTGCCGACCTTCGCGCCGGTCCCGTCGCCGGCGAGGTCGGACTCCCGCTCGCCGTCGGCGGACTCGAGGTCGACGCCAGTCGTCATGCCGCTAACTCCTCCGGACAGATGTTGCGTACCCTCAGTCTAGTCGGGTGGCGGCCGACGTCCGTTGCGACGCACCGCCGGGCCGTGGTTGGGGATACTGTTCATCGGGGCGCGAACCGCTGCCCGGCGTCGAGACGCAGGCACTGGCCGTTGAGCATGGGGTTGTCGACGATGGCCAGCACCAGCTTGGCGTATTCCTCCGGGCGTCCGAGGCGCTTCGGGAACGCCGCGTCCTTCACGAGCGCGGTCTTCACGTCGTCCGGGATCTTGGACACCGCGCCGGTCTCGAACAGGCTCGGCGCGATCGCCAGCACGCGGATGCCCAGCGAACCCAGGTCGCGCGCCATCGTGAGGCACATGCCGGCGATGGCGGCCTTGGCCGCGCTGTAGGCGACCTGGCCGATCTGGCCTTCGAACGCGGCGATGGACGCCGTGTTGACGATGACGCCGCGTTCGCCGGTGACTTCGGGGTCTTCGGGTCCGTTGCGGCTCATGTGCGCCGCGGCGAGCCGGCTGATGTTGAACGTCGCGACCGCGTTGAGGTCCAGGACCTGGCGGAACGTTTCCAGATCGTGCGGACCCTCCTTGGACAACGTCCGCTTGGCCACGCCGCCGCCGGCGGTGGTGACGGTGACGTGCAGCCCCCCAAGGTCCTCGACGGCCGCGGCGAGCGCTTTCTCGGTGCCCTCGAAGTCGGTGACGTCGACGGGGTGGAAGCTGCCGCCGAACGCGGCGGCGACCTCGGCACCCGCCGAGCCGGAGCGGTCCAGCACGGCTACGTCGGCCCCACGGGCCGCCAGCAGCTCGGCGCAGGCCCGGCCCATGCCGGACGCCCCGCCGAACACCGCGGCCTTCTTGCCCTTGATCTCCACTGACTCCCTTTCGTGTCTCAGTTCGCCGCCGGAGCCGGCCGGACCAGGTCGCACAGCCGGTCCCGGTGGACCGCGGCGTCGCCGTAGAGGACGCCGTCGGTCTCGGCCCGGCGCAGGTAGAGGTGCAGGTCGTGCTCCCAGGTGAAGCCGATTCCGCCGTGCAGCTGCAGCGCTTCGCCGGCCACGTCCCCGGTCGCGGCGCTCGAGTACGACGCGGCGACACACGCGGCCCGGGCGGCGTCGGCGGCACCGGCGTCGGCGGCCATCGCCGCGTAGTAGGTGGCGGCCCGGGTGCCGTGGACGAGCATCGCCATCGTGGCGCACTTGTGCTTGACGGCCTGGAAGGTGCCCAGCGGGCGGCCGAACTGCACGCGCACCTTGAGGTACTCGACGGTCATCTCCAGCAGCCGGTTCAGGACGCCGAGGGTCTCCGCCGACAGCAGGACCGAAGCGTCGTCGAGCAGCTGCTGCACGTCCGCGGGACCACTGTGGACGCGGCGGCTCGGGGGGACCCGGACGCCTTCGAGCCGGACTTCGGAGAACGAGCGGGTCAGATCGAGGGTCCGCTGACGCCGGATGGTGACGCCCGGGGTGTCGCGGTCGACGAGGAACGATGCCAGTGCGTCCTCGTGCCGCGCGGTCACCAGCAGCCAGCGCGCACCGCCCGCGTCCTGCACCGCGGTCTTGACGCCGTCGAGCACAACCGTGTCGCCGTCGGTGCGCGCGGTGGTGTGGATGCCGTCGAGGGTCCACGGCGAGTGCGGCTCGGCGAACGCCCAGGTCGCCCAGGCCGCGCCCGAGGCCAACGTCGGCAGTACCTCGGCCTGCAACTGCGGCGATGCACCATGGGCCAGCGCGCGTCCGACGAGCGCGGTGGGCAGGAAGGGCCCGTGCGCCGCGGCCCGGCCGATCTCCTCGGCGACGAGCGCCAGTTCGACCAGGCCCTGACCGGCGCCGGCGTACTCCTCCGGGAGGGCCAAGCCGGGCCATCCGAGCTGCGTCATCAGGCTCCAGAGCGCCGGGTCGACGTCCTCGTCCTCATCCAGCCGTGCCCGGACGGCGTCGATCGAGGCACGGTCGGAGAGCAGGTCGCGCGACGCCGCACGCAGCATCGCCTGCTCGTCGCTGAGCTCGAAGTTCACTCAAGGAAAGTATCCTCTTTTGCAACGCACGTCGAGTAGATCGAGGGAAACTGAGGCTCGCCGATGATCTATATCGGGCTTAGAGTGACCTCATAATGGGTCACGACTAGGAGGAAGGGGCCGCGATGCAGCTGGAGTCCACGCCGGAGCTCGAAGCGTTCCGGGACAAGGTCCGGGCGTTCGTCGCCGAGCACGCGCCGGGCACCAAGACGCACGCAGGCGTCCGTGCGCCCGCCCCTGGCCTGATGCCGGCGATCCGGGCGTGGATCGCGAAACTGTACGAGGCGGGCTTCCTCGGGATCACCTGGCCGGCGGAGTACGGCGGCCGGCCCGACGCGCATCCGCTCGAACCGTTCGTCGTGGCCGAGGAGATCGCCCGGGCCCGCACGTGGCCACCCGTCGGAGCGGCCGCGTTGGCCTCGGCGGCGGTGATCGACTACGGCACCGACGACCACCGAGCCCGCTTCCTGCCGCGGATCCGCTCGAGCGAGGACCTGTGGTGCCAGCTCTTCAGCGAGCCGGGCGCCGGCAGCGACCTGGCGGCGTTGCGGACCCGGGCGCGCGGCGAGGGCGAGGACTTCGTCGTCGACGGCCAGAAGGTGTGGACCACCAACGGCCAGCACGCCGACATGGGCTACCTCCTCGCTCGCACCGATCCCACCGCCTCCAAGCACCAGGGCATCACGGCGTTCGCACTGGACATGCGCAGCCCGGGCGTCGAAGTCCGGCCGTTGCGGGAGATCACCGGTACCACCGACTTCGCCGAGGTCTTCTTCGACGGCGTCCGGATCCCGGCCGCGAACGTGATCGGCGAGGTGAACGACGGCTGGCGGGTGGCGATGAGCAGCCTCGGTCACGAACGCTCAGGCGTGGCCGCGCGCGGAGTGGAGTTGTTCGCCTCGCTCGAGGACCTGCTGCGACTCGCCGAAGACACCTCCGTCAGCGGCCGGCCCGCACTCGAAGACTCCGCTACCCGGCAGCTGATCGGCGAACTCGCGACCCGAGTACACGTGAACGCCGCGATGGTCGGTCTCGGGCGGTCAAGGCTGCTGCACCGAACCGAGCAGCCCGCCGACGCGGCCCTCGGCAAGATCTTCTTCAGCGAGCTCAACCACGACCTGGTCGCGTCCGGCGTCCGGCTGCAAGGCGTCGACGGGTTGCTCACCGAGGACGACCCGGACGCGGTGGCCGGCGGCTGGTGGCAGGACGCACACCTGTACTCGCGTGCCTACACGATCGCCGGTGGCGCCAACGAGGTCCTGCGCACCCAGGTCGCGGAGCGGGGACTCGGGTTGCCGCGCGAGACGTCCCCCGGCTCGGGACCGCAAGGGGAGGCGAGGAGTGGAGCGGTCGGCGGACGGTGAACCGGTGACGGCCGCGCGGAACCAGCCGGCTGTGAACGGCCACGAAGGGGAGTCCGACGTGCGGTGGAAAGAGTTCGACCGCGAGGTCGAGACGATCCGCGAGCTGCTCGCCGACCCGCCCGGCGAGCTGCCGGTGCTGGAGGCCGTGCGCCGCGCCGTGCTCGGCGCCAACCCGTACCGCGTCGAGGACCTGCCCGCGCTGCGCACGCGGATGAGTCTGCTCGCCGGGCCCGCTCCAGGTCTCGTCAACGGCGATGCTGTGCGCTACGGCGCGTGGGAGCGTGCGATCAGCGCCTATGTCGGCGGCCGTTCCGGTCAGCCCGCGGACTCCCTTTACCCGCTCGTGGCCGGCCGCGCGGTACTCGCCGTCTGCTGCGCCGCCTACGACTGCTGGTCCAGACGTGCCGACGCCGATCTGGCGGGCTACCTCGACGCAGCTCTCCGGAGTCTCGCGACGGGGTTCAAATGAGTATACTGAAAATTTTCCACGGCGCGGGAATCTGCCTCGTTCTTGCACGTCAAGGCGATATCTGTGTTTTCATCGACTCTTGTAGATGATGGCTATCGCGTTTAGGATGCACTCTTATAGTCACCCCGGTGGACCTCGGTACGAACTGCCGAGTCCACTGAGTTCCTCCAGCGGCAGCGTGGCCGCGGCTTGGACCCGTCACGCTGCTGTTCGCCGACCGCAGCGAGTGCCGGGCACTCGCCGAATCCCCGGGAAACAGACATGTTCGATTCGGGTGCGTGCGCACGCCGGGCACGGGTGTCGATCTTGCTGCTCTCGACCACCGGCCTCCTGCTGGCGGCGTGCGGAGACGGCAGTGACGCCGGCAGTGCCGGCAGCACGGAACGGCCGGCCGCGCTGGCAAGTGCGTTCCCCGGCAAGAAGGCCGCCGGCGAACCGGTGAAGATCGGCTTGATCACCAACGAGGGCGGAGCCGGCATCAGCCAGCCCGAGACCCGGGAAGCCGCCGACGCCGCCAGGAAGTACGCCAACGACAACCTCGGCGGGATCGCGGGCCGGCCGATTGAGTTCGTGGTCTGCAAGACCAAGGAGGAACCGGCGACGGCTCGCGACTGCGCCAACCAGATGGTCGAGCAGAAGGTCGCCGCCGTCGTGCTGACGAGCAGCGGGCTCGGCGGTTCGATGGTCCCGATCGTGACCCAGGCCGGTATTCCCTGGACGACCGCGGTGGCCACCAGCAACGCCGAAAGCACCAGCACCAACGCTTTCTCCTGGACCGGTGGCTTCGCGGCGAACCTGGCTTCGATGGCCGCGTACGCGAAGGAAAAAGCGTACAAGAAGGTCACCGCGTTCGTGATCGACGTGCCGTCCGCGGTCGCCGGCGCCGAAGCCGTCGGCAAGCCGGTCTTCACCAAGGCCGGCGTCGACCTGCGGATCGTGAAGATCGCGGCGGGCACGCCGGACGCCTCGCCGCAGGTGAGTGCCGCGCTGCAGGACAAGCCCGATGCCATCAGCATCGTCGGGGAATCCACCGTGTGCACCTCCGTGCTCCAGGCCATGAGCACGCTCGGCGGTGGCACCGGCCGGATGATCCTCCAGCCGTGCGTGGCCCCTGAGGTCGTCGACGCCCTGGGCTCAGCCCTGGACGGGGCACAGGTGTTCAGCAGCTTCGACACGAGCAGCGACGACGTCGAGGCTCAGCTGTACCGGCAGGTGATGAAGCAGTACAGCCCGGACACCCCGGCCGGCGGGTATGCGGCGGTCGGCTACCAGGGTGCGCTCGGCCTGGTCCGCGCGCTGAAGAACCTGACGGGCGAGGTCACACCGGCGTCGATCGCCACGGCATTGGGTGCTGCCAAGAATGTGGTGCTGCCCGCGGGCCACGGCAACACGTTCACCTGTGACGCCGCCGCGATACCGGGGCTGAAGGCGGCATGTTCGGCCAAGCAGGTCACCGGCACGGTGACCGGCGGCAAGCTGGAGGACGTCCGGAGCGTCGATCCCGCGCCGCTGCTGGCGAAGTAGAACGGTCCCGACGATGAGCCAGTATGTCGTGTTCCTCTTGCTAGGGCTGGGAAACGGCGCGGTGTTCGGCGCGCTGGCGATGGCGCTGGTCCTGACCTACCGCAGCTCCGGGGTGGTCAACTTCGCCACTGGAGCGATCGCCCTCTACAGCGCCTACACCTACGCGTTCCTGCGCAAGGGCGAGCTTCTCATCCCGATCCCGGGTCTGCCCAAGACGATCGGACTCGGTCAGCCGCTCGGGCTCGTCCCGGCGGCGGCGATCTCACTGGCGCTCGGCGCCGGGTTCGGGGTGGTGCTGTACGGGCTGGTCTTCCGGCCACTGCGGTCCGCGCCGCCGGTGGCGAAGGCCGTCGCCTCGATCGGGGTGATGCTGGTGATCCAGGCCGTGCTCGCGGCGCGGGTCGGCACCGCACCCGTGTCGGTCAGGCCCATTCTGCCGAACGGCACCGTGGACTGGGCCGGGGCGCGCATCCCGGGTGACCGGTTGTGGTTCGCCGCGGTCGTCGTCGTCCTGACCGTGGTGCTGGCGCTGGTGTTCCGGCTGACCAAGTTCGGGCTGGCGGCGAGAGCGGCGGCCGAGTCGGAGAAGGGCGCTCTGGTCAGCGGGCTGTCGCCGGAGCGGATCGCGGTGGCGAACTGGGCACTGAGCTCGGTCGTGGCCGGGCTGGCCGGCATCCTGATCGCCCCGATCGTGCCCCTGGTCCCGATCTCCTACACCCTGTTCATCGTGCCCGCCCTGGCCGCGGCTCTGGTCGGCAACTTCACCGCACTCGTCCCCGCGGTGGGTGCCGGCCTGATCATCGGGATGGTGCAGTCGGAACTGCAGTTCCTGCAGGGAAAGTGGTCGTGGCTGCCCCAGACCGGCATGGCGCAGCTGGTGCCGCTCGCCGTGATCCTGGCTTACTTGCTCGTCCGCGGGCGGCCACTGCCCGGCCGCGGCGCGATGATCCGGCAGACACTGGGCCGCGCACCACGACCCGACCGGGTCCTGGCCCCGGCGATCATGAGCACCGGCTTGGGTGTCGTCGTCCTCGTCGCCGCCCACGGCAGCATTCGCGCCGCGGTGATCACCTCGCTGACGTTGGGCGTGATCTCGTTGTCCCTGGTGGTCGTCACCGGGTTCGCGGGTCAGATCTCGCTGGCCCAGCTCACGCTGGCGGGCGTCGGCGCGTTCAGCCTCAGCCGGTTGAGCACGGCGTGGGGCATCCCGTTCCCGTTCGCGCCGTTGCTGGCTGCCGTCGTGGCGATGGTGGTGGGTGTCGTGATCGGGCTGCCCGCCCTGCGCATCCGCGGACTCCCGGCGGCGGTGGTCACGGTCGCACTGGCGGTGGCGCTCGAGGCATTCTGGTTCCGCAACACCGAGCTCAACGGCGGCTTGGACGGCTCGAAGATCCCGCCACCCCGCCTGTTCGGGCTCGACCTGGGCATCGGTGCCGGGGACGCCTATCCACGCATGCCGTTCGCGCTGCTGTGCCTGGTGGTGCTGGTGCTGGTCGGCCTCGGGGTGGCCTGGCTGCGTCGCAGCCGGCTCGGCGCGGCGATGCTGGCGGTCCGGGCCAACGAACGGTCGGCCGCCGCGGCCGGCGTCGACGTCGCGCGCACGAAGATCGTCGCCTTCGCGATCGGGGCGTTCATCGCGGGGCTCGGCGGTGCTCTGCTGGGTTACCAGCAGACCGTCGCCGACGCGGAGATGTTCACCGTGATCGGCGGGCTCGGCTTGTTCGCCACGGCCTACCTCGCGGGCATCACGGCACTTTCCGGCGGTGTCGTCGCCGGGGTGATGGGAGCGGGCGGTCTGCTGGCCGTGCTCCTGGATCGGGCCCTGTCGCTGGGAGAGTGGTACAGCGTGATCATGGGGATCGGCCTGGTGTTCACCGTGATCACGAACCCGGAGGGTCTCGTCGGACCGGCGCACGAACTGATGGCGAAACTGAGGCGCCGGCCGGTCGTCGACGACGACGACCAGGACAGCGATGCGCTCACCGAGCCGGCAACGCAGGACCGATTGCCTGCGCCCGAACCGGGGGAGGTGCTGCTTTCGGTGCGCGACGTCGGAGTTCGCTACGGCGGTGTGGTGGCAGTCGATGCGGTGTCCTTCGCCGTGCATTCGGGCGAGATCGTCGGCGTCATCGGCCCGAACGGCGCCGGGAAGACCACCCTTCTCGACGCGATCAGCGGATACCAGGCCGGGACGGGAACGATCGAGTTCGACGGGCGCCCGATCTCGTCGCTCAAGCCGCACCAGCGGAGCAGAACGGGTCTCGGCCGCACGTTCCAGGGCATCGAGCTCTACGAGGACCTCAGCGTGGAGGAAAACGTGCTGGTCGGAGAGACCGCGGCCCGGCGCGGCGACCGGGGCGGGCCGGATCTGCAGGAGTTGTTCAAGACGCTGCACCTGGGCCGGTTCCGCGCCCAGCCGGCGCGCGAACTGTCGCAGGGCCGACGGCAGCTGGTGTCGATCGCGCGTGCTCTGGCCGGGCGTCCCCGGATGCTGCTGCTCGACGAGCCCGCGGCGGGTCTCGACAGTGCCGAGAGCCGATGGCTGGGCGACCGGTTGAGAGCCGTCCGGGACGCCGGCGTGACGGTGCTGTTGATCGACCACGACATGGGGCTGGTGCTCGAGGTGTGCGACCGGATCGTGGTGCTGGACATCGGGAAGGTGATCGCAGTGGGAACTCCGGCCGAGATCAAGGCGGACCCCCGGGTCGCCACGGCCTACCTGGGCACGACTCCGGTCCGTGCGCAGGTCGCGCCATGAACGCCCTGCTGGCCTGCGAAGGACTGGCCGCGGGGTACACCAGGGGACGTCCGGTGGTGCGGGCGTTCGACCTGGAGGTGGCGCCGGGAGAAGTCATCGCTCTGCTGGGGCCCAACGGTGCGGGCAAGACGACGTTGCTGCTCACACTCGCGGGCTTGCTGCCGGGATTGGGCGGCACGATGGCCCTGGAATGCCGAGAGGTACGGCCTGGCCGGGCCCGAGCCGTCGCCCGGAGCGGTCTGGTCCTGGTGCCCGACGACCGGGCGCTGTTCACGCAGCTGACGGTGCGGGACAACCTGACGCTCGCTCGCCGGCGCCGGGGCAGCACGGTGGATGACGTGCTGAACTTCTTTCCGGCACTGCGAAAGCGGCTGAAAGTCGCGGCCGGGGTGCTCTCCGGCGGAGAACAGCAGATGCTGGCCCTGGGCCGGGCCCTGATCCAGGACCCGAGAGTCCTTCTCATCGACGAACTCAGCATGGGACTGGCACCGGTGATCGTCGAAGAGCTGCTGCCGACGGTCCGGCGCATGGCCGAAGTCACCGGTGCGGCGGTGGTGCTGGTCGAGCAGCACGTGCGGCTGGCCTTGGAGCTCGCGGACCGCGCGGTGGTCCTCGTGCACGGGGAGACGGTACTGAGCGGCCCGGCGTCGCGGCTCGCGGCCGATCCCGGCCTGCTGGAACGTGCCTACCTCGGCGAGCGGCCGCCCGAGCCCGCATGACCGCCGGCTCGGCGCTCTTGCCAGTTTTTTGACACGTGTCTATGAGGTTCAGGTGAGCATCAACAGCGCCGACGGGCGTGACCGCCGGGCCGCGGGTTCGCGGCCGGCGTCGTGCGCGGCGGCGGTGCGGCTGGTGTCCGCACGGGGCAAGCCCGAACATCCCGGTCACCGACTTGGCCGAGGCCGCCGGGGTCAGCCGGCAGCTCGTGCCGCGCCCCGCTCACCGGCCCGTGCGCGTTCGCGCTGACCACGGCCCTGAGCGACCTGCTCGCGCCGCTCAACCGTCACGCGGTCCGGGAGTTCTTCGGTGACCACGTGCAGGCCGGGACGGTGGACGACCTCGCGATGTTCGTCACCGGTCGTGCCGGGGCGCTGATCAACGCCTGGCTGCTCGGCGACGAGGAGGTCCTCGATCCCGAGGTGCTGACCGGCCGCCTCGTCCGGCTTCTGAGCACCCTCGGCGGACTTCCGGAAAGGGACGCGTGACGATGACCCACCCCGAACTCACTTTGGAGCTGGTGGCGAACCTGGAGGTGCTGATCGCCGAACCGATCGACGCGGGAGTGACGCCGGCCGGGCACCGGCGCGTCATCCCGATCACCGGCGGCAACGTCGAAGGTCCGCGTCTCACCGGCCAGGTGCTCGGTGTCGGTGTGGACTGGAGCGTCGGGCGGGGCGACGGCGTCGCGGTCGTGACGGCGCAGCACCGACCAGCAGTTCTGTAGGGTGATTCGCGACCGATGAACGACGTCCCGTCAATTGTGGGCCGCGGGCGTCAACGGCCGTTTAGGCGAATTGCGGTGGTAGGGGAACGCGGGCCGGCCGAGGAGTGGTCAGGCTCCACTCCAACAGGCGCCGGGTTGCACTCCGAAGGCGCCACAGCGTCCGCCCGCGGAAGTCATCGACCGAGTTCCGGCTCCAGACAGCACGGTACGGGACACCAGGGGTGGTTTCGCCGCCGTGAAGGCGTCCGTCGTGGACGGTCCTCGAGCGCGAGTTGTAAATGGAGTCGAGTACTTCGGCGTCGTCGTCGCTCGATACCTTCCTGAGAGCAGCTTTGAAAGCCAGGTCCAGGTCCTTCCGGTTTTTGCAGGTCTCGCACCGTTCGAACTTGAAGAGCCTGGCCGCGATCGCCTCGACCGAGGCGACGAAGCTCACCGCTGCAAGCGAGGGGTGGCTTGTCATCAGCTGAAGTCCCTCAAGGTAGGCGTCCATGGCGGCGATCAGGTAGGCCTGTTCCTGACAGCGGTTCCAGGCCGGCTCAACCCATTCGGGCGGATCGAATGTCTTCGCGTCGGCAAGGCTGAACTCATCGGTCATGCCGTCCGGATGCTGATACCACGCCGGGCTCGCGGGAAGATGCCGAGTTCCCCAGTCGACCGGTGCCGGGGTCGCTCGCACGATGATGGTGTCGTCCGTCGCCACCGAGAGAATTCCGCATAGCGTGTGCAGGGCCCGAGCCGCGTGGATGCTTGCGGGGGTCCAGTCATAGCCGCGTGACGTTCCGCTGACGAGGATCGGAACCGAGTGCGTGATGGCCCAACCGGACAGTGGTTGCTGAGTCAACAAGTCCGGCTCGACGAGCAGTTGCTCGGTGGAGGCCAACCGCATCGGTCCAACGGACACCGCTGTGCCGAGCCGACTTGCCCGATGACCGGGCCGGTCAGGGCCGGGACCGATGATCGCCGTCCAGGGAATCGGTTCGCCGTCCGTACCCAGCGTGCCGGTTGCGTGCTGTGCGGCTGAACCGACCGCGGCGACCAGGGACTCGTCGGCGGCTGACGGACCGGCCAGCAGGACGACGACCGAGTCGGCGGCGTCGGCGAGAAGTACGACCGTCTTTGATCGCAGGCCCTCTTGGAGGAGCGTGATCCGAATGAAGGGCGTCGTTGTGGCGTCAAAGCGCTGCTCTTCGACCGCTGTCGACGATTCCGCCATCGCTCGGGTGAAACGGTGGAGCCATTCGTCACCTTTGCGCCGCCAGAGCGATCGGAAAGGTGCCGACGACGGTGTGCCAGGGAGAGCCGATCATCGAGTCATGGTGTCACGATGCCGACGCCCGTGCTTCACCATTTGTCGCCACGACCGGACATCGCAAGTACCGCACGCACTCCCATGGCTGCGAGGGTGTTGTACTCACCTCTCGACTGCGCTCGGGCCTGGTCGATACCGCCGGGCTGCGTCGGTTCAGGCGCAGCCGGGATTACTCGGTCAACCGACTCTACCCGGCTGTAGGCGGTAGGCGAGGCCGTTGTCTGCGCGGCCGCCATGAAGTCGACTCGAGATCCTTCTGCCCTCGAGCCGCACCAGACACTGGCCCGAGCTTTCGCCCCGTGGACGAGCGAATTCATTCGTCCGAGCGACGGATCCGACTTCGACTATTAGAGTTTTGCTGATACAGTGACTCTATGAACTTTCCCCGACAGAGGGGAAAGTTCACCACAAACCGTGATCGAGTCCCCCCTCGGACACACGCACTATCTACACCCGGGCTGGTCGTCGCATAGACGGCCAGCTCTTCTGGTTCGTAGCGTAGCTCTAGGTTCAGCGCGCGGTACAGGCGGCTCATGCCAGCCGTGGTCGCGTCGGCCAGAGTCCCGCAGACGTCGCCGAGTCCGTCAATCCTCGCGTAGATCTCGGCGGCCGTGACGCTCGCCCCGGCTGGAACGCTTTCGATCTGTGCTTTCGCGGCGGCTCGTTCTGCCTGTGCTTGGTTCATCGGGTCGACGAGCGCCTCGGGCTCGACGCCGGCCGCAATCGCGGCCTGATACCGCTGTAGCCGTGCCTCCGCGTCCGCCAGCCGGTTTCTCACTGCGTCCAACGCACCGCCGCCGACCTGACTGCCGTCCGACCCGAGTAGCGCGGCCGCCGTTCGGTCGCGGTTATCCGGGTGGAACAGCTCATGAATCCATCCGTTGATCACCTCGACGACCACGCCTTCGCGCAGGTTGACCGTCTTCGGGTGGTCCGCCAGCTTCAACGAACCCGGCGCCATCGTGCGCGCGGTACAGCGGTAGTAGGCGCCCTTCCTGATCGTGGCGCCTTGCATCTTCCGGCCGCACACCCCGCATCGGAGCAGACCGCGCAGGAGATACGCCCGCGCGGTCTTCCGGCCGCCGCGCTCGGCCTTGCGCGCCGTCTTCAACCCACCCGCCGACTTCGACCGGCGTAGGAGCTGAGCTCGCGTGAACGTCTCCACGGACACGATCGCCGGATGTGCCTGCACGCGCGACCGTACGATCCGGTCGGGAGCAGCGCGCTTGAACCGTACGACGTGGCCCGCAGCGACGTCTTCCGGATCGAGCAACGTCTCATGCTTCGTCCAGCGCCCGAAGATCGCGTAGCCGGTGTATCGCGGGTTGTCCAAGATCGCCCGTACCGAGCTGCCTTGCCAGCCGTCGGCAAGCCGGTGCCGATTCTGGTCCCGCCGATGCGCTGAGGGACAGGAAATGCCGTCTCGATTGAGGATGTTGGCGATCGCTCGATCGCCGTTGCCATCCAGATACTCGGCGAAGATCCGGCGCACCACGTCTGCCGTCGTCTCGTCGAGTGCCAACGCGCGCAGCTTGAATCCTTCGGCTGCCTTCCGCGGATTCGGGTGGGGTCCACTGTCGACAACGACGTACCCGTACGGTGCCCGGCCGCCCTGGTGCCGTCCTTCGTTGATCACCTGCGCGTCCATCGCTGCCCGGACGCGCGCTTGAACGTGTTGCCGCTCGGACTCGCTCATCCCGCCGAGCACGCTCATCAGCATCTTGTGCGACGGGTTCCGCGCGTCGTACTTCCCGCCCAGCTCCGGCACCCACAGATCCACGCCATAGGCGGCAAACTTCGGTGCGATTAGGGAGAACTGGTTGCCGAACCAACAGCGGGTGCCTTCGCCGACCACGATCGCGTTCCACCCGCGTCGCGGGTCCTTCAACGCCGCGAGCAGCTGTGCCCCCGCCGTCCTGCGTTCCCACGGGACAGAGCGCGACTGCCCAATGTCGAAGAACTCTGTCACGATCTGCCCGCCGAGCGGCTCGACGAACTTGCGCGCGTTCCCGAACTGCCAACCCCGCGATGTCGCAGGGTCCTGGTTGTCCTCGGTCGAGCACCGCCCATAGACCGCCATCGCTCCGATGCCGTCGTCCACCACGTCGGCGATCTCAAGGCCCAGGATGTCATCCAGGGTCGTCCACGGGTCACTGATGATTTCAGCTGCCACGGTTCACCTCCTCCGCCGGGGCGTCCAGCACCGGCACCTCAGTAACCTCAATCAGAACGGCCAGGAGCGCACGCGCGACAGCAGGCGTCAGCTCAGGTAATCCCGCAGGTAGGATAACCTGGATTGCCGGATCTTCGGAACGTGCGGCGCTCATGACTGCCCACGCTCGTCAGCCGCATCGACGTCATCGGCCGCGCGGCCGATAGCGCTCCTGATTTCAGCCGTGAGGTATCCGCGCACCTGACGTGTCTCGCCGTCTTCGCTGGTCACACGGTCCCGCGTCGGTCGGCAACCCCAGTCGGCCATCTCCTGGGCGAGCGTCTTCCGGTCGATCTCCAAGGCGTCCAGCAGCTCTGCGGTGGGGACAAAGTCCCGGCCGTCCTGGGCGAGGTCGTCGCCCAGGTACTCGACGATCGACGCGAGCAGTGCGGGCAGATCGCCCGCCGGCCGGAGGGCATCGCCAGCCTGACCAGCACCGATTGCCTTCACAACCGCGGCGTGGTCGAGCACGGGCGCGGTGTCCTGTCCGTCCGCATGCCCGGTCAGCGCCCCGGCAGCCTCGCGCAATGCGCGGCCTTGCTCGCAGATGGTCCGCCAGTCCTCGTTCGGCATGTAGTAGGTCCGGACCGTCATCGCAAGCACGTCGGCCCCGGCCGACGTGTCGCCGTCCGGCCGCAGGATGCCCACGCCCTTGTGGGAGGGGAGCAGACGCGAGGAGTCGAATCCGCGCGTGTTCATCTGCTCGCCGAGCACGATGTTCGAGTCACGCCAGTCCATGACCCTCAGGGCGAACCGCGACCCGAGCACCGCGCGTAGACCGGACGGGATCGTCTTCGAGTCCGGACGTTGCGTCGCCAGGACGAGCACAATCCCCGCCGCCGGTCCCTTCTTCGCGAGCCACGTCAGCAGCTCGCCGACGTACTCGCCCGCCGGGAGCTTCTTTCCTTGAACATCAACGGGTGTGCGGTCTTCCAAGGGAACCTGGACCTCATCGATGAAGATGGCAGTGATCGGCATGTCCAGTGGCTTGTCGCGGGACATCTCCGGTGTGACCTTCGATTCCGGACACGTCAGGTCGTCCAGGTCGCGCATCCGCCGGAACCGCGTCTGAACCTCCCCGACCAGCTCAACCAGCCAATCCACCAGACCCAGGACGTGTTCGGGCTCGTCCCCGGACATGAACCGATGCGCCACCAGGCCGGCCGCATCCCAGTCCTTCCCGGCCTTGAAGTCCGCCACGTACAGCCGCACCCACGCGTCCAGGATGAGTCCAGCCGCCGCGAGCCGTGCGGCGAAGGTCTTGCCCTGCCGAGGGATAGCGCCGACGAGCAGGGACGTCCACACCAGCGGAAGGTCGATCCGCCGGTCTCGGGCATCCCGGCCGAACGGGATCGGCCGCCATGCATCCCACTGCGCCACGCCGAGCAGTGGCGTGCGCAGCGGCGGCGAGGCGTACGGGTCCTCATCGGCTACCCACATCGAGACTCGTCCGGCATGGCCACCGTTGCCTCGGACCCGCTCGACGATCAACTGAACCTCGTCGACGGCGAGCGCCGACGCGAGCGCGTCCCGGTTCTTCACCACGTCGGCCGCCTTGCGCGTCGCCGGGAGGTCGACCGTGACGGCCCAGCCGTCGCCGACCCGCGTCGCCCGCTCGACCAGCCGCAAAGCCTCGTCCTTGCCGATCAGCTTCGCGTCCCGGAACGCATCCAGCAGGACCTGCGGGTCCATCGTCCACGTCAGCGTGCGCGGCCCGGCAAGCGCCGGCTTCCGACCGGGGCTGCCATCCTTCCTACGTCCGAGGACTGCCAGAGCAAAGGACGCGACGGCGCCGCCGATCCACAGAGGATCGCCGCCGTACACGAGGTTAACGACAGCCACGGCGACGACAGCAACGACCACGACCGCACCGGTGACCTTCCACCGGAACAACGTGAGCGCCCGAATCTCGGTGAACTTGTCGGCGAGCTTCTCCGACTCCTCAGCAGCGGTTCGGTAGTCCCGCACGGTGACCCACCCGCGCCACCACCGCACACCGACGACCAGCCCACGGACAACGGCACCGATGTACCGCCACGGCGACTTCACCAGCGCGACGACGGCGTCTTTTCCGGCCTGGACAGCCTGCGGCTTGCTCTTGAGCCACAGCGGCACTCGCGGCGAGTGCCGCCACCACAGGATGAAGCGGTTCCGCTTCGGCTCGCGCGGTCGGGGCTGCGGCAGCGTGTCGTCGATCAGTTCACCTTCGAGCACAGGGTCGGCCTTGACCGGCAGTGAGTCAGTCATCGGTCACCTCCGACCGCAGCGTCCGTGCCAGCCGAGGCGACAGGCCGCGCGAGCAGCCGGTAGCCCGCCGCACCCACGCCGGCGTGATCTCGACGTCCGGCGTCCACATCTCGCGAGCGATAGCGAGGTAATCGGCGAACAGGACGCGCCGCCCAGCCTTGGCGGGCTCCTCGTGGCCGGCATGCCGCTCAGCCGCCACCAGCACGGCATCGGTGAGCTTGTCCCTCAGATCGGTGATCGCCTCGACCGCGACGAACACGACCAGCGGAGGAACGGAGTGCAGCACGATCGACGCTGCCTCACCGGCCGCAAACGACGTCCAGGTGTTCATGACGTACGTGGCCGCGAGCGTGAACCACTTCGCCCGCCGCACCCACACGCCCGTCCGGACCTGGTACCGCGCGGTCACCTGCTCAGCCCGCAGGATCGCGAGCAGTACAAGTGAGACGGTCGGGTCGAGAACCCACGCGGCGAGCCATGGCAGTGACCCCGGCCCCGTCCCTGCAGAGGCAAAGCCCTGGACGTTGGTCATCGTGAACGCCAGCCCGAGCACGATCCCGGACCAGCACATCCAGTCGACCTGCCGCCGCACGCGCTCGATCCGCAGCGCGACGACGTCCGGATGGGTCTGGTAGGCGCGCACCTCCGCGGCTTCGGCCGCGTCCTGCGCGAGCCGTTGTGCCCGGTTCATCGCCGACCACCCCGCTTCGAGGTGTCGACCGTGGTCACGGTCATGGCGCGGGTCAGCGCGTACGACGCGAAGAGCGCGGGCAACCCGAGCACGGCGAACAAGAGCCACCGGTTGCCCGGGTGGGCGATCACGACCCACTGGACGGCGACGATCAGTCCGGCGTTGAACAGCACCCGTCCGACCAGCGACACGAGCCGCGCCCCGCTCCGAGCGGTTTCAGCGGCGGCCTTCGCCCGGCGGGAACCAGCACGCCAGACCCAGAACAGCACAAGTAGCACGCCGACGCCGGCGAGGATCTGCGTGGGCGTCACGGTGAGTCCGTTCATCGCGCACCCCGATCGGTCCGCTCGCCGCGCCGCAGCCAGAGCGGGTGCAGCGCGCGTCGGTCGTCGTCGGTCGTCCCGCCCCAGACGCCGACCGTGTCGACGCCGGCCGTCCGTAACTCCAGCTCCAGGCACTCGTCCCGGACGGGGCACCCGCCGCAAAGCCGTTCGGCCAGCTCGCCGTCGCTGCGGGCGTCGGGTGGTCCGTCGTCCGGCGGGGGCCACATGCAGACTCCCTCGGTGGTCACGACGTTGGTCAGGACGTCTGTCGGCACCCAGCGCAGCCGGTCCAGCCGCCACGCGATCCCGATCAGGCGCAGGTCGTCGGCGCTCATGCGGCACCTCCGGCCTGACGCGTGCCCAGCAGCCGGGCCAGCTCGGTCGACGACACCCGGAGCCCGGACCGGCAGCGGGTGGCGCGCACCTCGCGGGTCCGGATCGCCCGGCTCACCGCGGCGCGGGACACGCCGAGCAGCCAGGCCGCTTCTTGAATGGTGTGAAAGGTGATGTGCGAGTTCATGAGAAAGACCAATCTGATGATTTCAAGACTATGTTGTTAATTTCAGCTCTGCGAAGGACGCGTTTGTCCGACGCGCCGCCGACGAAGTGCTAGGCGACGTGGTGAAGGCTTGAAGAACCGCTAATCTCGGCGCTGAGGCGGAGCGCGGAGGAATACGTGTCGGAAGACTGGGCGGCAGTCGCCAAGGCGATCAACATGCGCGTGAACGAACTCGGCTGGCGGCAACGCGAGCTGGCCGAGCGGTCGCACGTGTCGCAGGCGATCGTGCGCGAGCTCCAGCACCACACGGTGGAGCGCCGCCGGAGCGCGCGCACGCTCGAAGCGCTGTCCACGACGTTGGGCTGGCACCCGCAACATCTGCTGGCCGTGCTGCAAAACCGCACCCCGCCGCACCCGGGCGAGCCGGCCGACGACGGCAACGAGCTGTCGTCCCGGCTGGACGCGCTCGAACAGCGCTTGGCCGAGATCACCGACCGGCTGGAGGACGTCCAATCGAGTCTTGCCACGGTGGTCAAGCACGTGAAGCCGAAGCGTTAGCCGCGGGCGATTCGGGCTGGTGAACCAGGTGATTTCCATACCTAAGATTCAAGGCCGAATCGGCATCCGATCCCATGCACAACCAGTGCAGAAGCAGTGCTTAACCACTGCATATCCGCTGCACGTGAGCATTTCGGAGCCACGATGAGCCGGGCAGGCGGATGGACGGGACGATCAGCATCGGCGCTGCAAACCGCACTGAGGCTGAGCAACGAGAAATTCGCCGAAAAGCTCGGTATCGGCGCGCGCACCGTGGCGTCCTGGCATCAGAAGCCCGACCTCCGCCCCCAGTCGGAGATGCAACAGGTCCTGGACACCGCCCATGAACGGGCGTCGGACGTCGAGCAAGCCCGCTTCGCCGAGTTGATCGGCGAGGGACCGGCCGCGGACACGGCACCGGATACGGCGGAAGTCGACCAACGGCTCACCGCCGACCCCCACATTGGCGCCGCCCTGAAATGGCTGGACCGGCACGCACACTGGCCGCCGGGCACCGCGCGCCGATCTGTCGCCGAGCGAATCGCGAGCGTCGATGTTCAAGACCTCCACGACCGCGGCACACGACGCGGCTGGGTCAGCCAGCGCGACGTCGCAGCCACGCTGGCCACCTACTACGGCAGTCGGCTCGACGACCACGGCCTGTACACGGCGCGGTGCGACGATCTGACCATGAACACCAGCGTCCTGACCTGCGAAGACTGGCTGGACCTGGACTGCGAGCTGCGGCCGCCATACGACAAGCTTCGCGTTCCCAGCGCGCAGTCGGAAGCCGACCTGGACCTGGACGACCACGCCGCCGGCCGTGCCGTTCAGCGGCTCGCCGAGACGCTGTCCATGAACACCCGGCTCACGGACAGCCCGATCTACCGGCTTTTGAGCACGGACATCCGTGAACACCAGCTCGGCGGCACGTTCGGCATGTCCCAGTTCGTGCACTACGCGCTGACGGTCGACTTGCTCGAAGGCGAGCTGGTCGACGCCGTGGCCACCGGCTCGACAGCCATGCCGCTCCGGGACCGCTACCTGCCGGACTTCCGGTCGGTGCTCGACGTCGGCGACCGCCTGTGCGCGGGTGGCGTCCTCGCGCTCACAGCGATTGCCCGGCCGGCCGACCCGTACCGCGGCGAGGCGGACTACCTGCTCTTGGTCCAGGAGCGATCGGGCCACGTGCTCAACGCCGCGCGCCGGCTGGCCGTGATCCCGAAGGGCTTTCACCAGCCGCTCACCGACGTCCGTCGAGACGCGCAGGTCGGCGTCACGCTCCGCCGCGAGATGGAAGAGGAGCTGTTCGGCCGCCCGGACATCGACAACACGCTGGGCGACATCCTGTCGGCCGACCCGCTGCACCCGACCAGACTCACCGAGCCGATGAGCTGGCTCATGGCGGAGCCTGGCCGCCTGCGGATGGAGTGCACCGGGTTCGGCCTGAACCTGGTCAGCGGGAACTACGAGTTCGCCAGCCTGATCGTTATCGACGACGAAGAATTCTGGGCGCGCTACGGGGGAGTGGTCGAAGCAAACTGGGAATCCGCGACGCTTCGTCAGTATTCGACTACCGATGCGGAACTCGTCACCGAGTTGTTGAGTGATGTAGCGTGGAGCAACGAAGGACTTTTCGCCATGACGCAAGGACTTCGACGTCTTGCGGAAATCGGCGGAGAACGTGTGAAACTGCCCGCGATCGAATGGGAGATCAGCCAGTGACCGACGGTTGGACGGCTGGCAACGCCAACGATGACGCGGCGGACACCCGCGGTTGGCTGGTCGGTCACTTCATCGACCCATCGCAGGGTGTCCGCGCCACGAAGGACGTAGAAGTCAAGTGGGCCAACCACCCTGCGGGCGACAAGCGTCCCGACTGGACGTCCGACGACCAGCGAACCACGCTGGTGATGCTGATCACCGGCGAGTTCCGTGTAGAGGTCACCGGCGGCGGCAAGACGATGACACGCCAGGGTGACTATGTGATGTGGGGTCCGGGAGTCGACCATTCCTGGGAAGCGTTGGCGGATTCGGTTGTATTGACCGTCCGCTGGCCCTCAGCAACCTAATTCGATCGCGGGAATTCTCACTCGATCGCCACCGGTCTCGGCGAGTCGACGCAATCCCTGGAGAAACGCGAATAACCCCTCGTTGCTCCAGGTTTCGTCGCCGATCAGTTCGGTGATCAAGTCGCCGTCCAGCGTCGAGTACTGCCGCAGCCCGGCGGCCTCCCAGTTCGCCTCGACGTCGCCGCCGAACTGCGGCCAGAACTCCTCATCCTCGATGACGACCAGGCTGGCGAACTCGTAGTTCCCGCTGACGAGGTTCAGGCCGAACCCGGTGCACTCCAACCGCATCCGCCCCGGCTCGGTGAGCCAGTGCATCGGCCCCGACAGCCTGCTCGGGTGCATCGGGTCAGCCGCGCGCTGCGCGCCCGCCGTGTTATCGACGTCGGTGCGCCCGAACAGCTCCTTTTCCAGCTCGCGGCGCAGCGTCGCCCCGATCCGCGCGTCCGCGCGTTGGTCCACCAACGGTCGGTGAAACGCCTTGGGGATGACCGCCAATCGACCGGCCGCGTTCAGCACCCGCCTCGATCGCTCCTGGACGAGTAGTAGGTAGTCCGGTCCGCCGCGGTACGGGTCCGCTGGCCGCGCGATCGCGGTCAACGCGAGTACCCCGCCTGCGCACAGCCGTCCAGTCAGATCGAGCACCGCCGCGAAGTCAGGCAAGTACTTGTCCCGCAGCGGTGCGTCCCCCGGCCGCGCATGCTTCCCGGCCTCAAGGCTGTCGGTCAACTCGCGCTCAAGCAGATCCACGCTCAAGGCGTACTCCACGAAGGGGACCAACCCGACCTTGCCCGCGATGGCGTTCGGCTGAGACTCGATCGCCGACAGCCGGTAGATCGGCACGTCCGCGATTCGCACGTCATCCGACGCCGCTTCCGCGAGCCGTTGGACTGCCGCGTTCTCTTCGATGTCACGGCGCGGCCGCGCGACGTCTGGCAGCAACGTGAGCCGGTCGGCCTCGAACGTCAGAGGGCACGTCAATTCCGTCCACTCTGGACGGGTCAGGATGCTGGTTCGTGCCTCGACCCCGCCGCAGCGAACTCGATACATCGAATGTCCGGCAGGCGGACCGCCGTAGTAGTCCGCCAAGGAGTCGGCGAGGTGGCTTCGACCGACCGGCATCCGGACGCGCCGACCTGCTGGTACCCGTGCCTCCACGCGCCCGCGTGTCGTCCCCGGGCTCCAGCCGGCCTGCCGATCCAGCCAGTTGAACGCAGGCTCAAGCGCCGATCCGAGCAGTGGCGTACCGGCGACCGGGCGTACGCCGATCAACTCGCGTAGCTCGTCGGCTGAGCGGCCGAGCACTGTGGCCAGCTTCGGCCACTGGTGCGGCTGAGGCGCGTAGTCGCCGGCCTCCCAACGGATGACCGTTGACCGGTCGACGCGCATCACTTCGGCGAGCTGTTCTTGAGTCAGCCCGGCCGCCTTGCGAGCTGAAACAAGCTCGTCGCGTCGACGAACGCTGACCACTCGAACACCTCGCTTTGGCTGACGATGATCGCAGCCTAGCAAGCATATCAGCAGGTAATCGCGCCGTGTGCCACATCTGCGCTACGAGACTTCGACGTTTACGCTCTGGGATCTGACGGACGCTTCGGATTGGATGATTTCAACACATCCGACAGCTGGAGGGCGACCGTGACCAGCGGCGAGCACACCTCACGACCGCCGCGTCTCTATGTGACCTGGTACCGCTGCGTCACCGACGACCTGGACCACGCCGTCACGGACGAGGTGTTCGCGCACGGCGTCGCCCTCTGCCAGGGTCGATACCGCGCGCTGTGCGGACACGAGGTCTTCATCGACTCGTGTCTCATCCCGCCTGGTCGCCCATGCGTTGCCTGCTTCGCGGTGCTCCGTCTCCGCAACCGCTCGGCTGACCCCGTGGCCGAGCCTGCGCGTCGTCGGGAGCCGTCCCGCTGGCGTCGCATCTTCGGCCGCCGCCAGACTCCGGCCGCGCGCCCGCCTTTACGCGTGCGGCTCATTCCTGAGCAGGGCGGCCGGACCACCACGTCGGCGGGAACGGGCGGCGCCCCGACCGCGCCCGTTCCCGTCGATCATCACGCTCGGCGAGGCGCCCGATGACGGCACGCGTGATCATCGCGCGCCCGCTCCCTGGCACAGTGGGCGAAACCCGCCGCGTCGTGCACGTCTTCCCGCTATCGCCGGAGGAGACCGCGCCGGAGCGCTTGACTGCGTACTGCGGCGAGACGTTCGGCCCGGGCGAGCTTGAGTTGCTGGACCGTCCGGTTGGGATGCCTTGCGTGACCTGCCTCCGCCGTTCGCCCGGACCTGGTTCCGCCGAACTGCCGGCAGGGGCGCGATGACGCCCGACGAGCGGCCTAGCGTGCCTGCCTTTCAACGGGCGCTTGACCCGCTTCTGCTTCTGCCGGTGCGGCTGTTCGTCGCATGTTTGCTGGCAGACATGCGCTGGCGCGAGGACGTCGCCGTTCGAGGCGCGTTGCACCTCAGTGAGCTGAGCTTCGCGCAACACGTCGAGAGTCTGCGCGCCGCCGAGTACCTGGTGACTCGGACCGAAGGACGCCGCATGAAACTCCGCCTGACGGCTCTCGGGCTCGACCGGCTGACCGAGCACGTGACCGTGCTCCAGGCAGTCGCGCACACAGCTGCCGAACTCGTCGCGGCGCAGCGTTCCGCGCTCCGCCCAACCGACTTCCCGTGACGGGTGTCCGCTGGCGACTCGAAGTGGCCTCAGCACGGGCAGATTATGACGGCTGTGACGGTTCCCGCTGGAGCCCGTCACAGCCGTCGCAAGCAATATATTCCCAGGTGGAGCGACATTTCGGCGCGTCACAGCCAGTGTGACGGCTTGACGGCTCGCGAGACGGGTTGTGACAGCAAATTTCCGTGACATGACGGTAAGCTGCGCGCCCTCGTCACGAAAAGAGTCACGAAAGGTAGGGTTCAGGATGGCCGGACCAGTCTGCGCGGGTTGTGGCAAGACGTTGCCAGTCCAGGTGGACGGGGGCGTCCAGCGACGCACCACGGCCCTGCGTGTCGCCAACGCGCCCGGCGTGCTCGGCTCGCCGCCGACCCCGCCCACGCCGACCTGCTCGGCCTACTCGACCGAACTGGACGCGCCGTAGCCGCCGCGCGCCGGGCCGCGACGTCCGGCGATGATGCCCGCGCCGCGCTCGCAGACCTGGCCGCCGTCGCCGAGCTAGCCAACGCCAGTCACGCGACTGACGTCGCCGCTGCACCTGGCGCGGAGGTCCAGCGTGCGTCCGTGAGTACCGCGGAACTGGCAACGGTCACGAAATACGTCACGGATACGATGGCAACGGAAGCGCGACCGGTGAAGCGCGAAGACGTGATCGATCTCGACACGGTCCGAGTCGAGCGCACCAAGGACTTCGAGATCTAAGGCACTTACCGCGTGCTAGCCGGTGGCTTAATCATGCTCGGCTACCTCGGTCGCGACCGCCGACGACACTGGGAAGCGCGGACGGCGGTTACGTCGCTCGCCGTGCCGGGCGGACCGTGGCGCACGCGTCAAGGCGCGCTAGTACTCCAGCCGGACTTCGTGATGCCGCTGGTGGGCTGCCTGAAGACAGGTGCGGCCACCAGTTGATCATGGTCGGTTGTGTGGACTAATACTGCAACGGCAGTCAGGTGAGTGGGTAGCCACGTCGTTTGTAGTGACTGAGGCGGGCCTGGTGTTGTCGTCGGCGGCGGAAGCAGGACC
>NZ_JBFBBZ010000006.1:0-84077 GCF_040682935.1 Amycolatopsis sp. NPDC051061
GCCGGCGGACCCCCCCAATGTGGCCTTGGTTGCGTACAACGCACCCAAGGGGCCCTTCGGTGCGTTGAACGCACCGAAGGCCACATTGGGGCGCTTGGTGCCGGCCGCCTGGACACGCTGAAGGGCCCCTTCGAGGGGCGGGGAGCGGGGTTCCCGTGCCCTTGAAGGAGCCCTTCAGACCCCCGGTGAAGAAACGTCTCGCGGACGAAACCCGTCCGAGGGCATGTCTAGTGGACAATCGTTGTTCGGTGTCCGCGCACCCGCACCGAACAACAACGCCGAACAATCCGTCAGGGGCAGGGCGGGGCGTAATCGATGCCCGGCAGACCCGCCGACCACTCCGCCGGGGTGATCCGGGGCGCCGTGACCGCGCAGATCCTCGTCGCCGCCCGGTCGGGGTCGGTCTCCGAGAACCGCGCCGTGCCGTCCGCGACGGTTCCGACGAGCGTATGGCCATCCGGGGCGTACTGCACGGCGTAGACCCGGTCGGCTTCCTCGGGCAGCACCGCGTACGGCTCGCGCCGGGCGACGTCCCACAGCCGGATCGTGCGGTCGTAGCTGCCCGAGGCCAGCACGCGGCCGTCACCGCCGAAGGACACCGACATGACGATGTCGGTGTGCCCGGACAGGACCGCCGCCACGCGCGCGGCGGCGGGGTCGGTGACGTCCCACAGGCGGATCGTCCGGTCGGCGCCGGCGGTCGCCAGCGTCCGGCCGTCGGGGCTGAAGGCGACCGAGAAGATCGTGTCGGTGTGCCCTTCGAGCTTCGACAGCGGCCGGGGCGCCCGCGGCACCGAGACGTCGAACAGCCGCGCGGTGTGGTCCCAGCCCGCGGTGGCCAGGGTCCGGCCGTCGGGGCTGAACGCGAGCGTGTGGACGTCGTCCTCGTGGCCCGCCAGCTTGGCGATCTCCACCGGGTGCAGGCGGTCGGCGAGGTCCCAGAGCCGGGCCGTGTGACCGTCGCCCGCGGTGGCCAGGATCCGCCCGTCGGGGCTGAACGCGACCGCGTCGATGTCGTCGTGCGGCCGGGAGAACACCACCGGCGGCCCGGGGTGGGCCGGGTCGGTGATGTCCCGCAGCGACATCGTGTGGTCCCAGCTGCCGGTGGCCAGCGTCCGGCCGTCCGGGCTGATCGCGACGCCGCAGACCGCGTCGCCGAAGCCGCCGACGGTGGCGACGGTCCGGGGCGCGGCCGGGTCGGTGAGGTCGTGCAGCCGCACCGCCTCGTCGTAGCCGCCGGTGGCGAGCAGGCCGCGGCCGAACGCGGCGTGGCACGCCTGCGCCGTGTGGGCGGGGATCGCGGGACCGGGCAGGTCCCACAGCCGGGCGGTCTGGTCGTCGCTGGCCGTGGCGAGGGTGCGGCCGTCGCGGGAGAACACCGCGGAGCCGATCGCGCCGGTGTGCCCGGGCAGGGACTCCAGCTCGCGCGGCCGCCGCGGGTCGGCGACGTCCCACAACCGCGCGGTGCGGTCGAAACCGGTCGTGGCCAGGGTGTGGCCGTCGGGGGCGAACGCGACCGACCGCACGATCGCCTGGTGCGCGCCGAGCGAGGACAGCTGCGCCGGCGCGGCCGGATCGGTGACGTCCCACAGCCGCGCGGTCTGGTCCTGGCTCGCCGTGGCGAGGGTGCGCCCGTCGAGGCTGAACGCGACCGAGTGCACGACGTCGGTGTGCCCGGTCGCGACGCCGAGCTGACGCCGCGAGGCGACGTCCCAGACGCGCGCGGTCTTGTCGGCCGACGCGGAAGCGAGCAGCCGGCCGCCGGGGCTGAAGGCGAGGTTGTTGACGTACGACGTGTGCCCGGTCAGCTCCCCCGCCGGCCGCGGGTGGGCCGGGTCGGTGGTGTCGTACAGCCGGAGCGTGCCGGCGACGTCGCCGGTCGCCAGCAGCGGCCCCACCGGGCTGAACGCGACCGCGTAGGACTTTCCATCGTGGCGCTCGACGACGATCCCGGGCCCCGGCCGGGCCGGGTCGCCGACGTCCCAGACCCGGACGGTGCCGTCGAAACCGGCGGTGGCGACGGTCCGGCCGTCGGCGCTGAAGGCGACGTTGTTGACGTTGCCGGTGTGCCCGGTGAGGACACCGAGCGGTGCGGGGTGGTGCGGGTCGTGGACGTCCCACAGCCGCGCCGTGCCGTCCCAGCTGGCGGTGGCGAGGACCTGCCCGTCGGGGCGGAGGGCGACGGTGTTGACCCGGCCGGTGTGCCCGGTGACGCGGGTCGAATACGGCGTCGCGAACATGCCGAGCACGCTGCTGCGCGCGTCGGCGCCCGGGTCGAGGCGGTACGCGGCGAGCGCGAGCTGCGCGGCCAGCGCGGGGTTGGTGGCGCGCATGGCCAGCGCCTGGCCGGCGACCTTCTGGGCGAGCGCGCTGTTGCGCTGGTCGGTGGCCGTGCTCTCCGCGCGCACGGCGTACGCGGTGGCCGCGACGGCGACGACGAGCAACACGGCGAGCAGCGCGACGAGCTGCCGCAGCCGCCGCGTGCGACGGCGGTCGCGCTCCTGCTCGGCGTGCTCGACGGCGATGCTGGCGTCGAGGAACCGGCGTTCCCGCTGGGAAAGCCCGGTGTCCTGGCGCTCGGCCCACTCGCGCGCGACGGCCAGCCGGGTGCCGCGGTAGAGCCAGCCGGGATCCTCGTCGACGGCCTCCCAGGCACCGGTCGCCTCGGTGAGCTGCCGGTGCACGCGCAGGCCTTCGCGGTCCTCGGTGAGCCACTCGCGCAGCCGCGGCCAGCCGCGGATGAGGGCCTCGTGGGCGATCTCGATGCCGGTGTCGTCGAGGGTGAGCAGCCGCGCCGCGGCCAGCTCGCCGAGCACGACGGCGGTGTCCTCGTCGTCGGTGTCGAGCTCGGCGCGGGTGATCCGGCGCTTGGTGTCTTCGGTGCCTTCGCCGAGCGCGGTCATCCGGAGGAAGATCTGCCGCGCCAGCCGCTGCTGACGCGCCGAGAGCGTGGCGAACGTTCCCTCCGACGTCTGCGCGACGGCCCGCTCGATGCCGCCGGTGGACTCGTACCCGGCCAGGGTGAGCGTGGTGCCGCGCCGGCGCCGCCACGTTTCGAGGAGCGCGTGCGAGAGCAGCGGCAGCACGCCGGGCTGGCCGGTGGCGTCCGCGACGAGCCGTGAGACCAAGGCGTTCTCGACGCGGTACCCGGCGTCGACCGCGGGCCGCGAGATCGCCTGCCGGAGCTCCTCGGTGGTCATCGGGCCGACGAGGACCTGCGCGTCCTGCATGGCTTCGGCGAGGTCCGCGTGCCGCGCGCAGTGGGTGTAGAAGTCGGTGCGGATGCCGAGGACGACCCGGGTCCGGCTGCCGGGCTCGGTGGTCGCGGTGACGAGCGCGCCGAGGAACCGCGCGCGCTCCTCGTCGTCCTGGCAGAGGGTGAAGATCTCCTCGAACTGGTCGACGACCACGACGACGTCGGTGTTGTCCACGTCAGCGAGCTGCCGCGCGGCGAGCCCGAGGTTGCGCGCGTGCGCGGCGAAGTCGTCGAGCAGCGCGCCGGGCGCGAGGCCGAGCGCGGCGGCGAACTTCACGGCGCACTCCTGCAGCGGCCGGGCGCCCGGGGTGAGCAGCACGACGGGGTCCTTCACCGTCGGCAGCAGGCCGGCTCGCAGCAGCGACGACTTCCCCGAACCGGACGCGCCGAGGACGGCGAGAAAACGCTGTCTCGATAGCCGGCCGACGAGCTTTTCGACCAGCCGTTCCCGGCCGAAGAATCGGCTCGCGTCGGTGGGGCCGAATGCGCTCAGCCCGACATAGGGCGGCTTTTCCCCGGATTCCGGCTCGGGTGGTGATTCTTCACCGTCGCGGCGCGAGCCGTCGGCGACGGCGTGCCAGCGTTCTTCCCATTCGCCGGGAACCCCGCCGCAGGCCCGGACGTAGGCCAAAGTCACGGCCAAGCTGGGGAGTTTCCGCCCGCCGGCCGCCTCCGAAAGGGTCCCCGCCGAGTAGTGCGCGCGGCGGCCGAGCTCGCGGTAGGTCGGATTACCGGCGCTCTCCCGCAAACGCCGGAGTTCGGCGGCGAATTCGGTCAGCGGGTCGTCGCCGGGATCCAAGGGTCGTTCCGGACGCGGCACCCCGTCCTCCCTTGTTCCGCCGGTTTCTCACCAACGGTATCGAATGCCGCGCCGCGTCAGGGTTCGTTCGGCGAAACCAGCCGCCGGTGGACGGCTCCGGCGTCGACGCCGAGTTCCGCGAGCAGGTCGGCGGCCGGATCGGGCGGGGTCACCGTCAGCAGCGCCCGCAGCAGCTCGGCCGGTTCCCGCGGCCTCCCGCGGATGGCTTTGTCGACGACCGCGCGGGCGTTCGACGTCAGCGCGCCCGGGGACAGCCGTCCCCGCTTCGCCGAGACCCGCGCCGGCCGCAGCCCGTCCACCTCGATGCCGAGCGCCGCCAGGGCCGCCCGGTCGAGGCGGTCGAGGGCCGCGCGCGCCTCTTCGACGGTCTTGCCGAGCGCCCGGGCGCTGTCCGGGTCGTGGAGGAGGCCGAGCAGCAGGTGCTCGGTGCCGAGGCGCCGGTCGCCGCGGCGGCGGGACTCGTCCAGGGCCGCCGTCACCACGACGGCGAACGGGCTCTTCGCGATCAGTCGGTCGAGCACCACGGCCTCACTTCCCGTGCTTCGCGTGCACGGACTGGCGGGCGACGCCGAGGGCGTCCCCGATCTGCTCCCACGACCAGCCGCGTTCCCTCGCGTGCGCGACGGCGGCCGCCTCGACCTGCTCGGCGAGCCGGTGCAGCGCGCCGACCGCCCGCAGCGCGACCGCGGGGTCGGTTTCCGAGATGCGCCCGGAAAGCTCTTCCGCTTCCATGGTGCGTCAGTCTAGCCTGACAGGGCACGTCAGTTTGAACTGACGTTCCGGCAGGCACGAGGAGGGCGTCATGGATGTCGCGGTGATCGGAGCGGGCCCGGTGGGCCTGATGCTGGCGGCGGAGCTGCGGCTCGGCGGGGCCGAGGTGGTGGTGCTGGAGCGGCGGATCGAGCCGGACCAGCGGCCGCGGGCGAACGGGCTCGGCGGCCGGATCGTCGAGCAGCTGGACCACCGGGGGCTCCTCGAGCGGTTCCGGGCCGAAGCCGGGTTCGCCGGGCCGCTCCCCGGTTTCCCGTTCGGACCGGTGCCGCTGACCACGCCTGTGCCCGGGCTGATGCTGCAGCAGCCGCGGATGGAGGCCCTGCTGGCCGAACGCGCCCTCGGACTCGGCGCCGAGATCCGGCGCGGGCACGAGCTGATCGACCTCGACACCGTCCGCGGTCCGGACGGCTCATACCCCCTGGAGGCGCGGTACATCGTCGGTTGCGACGGCGCGCACAGCCGCGTCCGCGAGCTGGCCGGGATCGAGTTCCCCGGCACCACCGACGGCGAGCTGATGCGCCTCGGGCACTTCCGGGCGGACGTCGGCCTCTTCTCGACGGTGCCGGGCCTGGTGCGGGGCTGGAACCGCCGGCCCGGCGGCCGGGTGCTGGTGACGTCGCTGACGCCGGGCGTCGTCGTCGCCGGCGTCCGGGAGGTGACTGAGGTGTCATCGGAACCGTCCGGGGAGCCGACGCTCGGCGAGTTCCGCGACGCCGTGCGGCGCGTGCTCGGGACCGACCTGCCGCTGGACGAGCCGCTGTGGCTGTCGCGGACGGTCAGTTCGGCCCGGCTCGCCGAGCGCTACCGCGCCGGGCGCGTCTTCCTGGCGGGGGACGCGGCGCACGTCTTCCCGGCCGGGGGCTCCTCGCTGAACGTCGGGCTGCTGGACGCGGTCAACCTCGGCTGGAAGCTCGCCGCCGTCATGCGCGGTGCTTCCGACGAGTCCTTGCTCGACAGCTATCACGCGGAACGGCACCCGGTCGCCGCGCGGACGTTGACGCAGACCCGTGTCCAGGCCCTTCTGGACCGCCTCACCGGCGAAGACGGCGACGCGCTGCGGACGCTTTTCGGCGAGCTGGCGGCGCTTCCCCAGGCGACGCGGCACCTCGCCGGGCTGCTGCGGGACGCCGACGAGCTGCCGTACGTCCCCGACCTGCCGCTGACCGTCGGCGGCCGCGCCACCCGTGTGGCCGAGGTCATGCGCGCGGCGCGTCCGGTGCTGTTCGACTTCGCCGACCGCGCCGACCTGCGGGAAGCCGCGGGCCCGGACGTGAAGATCGTCACGGCGGACTGTGCGGACGCCCCGGCCGAGGCGCTTTTCGTGCGCCCGGACGGCGTCGTGGCTTGGCAGGGCGCAGATCCGGCCGCCCTGCGGGAAGCAATGGCGGCACCGGGGCGTTGACCCCGGTTGTGAGCTCACTGCCTGACGTGCCGCTGTCCGTGCTCGACCTGTCCCCCGTTTCCGAGGGGAACACCGTCGGCGAGACGCTGCGAAACACCTTGGACCTCGCCCGCGCCGCGGAACGGCTGGGCTACCACCGCTACTGGCTGGCCGAGCACCACAACATGCCCGGCATCGCCAGCTCGGCGACGGCCGTGCTGATCGGCCACGTCGCCGGCGCGACCGAGCGCATCCGCGTCGGCTCGGGCGGGATCATGCTGCCCAACCACGCGCCGCTGGTGGTCGCCGAGCAGTTCGGCACCCTGGAGGCGTTCCACCCGGGCCGCATCGACCTCGGCATCGGCCGCGCGCCGGGCACCGACCAGCGGACGGCGCTGGCGCTGCGCGGTCCGGGCGGGCTGTCCGCGGAGAACTTCCCGGAGCACCTGCAGGAGCTGATCGGCTACTTCACCCACTCGGAGGCGCGCGGCGTCAACGCGGTGGTGGCCGAGGGCAACCAGCCGCCGGTGTGGCTGCTGGGCTCGAGCGGCTTCAGCGCCCAGTTGGCCGGACGCCTCGGGCTGCCGTTCTCCTTCGCACACCACTTCGCCGCGGAGAACACGGTCCCGGCGGTGCAGCTGTACCGGGAGAACTTCCGGCCCGGGGTGCTCGACGAGCCGTACGTGATGCTCGGCGTGTCGGTCGTCGCGGCCGAGACCGACGACCGCGCGCAGTTCCTGGCCGGGCCGTCCGGGTTGACGTTCTTGAGCCTGCGCCGCGGCCGCCCGATCGCGCTGCCGACGCCGGAGGAGGCGGCCGAGTACCCGTACACGGAGATGGACCGCGCGTTCCTGGCCGAGCGCTTCGGCTCGAGCATCGTCGGCTCGCCGGAGACGGTCCACAAGGGACTCGAACAGCTCCTGGCCGACACGGGCGCGAACGAGCTGATGGTCACGACGATGGTCCACGGCCACGCCGACCGCGTCCGCTCCTACGAGCTGCTGGCCGGCCTCAAGTCCTGACGAACGAGCCGGAGGGCACCTTCGTCCCATGAGACGCGACGAAGGTGCCCTTCGGCGTATCCGGTGCTACAAAGGTGCCCTCCGGCTCGTTACACATCCGGGACGGGATTTTCTTTTCCATTTTTGACAACAAGATCCGGTCCGTTTGTCAGCGTCGGACAAGAAATGCGCGGTTACCAGCCCGTGACCGCGCGATCCTGCTCAAGTTCTTGTCTCCCAGCAGGGCCGTGGTTAGCGTACCGACCAGTAGGAAACGGCACGGCGACCCCCGAGACCGTGAATGGCCGGCAATTGTTACCCCGTTCGGACCATTTCCCCTTGCTCGACTCGGGTGTATTCGACGTGCCGTCGAAACCGCTGGGGAGGCACACGAATGGCCGAACGGACGACGACGACGTCGTTCCCCGGGGCCGCCGCGCTGCGGCAGACCGGACGGCTCTACGGGCTCGGCCTCGACGTCGTCCGGCTGACGTTCCGCCGCCCGTTCCAGCTGCGTGAGCTGATCCAGCAGTTCTGGTTCATCGCGAGCGTCTCGATCCTGCCGACGGCGCTGGTCTCCATCCCGTTCGGCGCGGTGATCGCGTTGCACATCGGGTCGCTGACCACGCAGATCGGCGCGCAGTCCTTCACCGGCGCGGCCAGCGTGCTCGCGATCATCCAGCAAGCCGCCCCGATCGTGACGGCGCTGCTCATCGCCGGGGCCGGCGGCAGCGCCATGTGCGCGGACCTCGGCTCGCGCACCATCCGCGAAGAGATCGACGCCATGGAGGTCCTCGGCGTCTCGCCCGTCCAGCGGCTGATCGTGCCGCGGGTGCTCGCCGCCATGGGCGTCGCGGTCTTCCTCAACGGCATGGTGAGCGTCGTCGGCGTGCTCGGCGGCTACTTCTTCAACGTGATCATGCAGCACGGGACGCCGGGCGCGTACCTGGCCAGCTTCTCCGCGCTCGCGCAGCTGCCCGACCTGTGGATCAGCGAGATCAAGGCGCTCATCTTCGGCTTCGTCGCCGGGGTCGTCGCCGCCTACCGCGGGCTGAACCCCAAGGGCGGCCCGAAGGGCGTCGGCGACGCCGTCAACCAGTCCGTGGTCATCACGTTCCTGCTGCTGTTCGTGCTGAACCTCGTGCTCACCACCGTCTACCTGCAACTCGTGCCGCCCAAGGGGAGCTGAGCGTGACGACCACGGAAGTCCCCAAGACCGCGCGCGTGCGCGAAGCCGTCGACCGCCGGTTCGGCTTCCTCGACACCCTCGGCGACCAGATCCTGTTCTTCCTCCGCGCGATCGCGTGGACGCCGCGGGCGCTGCGCCGCTACCTGCGCGAGGTCGTCCGCCTGCTGGCCGAGGTCAGCTTCGGCAGCGGCGCGCTCGCCGTCATCGGCGGCACGATCGGCGTGATGATCGGGATGACCGTCGCCACCGGCACGGTCGTCGGCCTGCAGGGCTACTCCGCGCTCAACCAGGTCGGGACGTCGGCGTTCGCCGGGTTCGTCTCCGCCTACTTCAACACCCGCGAGATCGCCCCGCTGGTGAGCGGCCTCGCCCTGTCCGCCACCGTCGGCTGCGGCTTCACCGCGCAGCTCGGCGCGATGCGGATCTCCGAGGAGATCGACGCCCTCGAAGTCATGGGCATTCCCAGCGTCCCGTACCTGGTGACGACGCGGGTGATCGCCGGCTTCCTCGCCGTCATCCCGCTCTACGCGATCGGCCTGCTGTCGAGCTACCTGGCCTCCCGGCAGGTCACCGTGTGGTTCTTCGGCCAGTCCGCGGGCACCTACGACCACTACTTCCTGCTGTTCCTGCCGCCCGGCGACGTCCTGTGGTCGTTCGGGAAGGTGCTCGTCTTCAGCGTCGTCGTGGTCCTGGCCCACTGCTACTACGGCTTCCGCGCGAGCGGCGGCCCGGCCGGCGTCGGCGTGGCGGTCGGGCGCGCGGTGCGCACCGCGATCGTCGCGATCAGCGTCCTCGACTTCTTCCTGTCCCTGGCGATCTGGGGTGCGACGACCACCGTGCAGGTGGCCGGATGAGACGGGAGACCCGCCGCAAGGCCGGGATCCGCACCGCGGGCGTGCTGTTCCTGGTGGTGATGGGCGTGCTCGTGACGCTCTCCATCAAGGTGTACGACAAGGACTTCGTCAGCACGGTCCCGGTGACGCTCGAGGCGAGCCGCATCGGCAACCAGCTCTCCCCGGGCGGGCAGGTCAAGGCCCGCGGCGTGCTCGTCGGCGAGATCCGCGAAGTCCGGGCGACGCCGCGGGGCGCCGAGATAGCGCTTGCCCTGGAGCCGGGCAAGGTGGACATGCTGCCGCGCACCGTCTCCGCGTTGCTGGTGCCCAAGACGTTGTTCGGCGAGCGGTACGTCCAGCTGTCCATCCCGGACGGTGCCCCGGCCCCGCACTTGGCCGCGGGTGACACGATCGAACAGGACCGCTCGGCCAACGCGATCGAGCTGGAACGCGTCTTCGACAACCTCCTGCCGCTGCTCAAGGCCGTTCAGCCGCAGAAGCTCGCGACGACGCTGACCGCGGTGTCGACGGCGCTGCAGGGCCGCGGCGAGCAGCTCGGGCAGACGATCGGCACCGCCGCGGACTACCTGAGGGACTTCAACCCCGACCTGCCGGCGTTCACCCAGGACATCCACGACCTGGCCACGGTCTCGAACCTCTACGGCGACATCGCCCCGGACCTGCTCGACGCGCTCACCTCCTCCGCCGTCACGCTCAACACGGTCAAGGAGAAGCAGGCCGACCTCGCCGGGGTCTACCAGCAGGTGACGTCGTCGTCCCAGGAGGTCACGACCTTCCTGCAGAACAACCGCGACAACCTCATCGCCCTGGCCGCCGACAGCCGGGCGCCGCTCGAAATCGCCGCGAAGTACTCCCCCAGCTTCGCCTGCACCATCAGCTCGCTGAGCGCCCTGAAGGGATCCATGGACAAGGTCCTCGGCGTCACGCGCAAGGAGCCGGGCCTGCACGCCGAGGTCTCGGTGACCACCGACAGCGGCAAGTACCTGCCCGGCCGGGACGACCCGCGCTTCACCGGCGGCGGCGAGCCGCGCTGCTACCCCTCCGGCGTCGCCCCGACCACCGGCACCGCTGCCGCGACCCCCGGCAGCACCGGGCACCCGCTGCTCACCGGCGGCCAGGGCGACCTCGGCGTCGCGAACTCCCCGCAGGAGGAGCAGCTGCTGGCCACGCTGGTCGCGCCCTCGATCGGCGTGCCCGCCGCGCAGGTCCCGGAGTGGAGCAGCGTGCTCGTCGGGCCGCTCTACCGCGGCACGGAGGTGAAGCTCAAGTGAGGAACATCGCCTCCCCGCTCATCAAGAGCCTGATCTTCATCGTCGTCACCGTCCTCGCGACGACGCTGCTGGCCGTGTCCATCACGAACTCCGGCGTCGGCGGCGGGCAGCGGTACACGGCCAAGTTCCTCGACGCCACCTCGCTCAACGACGGTGACGACGTGCGCATCTCCGGCGTCCGCGTCGGCCAGGTCGAGTCGCTGGAGATCAGCGACCACAACCGGGCGCTCGTCGGGTTCTCCCTCGACCAGGGCCGCCGGCTGCCCGCCGACGTCCACGCGGTCATCAAGTACCGCAACATGGTCGGGCAGCGCTACATCGCCCTCGAACGCGGCACCACCGGCACCCGGGACCAGCTGCCCGAGGGCGGCGAGATCCCGCTCGACCGCACGACCCCCGCCCTGGACCTCACCGACCTGTTCAACGGCTTCAAGCCGCTGTTCCAGGCGCTGTCGCCGAACGACGTCAACGAGCTTTCGGGCGAGATCGTCCAGGTGCTGCAGGGCGAAGGCGGCACCGTCGAAAGCCTGCTGGCCCACACCGGTTCGCTCACCACCACCCTCGCCGGGCGCGACAAGGTGATCGGCGAGGTGATCGGGAACCTCAACTCGGTGCTCAAGACCGTCAACGGCAAGGGTGACGCGCTCGCGAACCTGGTGTCCACGCTGCGGCAGCTGGTGTCCGGCCTGGCCGGCGACCGCGTCGCGATCGGCGACGCCATCAGCGGGATCGGCGACCTGACGCAGTCGACCGCCGGCCTGTTCGAGCAGGCGCGCCCGCCGTTGAAGGAGAGCATCGCCGGGCTGCAGCGGGTGGCCGGCACCCTGGTGACCAACCAGTCCGATGTGGACAGTTTCCTGACGAACCTGCCGATCAAGTTCACCGAAATCGGCCGCGTCGCAACGTACGGCACGTGGATGAACTTCTTCCTCTGCCGCGCCACGCTCCAAACGACACCCCCGCGCGGTGTGTACGTCCCGACGGCGAGGTGCGACTCGTGAAGTCCTTCAAGGAGCGCAACCCGCTCGCCCTCGGCGTGGTCGGCAGCGTCGCGCTGGCCGCGCTGCTCACCGTCACGTTCAACTACGACAACCTGCCGATCGTCGGCGGCGGCACCACCTACGAGGCCGAGTTCTCCGAAGCCGCCGGCCTGCAGCCGGACGACGAGGTGCGGATCGCCGGCATCAAGGTCGGCGCGGTCCGCGACGTCGAGCTGGCCGACGACCACGTCCTCGTGTCCTTCCGGGTCAAGGACGCGTGGATCGGCGACCGCACGACCGCCGACATCAAGATCAAGACGTTGCTGGGCCGCAAGTTCCTCTCGCTGAACCCGACCGGCGACGGCGTGCAGGACCCGGACCAGGCGATCCCGCGCACCCGGACGGTCACGCCCTACGACGTCACCGACGCGTTCAACGGCCTGGCCGACACGGTCGGCGCGATCGACACCCAGCAGCTCGCGGACAGCTTCACCACGTTGTCCGACACCTTCCGCAACTCCCCCGAGCACGTCCGCAGCGCGCTCGACGGCCTGTCGCAGCTGTCCAAGACGGTCTCCAGCCGCGACGGCGAGATCGCCGAACTGCTGGCCAACGCGCGGAAGCTGACCACGACGCTGGCGAACTCGAACGAGGACTTCGAGAAGCTGATCGACGACGGCAACCTGCTGCTGACCGAGCTGAACCGCCGCCGCGACGCGATCCACGACCTGCTCGCCGGCTCGGCGCGGCTGGCCGACCAGCTCCGCGGCCTGGTCGCGGAGAACTCCGATCCGCTCAAGAAGGCGCTGCAGTCGCTTTCCCAGGTGACCGACCTGCTGAAGAAGCAGAACGACAACCTCACCCGGGGCCTGCAGCTGGCCGGGCCGTACTTCCGCGTCGTCACCAACACGACCGGCAACGGCCGCTGGATCGACGCCTACCTCTGCGGCCTGCTGCCGGAGAACCACGACCCCTGCACCGCGCCGGGAGGCACCAAGTGAGCGCGCTGACCACCACCCGGGCCGGGGTACTGACCACCCGGTTCGTCGCCGCCGCGATCCTGCTCGCGCTGGTCGTCACGGCCGCGCTGTGGTGGGTGTTCTCGGGCAGCGGCCAGCACCACGTCACGGCGTTCTTCTCCCGCGCGGTGGGCGTCTACGCCGGTTCCGACGTCCGCGTGCTCGGCGTCCGCATCGGCCAGGTCGACTCGGTCACCCCGCGCGGCGAGCAGGTGCAGGTGGGCATGACGATCGACGGCTCGGTCGGCATCGCCGAGGACACCACGGTGCTGGTGATCGCCCCCAGCGTCGTCGCCGACCGCTACGTCCAGTTCGCCAAGCCGGCCCGCGGCGGGCCGCGGCTGCCCGACGGCGCGTCCATCCCGGTGCAGCGGACCGCCACCCCGGTCGAGCTCGACCAGCTCTACGCGAGCCTCGACACGCTGTCGAAGGCCCTCGGCCCGAACGGCGCCAACTCCCAGGGCGCGCTGTCGGACCTGCTCAAGACCGGTGCGCAGAACCTGCGGGGCAACGGCCAGGCGTTCAACGACAGCGTCCGCAACTTCGCCCAGCTCGCCCGGACGCTCGCCGGCAACTCGGACGACCTGTTCGGCACCGTCGACGAGCTGCAGCGGTTCACGACCATGCTCGCCACCAACGACCAGCAGGTCAGCGGGGTCAACCAGCAGCTGTCGCAGATCTCCGGCACGCTGGCCGCCAACAGCGGCGAGCTGGCCCACGCCCTCGACAGCCTGGGCCTGGCGCTCGGCGACGTCCAGGCGTTCATCCGGGACAACCGCGGTGCCCTCAAGTCCACTGTGGACAACCTGGTGACGACGACGCGGACGCTCGTCGAACAGCGCCAGTCGCTGGCCGAGACGCTCGACGGGGTGCCGCTGGCGGTGTCGAACGTCCTCAACGCGATCGACCCGGCCACCGGCCGGCTGATGGGCCGCGACAACGTCCTCGAGTACTACCCGCCGATGCCGCTGCCGGCCACCGGCGACGTCTACACGAACGGGAGCGGCCGATGAAGCGGGTGCTCACCGCCGTGGCCATCGGGTGCCTGGCCCTCGCGGGCTGCTCCCCCGGCGAGTTCAAGGGCGTCTACGACCTGCCGCTGCCCGGCGGCGCCGACCTCGGCGACCACCCGTACGCGGTGACCGCGCAGTTCGCCGACGTCCTCGACCTCGTGCCGCAGGCCGCCGTCAAGGTCGGCGACGTCCCGGTCGGGCGGGTGCGGGAGATCCGGCTCGGCGGCGACGGGTGGACGGCCGAAGCGGTACTGGACGTCAACGGCGACGTCGTGCTGCCGGCCGGCGCCGTCGCGCGGCTGCGCCAGTCCAGCCTGCTCGGCGAGAAGTTCGTCGAGCTGGCCGCGCCGGACGGGGAAGCGCAGAACGCGGGGGGTGCGCGGCTGGCGAACGGCGCCACGATCCCCCTGGCGCGCACCAACCGCAACCCCGAGTTCGAAGAGATCTTCGGCGCCCTTTCGCTGCTGCTCAACGGCGGCGGGATCGGCCAGCTGCAGACCATCAACCGCGAGCTGTCGAAGGTGCTGGACGGCAACGAGGGACAGATCCGCTCGTTCCTGTCCGGGGTGAACACCCTGATGACCGACCTGGACGCGCACCGGTCGGACATCACCGAAGCGCTGGACGGCCTGAACCGGCTGTCCACGACGCTCGCGAACCGGCACGAGCAGGTGTCCGGCGCGCTGACCGACCTCACGCCGGGCCTGCAGACGCTCACCGACCAGCGCACCCAGCTCGTCTCGATGCTGCAGGCGCTCGACCGGCTCTCCACGGTGGCCACCGACGTCGTCGACCGCAGCCGCGACGACCTGGTGGCCGACCTGCGGGCGCTCGCGCCGATCCTGGACCAGCTCGCGGACGCGGGCGCCGACCTGCCGAAGTCGCTGCAGATGCTGCCGACGTTCCCCTTCCCCGACTCCGTGATCCCGGCGATCAAGGGCGACTACGTCAACGCCTACGCGTCGATGATCCCGGCGCCCGGAGTGCCGCTGCCCGCGCCCGGCGAGGGCGTGCCGCCGGGCCTGCCGCCGCTCCCGATCCCCTCGGGAGGCCAGTGATGCTGACGCGCAGAGTGCGGGTCCAGGTCGTGCTGTTCGTCGTGATCGCCCTGGCCACCACGGCGTTCGTCGGTGCGAACTACGCCGGGCTCGGCCGGCTGTTCGGGTCCGGCAGCTACGCGGTGAAGCTGGAGCTGGCCGAGGGCGGCGGGCTGTTCACCAACGGCGAGGTGACCTACCGCGGCGTCGCCGTCGGCCGGGTCGGCGAGCTGCGGCTCACCGTCACCGGGACGGAAGCCGACCTGCTGATCGACGATGGCGCCCCGCCCATCCCGGCGGACTCCCGCGCGGTGGTGGCGAACCGGTCGGCGGTCGGCGAGCAGTACGTCGACCTGCAGCCCCGCACGGCCGACGCGCCCTACCTCGGCGAAGGCTCGGTCATCCGGCGCGAGTCGACGACGCTGCCGCTGCCGGTGAACAACCTGCTGACGGACCTCGACTCGTTCACCGCATCGGTGCCGACCCAGGACCTGCGCACGGTGGTCGACGAGCTCGACGACGCCCTGCGCGGCGCCGGCCCGGACCTGCAGACGCTGATGGACGCGGCGACGACCTTCACGCACGACGCGAGCGCGAACCTGCCGCAGACGTCGAAGCTGATCAACGACGGCGCGACGGTGCTGCGGACGCAGGTCGACTCGTCGTCGGAGTGGCGCTCGTTCAGCAGCAACGCCCGTGTCTTCGCCCAGCAGCTGGCTCGCTCCGATGGCGACCTGCGGCGGCTGATCGCGACCGCACCGCCGGCGGCGACGGAACTTGCTTCGGTGCTGAAGGAAAACGACCCCGGCCTGCCGATCCTGCTGGCCAACCTGCTCACGACGGCCCGGGTGTTCGGCACCCGCACCGCGGCGGAGGAGTCGCTGCTGGCGAACATGCCGCGCGCGGTGGCGGGCGTGGGGTCGGCGCTGAACCCCCAAGGCGACGCGCTGCGGATGGCGCTGGTGCTGAACTTCGACAACCCGCCGCCGTGCGTCCAGGGCTACGGGGCGACACCGCACCGGTCGAGCGACGACGTGACGCCGTTGCCGCTGAACACGGACGCGGCGTGCACGTTGCCGTACGGCAACGAGAGTTCGGTGCGCGGCGTGCAGAACGCGCCGCACCCGCCGGTGCCGGAGCCGGCGCTGCCGGGCGGGCTGACCGGACTCGACGGGCAGGCGACGTCGACGAGCCTCGAGGAGATGCTGTGGCTGCGCTGAAGCAGGGGGCGCTGGGGCTGGCGGCCGCGGCGGCGGTGTTCGCGGGCTGGTCGGGCTACTCGTGGTACGCGGCGTCGCATGACGCGTCGCTGACGTACGGGGTGGCGCGCGACGAGGCGTTGTCGAGCGGCCGGACGCTGGTGGCGGAGCTGAGCAGCCTCGACTACCACGACGTGAACGGCGGGATCGGCCGGTGGCTGTCGGCTTCGACGGGCCCGCTGCACGACCAGCTGGCCCGCACGGACGACACGACGAAGAAGACCCTGTCGGCGAACGCGACGGTGGCGACGGGCCGGGTCCTGGACGCGGCGCTGAGCGAGCTGGACGAGCACGCGGGCACGGCGAAGATGCTGGCTTCGGTGGAGATCACGATGGCGAAGGAAGGCACGGCCCCGGCGGTGAAGCGCAACCGCTTCGCGGCGGCGTTGTCACGGACGGCGGACGGGTGGAAGTTGAGCGCGCTGGACCAGCTGCCGGTGGGGGCCCGATGAACCGCGCGAAGACGATCGAGACCGAGGTGGAGCAGGCGTCGCCGGCCACCGCCGACGAAGCCCGACCCACCGAGGCTGCCGAAGCTGCCGAAGCTGCCGACAGCGAACCCACCGAAGGCGAAAGCGAGGCGCCCGCCAAAGCCCGCCCGGCTTGGCTCCGCCTCCCCGCCCTCCTGCTCGCCGCCGCCCTGGTCCTCACCGGCGCCGGTGCCTGGTTCACCCTCGAAGCCCGCTCGGCCGCCGGCAACCCCGCCGCCGCGAACCTCGCGCTCACCGATGTCGGCGCCACCGCCGATGTCACCTCCGCCGTCACCCTCGCGATGAACCGGATCTTCTCCTATTCCTACGACAAGACCGACGTCACCGAAAAGGCCGCCGCCGCCGTGTTGCGGGGGTCCGCCAAGGATTCCTACGACAAGCTCTTCGCCCAAGTCAGGCAGAAGGCACCCGAACAAAAGCTCGTACTCACTTCCCGCGTTTCGGCGATCGCCGTCCAAGAACTCCGGAATGGTCACGCGCGGTTACTCGTCTTTCTCGATCAATCAGCCGTCCGGGCTGACAACAATGCGACCGACAGCGCCGCGGCGCAGCTTTCCGTGACCGCGGAACACACGGGTGACGGCTGGGTCGTCACCGAACTCGAACCGCGCTGAACGACGAACACTTCACCGTTTCCGGAAGCACCCGGAAACGGACGGGAAACGCACAAGGAGGACAACCATGTCCGTGGCAACGCAGCTGAGGAGAATGGCCGTGCTCACGTCGGCGGCGGCCGTCGTGCTGACCGGGGTCGTGGTGACCCCGGCCTCGGCCGACGTCATCCCGATCCCCGTCTCCTACAAGGTGACCGGCAGCACCACGGTGAAGAAGACCGGCAGCGCCATGAAGCTCGGCCCCGGCTCGCTCAAGGGCAACCTGCTGATCGACGACCAGACCGGCACGGTCGGGCTCAGCGCGGACCTGGCGCTGCCGCCGGCGCAGGCCGACATCTCCCTGCTGTCCGGCATCTTCCGGATCAAGGCCAAGGTCAAGGTGACCCCGCTCGGCCCGGCCACCGGCACGATCGCCGACGGCACCCTCGTCACCAAGGCCAAGGCCAACATGGAGATCTACGACATCTGGGCCGGCCCGATCATCCCGATCTTCCCGCTGCCGACCGTGCCGGGCAGCTGCAAGACGAAGACCCCGCTCGACCTGACGCTGTCCGCGCAGGACATCGACATCACCGCGCCGGCCATCACGGTGACCGGCACGTACACGATCCCCGAGTTCAGCAACTGCTTCATCGCCGACATCGCCCTCGGTGCCCTGATTTCGGGGCCGGGCAACACCATTTCGCTCGACCTGGCCAGCGACGCCACCTGATGCGGCCACGGGTGGCGGGCCGCGCGGGCCCGCCACCCACCGGGCGTCAGCAAGCCGCGTTCGGATCTTCCTTCAGCGCGAAGCTGTCGTTGTCGCCGGCCGAAACGGCGAACACCGGACCGCACCAGGGGAAGTACGTCTCACCGACGAGGTTCGAGCCCCAGGTCACCACCGAGCCGTCGGCCTTGAGGGCGACGTTGTGGTTGAACCCGGCGTCGACCGCCACGACGTCCGACAGCGCTTCCGGCGGCACCTCGGTCTGGTGGAAGTTGTCGCGGCCCCAGGCGTAGACGCGGCCGTCCTTGAGCGCCAGGCTGTGGAAGAAACCGGCGGAAACCGCCGTGACCCCCGAAGAAAGCCCGGCGGGCACCGTCGCCTGCCCGTAGGTGTTGCTGCCCCAGGCCAGCACCCCGCCGTTCTTGACGACCAGGTTGTGGTCGCCCCCGGCGGAGATCGCGGTGACACCCGACTGCGCGGTGGCCGGCACGTCGGTCCGCGACCCCCAGCTGACCACCTGCCCGCCCTGCTTGAGCGCCAGGCTGTGCATGTTGGACGCCGAGATCGCGATGACCCCGCTCGACACCGACGCGGGCAACGTCGTCTGGCCGTACCAGTTGTTGCCCCACGCCAGGACCTTGCCGTTCTTGAGGGCCAGCTCGTGCCCCCAGCCCGACGCGATCTGGCCGACCCCGGACGTGGCCGCGGCCGGGATTTGGTTGGCACCCCAGTTGTTCGCGCCCCACGCGAGGACCGCGCCGCCCTTGAGCGCCAGCGCGGTCGTGCCCCCCGCCGACACCGCGGTGACGCCCGTCAGCGCGTCCGGCGGCGGGATGGTGACGTCGTAGTCCGGCTTGCCCCAGGCGATCACGCCGCCGACGGTGGCCGCGGTCGCCGGCTGTGCGAGCGCCGAGACGGCCATCGCCGCCGTCACCGTGAATGCGGCGCCCTTCAGTGATACCCGTCCACAACGGGAACTACCCGGCACGGTAGCCTCATTTCTCCGGTTTCGTTATCCGGGATTGCTTCGACAAGATCACAAATGGTAGACCGTAGCGAACGGCAGATCGCCGCGGCGGCCGTTCTTTGTCAAAATCCGCCAAATCCGGTCGCGCGGCTACGCCGTCGCGCACAAGAACCCACCGGGGTATCACCCACGCCGACGCGAAGTCTTGTTCCTTACTGAACTGGCGAGTAGCCTCGATTCCGGCAGATGGACCTCCACCTCGCACGCCGATGAAATCGCGACCCGCCGCCCGGGGCAAAAGGGGACGGTGAACGCGATGGGGGGCTCACGGCGGCGAGCAATCGATCAGCCAAAGCCGAGACTGAACTGAATCAAAGGAGATGACAGGTATGTCCCGACTCAGCAGGCTGTCCGCCGGTTTCGCCACGACCGCAACCGCCATCGGCGCCATCGCGGTGCTGACCGCGGGCACCGCGGCCGCCGCCACCGCCACCTACACCGCCGGGGGCACGACGGGCGTCACCTACAACTGCACCTTCCCCGGCATCTCGCCGCAGCCGGTCGCGATCACCGCGCACCTGGACGCCCCCGACTCGGTCCCGGCGAGCAGCTCCGTCACGCCCGACAACGTCGGTGGCTCCGCCACGATCAGCGCGACCGTCCACGCGCTGCTGACCGCGGTCGGCTACGACGGCATCCGCGGCATCGCAACGGTGCCGGTGGCCGTGGACGCCGGCACGCTGTCGCAGCCGTCGGCCACCGGGCTGAACATCCCGGAGGTCATCTACCCGACCGGCGGGCCGATCACGGTGAACATCTCGCAGGTCGCGACGTCCACCATCCCGACGTGGACCGCCCCGGCCACCGCGGGCAGCGCCACGCTGTCGCTGACGAGCGGGCTGTCGGCGAACCTGGAGTTCCACAAGAAGTCGACCGGCGCGTGGTCGCCGTGGACGATGAACTGCACCCTCAAGGTGACGAACCCGGCGCAGAACACCGCTTTCAGCCCGAGCATCCCCGTCACCTGACCGGCCGTCCCGGTGCGGGCCCGTCCCCTGGCCCGCACCGGGACGTTCCGTCCCTTTCCGCACGCACCCAGGGAACCTGATGCCACGTCGAGCCCGGCCCCGCACCCTCGCCGTTTCCGCGCTCGCGGCCGCCGGCCTGCTCTCCGCGGTGAACGGCGCGCTGACCGGAGTCGGCTCGGCCGCCCCCGCGCCCGCCGTCCCGCCGGACACGAAGGCCACGGCGTCGGTTTCGGTGACGTGCCCCTTCGCCGACCCGCTCGGCGCCCGCGCGCTCACCGTCGAAACGTCGGCCACGCTCCCCGCCCAGGCGAGAACGGGGACCTCGCTGACCCTCGGCGGGTTTTCCACGAAGCTCACGCTCCCCCGCGACGTCGCGGCGTCGTACCTCCCGGCCGGTGCCACCGCCGGCTCGCTGGCGGGCGAACTGACGCTCGACCTCGACGTGCACCAGGACGACCGCGCGGACAAGGTCCCGGTCACCCTCACCGTGCCGGCCACCGCGCTGCCGGAAACCGGGGACGTCACCCTGACGGCCACCGGCACCGTGCCCGACATCGCGCTGAACACCGTCGGCGCCGTCACCTTCGACGTCACCGCGCCGTCGCTCGCGCTCGCCGCCGTGCCACCGCCCGCGGATCCGGCCGCGAAGCCGGTCGCGTGCGCGCTGGACCCCGAGCAGCAGACGACGCTGGGCAAGGTGCTGGTGCTGCCGAAGGTGACGCCGGGCAAGAAGGCGGAGCAGCAGGCCGCAGCGGCCGACGAGCCCGGCCCGGGCGATCCCCCGACCGAAGACGAGTTCGCGGTACCCCTGAGCCTCGTCACGATCTTGACGAAGTCGACGGTCAAGAAGCTCGGCGCGACCGTCACCGCCGATCCCGCGTTCCTGTTCAACGGCCTGTTCATCCTCAACCTGATCACCAACGACTCCCGGGTCACCGGCTCGACCACGTTCGCGCCGGCGACCGCGTCGTTCCTGGGCTTCGGGTTCGTCCCGGTGACCGCGACCGTCGAGTTCCTGCCCGTCGACTACCGGAACAGCAAGGTCATCGAGTTCGCCGGCAAGATCACCACGCACGAGGACCAGAACACCTACCTCGACACGACGCTCCAGGTGATGGCCCGCTTGAGCAACGCGAAGGTCGACGGCGTCCCGCTCGACCTGGGGCCGGACTGCGTCACGAGCGACAAGGTGACGCTGTCCCTGAACGGGCCGTACGAAGCGTTCGGCGTCGGCCACATCCGGACCGACCCGGAGAAGGGCTTCACCCTGCCCGCCTTCCGCGGCTGCGCCGCCGGTGGCCAGGACCTGACCCCGCTGCTGACCGGGATGAGCTCCGGCCCGGGCAACCAGGCCTTCGTCGACACCTACAACCTGATCGTGTGCACCGAACCCGACCACACCCAGTGCCCGCCGGGATCCGACGGACCCCCGCCGGAAGCGGCCGCGAAGAAGGCGGTCAAGCACTCGAACTGAGGGGACGCATGAAGATCGGTCACCGACCCGCACCCCCGGCAGCCGTTCGCGGTTTCCCCATCGGCACAGCACGTTTACCTTTTCACCCTGACCGCGCTGCTGCGCGTGGCCGGCTACGACGCCGTGCGCGGCACCTTCGCCGAACCGTTCACGGTCAAGAACGCGGGCTCGGTCGAATTCGCGCCACCGGCACGGGGAGCGTCTGGACGGTGAGCTGCACGACCCGGTGGTCAATCGACTTCCACAACGGCAAAGAGACGCACCAGGCAGGGGCGTCGGGCCCCATCACGTTCCACGCGGGCCGGCTGGCGGTGGCCCTGTCGCTGCACCGCCCGGACGGCGCTCCCGCCGGCCCGAGCCTCGCCTGCGCGCAGGCGGCGGGTCAGGACACCGCCTTCACCCCCGCCCTGCCGATCGGGTGAACCCGCGCGGGAGACCTAGCTGGACGTCCACTGTGGACGCGTGACCCCGGCGCGCTGGGACGGCAGCAGCTCGCTCACGGGGTACCGCAACGGCAACGGCGCCGCCCCCGCGCGCAACGCCAGCTCCATCTCGAAGCGGGCCGCCGGGTCGCGCAGGCTGTCGCCGAACGTCGCCTGCAGCTGCCTCATGCGGTAGCGGACCGTCTGGGGGTGCACACCCAAGCGCTCCGCGATCTCCACCACGTTGCCCTGGCTGTCGAGCCACGCCCGCAGCGTCTCCAGCAGCCGCTCCTGCTGTTTGCCCGTCATGTCCGCCAGCGGCGCGAACAGGCGGTGCCGCAGCGTGCCGACCAGGCCCGTGTCGGAGTTGACCAGCAACGTCGCCAGGTGCTCCTCCGCGCGCAGCACCGGACGCGGCACCAGCACCCCGCGCTCGGCCAGGTGCAGGGCGTTCCGGGCCCAGCGCAGGGAATCCGCCACCGACGCGAGCGGGACGCACGGGCCGATCGAGAGCCGGCAGTCCGGCAAGGCCACCTGCAGCGTCGCCAGCCGGGCGCCGCCGAGCTCGCCGGGGACCACCAGCTTCGGGTCGGGCGTGTCGAGCTCGGCGAGGATGTCCGCGTCCAGCCCGGCGTGGCGGCGCGCCGGGGCGACGCCGTCGGCCGGGCAGACCGCCACCGGCGTCGCGTCGGTGGGCACCGGCCAGCCGATCAGCTGGGCCAGCTCGGCGATCGCCTTGGGGGACGCGGGCGGCGTCTCCAGGATCAGGTGCAGCAGCTTGCGGCGCCAGGTGTCGAGCGCGCCCGCCGTGCGCGCCTTCGCCTCCAGGTAACCGTCGAGCGCGACCGAGGCGAGCTCGTCCATGAACGCCAGCATCGCGTCGGCCAGCTGGGACATCACCGCCGACGAGAGCCCGCTCCGGCGCCCGACGCGCATGATCCGCCGCCACGACACGCGCGCGCCGACCCGGTAGGCCGACTGCAGCGTGTCGAGGCTGCGGCCTTCGCGCATTTCGTTCTGCCCCAGGCGGTGGTGCACCTCGTGGGACTGCTCCTTGGACACCGTCGGGTCGGCGATCTGCGCGACGAACAGCGTGATCGCGTACTCGACGCCGGCCCGGATCGACTTGCCGTAAGGGCCCTCGAGCGGGCGGGCGTAGGCCGGGATGGTCGCGCGGATCTCGTCGACGATCTCGGCCGCGAGGCTGGCCAGCTCGGGACGCAGGATGTCGGCGAGCTTGCGGGGTAGTGCGGCGGGCGGCGGCGCAGCGTGATCGAATCCGCGCTCGACCGACATCGCAGCTCCTTCGCTCCGCCCGGGACCCCGGTTCGCGCACACCGCCTGGTGCGGGGTGACACCGGACACATCGAAAAAGTAGTCCCGAACGTGTCACACCTTCGAAGGGAAACCGATTTCTTGTCAACTTCGTGACAAGTTCACGAGGCTCGGCTGCGGAGCGCTGACAAGCACCCCGCCGAGTGCTCACGATTGTGCGTACGAACGGCGGAGCCAGCCCGACAGCCGGCAAAGCGGCGGATGACCCCCGGGACATCCCTGCTTCACCGGGCGGCCGCTGGTGCTGGATTCCGGCAAGCCGTTCGCCACCCGGGGCGACCCCGCGCTCGCCGAGGCCTACGAACGGGCCTGGGAACGGTCGGACCGCTTCCGCCGCACCGTCCGCGGCGTGACGGCGGTGTGGGCCGGCGCCTTCGCGCTCGACGCGGTCTTCCGCGTCGTGGTCGTCTACAGCCTGCCGCCCGAGCGCGTGGACGAGTCCGTGTGGCTTTCCCAAGTGCCGCTCGTCGTGGTGTTCGTGCTGGCCATCGCGGTGACCCGGCTGCGGATGCGCCCGATGCGGCCCGTCATCGAGTCCCACCGGGTCGCGGCGCGCTGACGAGGCTTGTATCGTGTGGTTGATACAAGCGAGGAGGTCCGGACATGCCCTGGGACAACGTGCTGGCGGTGGCGCTCTTCAGCGGGCTGATCGGCCTGGCGATCCTGATCGTGCTGTGGCCCGGCGAGAAGCACGGAAAGCGCTTGCTCGAACGCTGGGGCGTGCCGGATCCGGACGCCGCCGAGGTGGCGCTCGCCGTCCGGTACCTCAAGCGGCGCCGGCTCTGGTACCCGTGGCTCTACCTGGCGATCCCGCCCGCGCTCGGCGACACCGGGCCGGGCACGATCATCACGACGCTGCTGGTGGGCGGCCTGATCGCCGAGTTGCTGGCCCAGCGGCCGGCTCGCGCCCCGCGCCGCGAGGCCGTCCTCGCCCCGCGGACGCTGACCGGCATCGTCCCGGTCTGGGCGCTCGTGCTCAGCGGGCTGGCGTCGGCGGGCGCGATCGTGCGGCTGGTCTGGACCGCGCAGTGGACGCTGCTGGCGGCGGCCGTGGGCACCACGGTGGTCTGCTGGGTGATCACCGTGCTGGCGGTGCGCCGCCCGGCGGCCGGGGAGCCGCGGGCGGACCTGGCCCTGCGCCGCCGCAGCGGGCGGGTCGCGATCGGGCTGGGGATCGCCGGCTGCGCGGCGATCGGCTGGCCGGCCGGGAACTTCGGGTCGTTGCTGGCGGTCGTCGCCGGGCTGGCCGCGTTCCTGGCGGTGACCGCGCCGGTGAAACGGCAGCCGGCCGCGGCGTGAAGATCGTCGTCGACACCGAAAACGGCCTGGCGCCGTGGCGGCAGGTGCACGACCAGATCGTCCGCGCGGTGACGGCGGGGGCGCTCCCGGACGGGTCGCGCCTGCCGCCGATCCGCCAGCTGGCCCGGGACCTGGGACTGGCGTCCGGAACGGTGGCCCGCGCGTACCGCGAGCTGGAAACCGGCGGCTGGGTGGCCACAGCCCGCGCGCGCGGCACGGTGGTCACGACCCCCACGGACCGTCCCGACCCGACGGCCCTGCTCCTCACGGCGGCGATCGAGTACGCGACGCGGGCGCGGGACCTCGGCGCGGACGTCGAAGCGGCGGTGACCGCGGTCCGCGCGGCTTACCGGTCGTGAGTGTTTAGGGCGGTTAGAACCGCCCTAAACACTCACGAGAAGCCGACCCACCGCTTCAAGGACGGGTTTCAGCACCTCGACCTCGCGCGAAGTCCCCACGCACTCGGTGATGCCCGCGCCCACGACGTCGTAGGCCGCCAGCGCGTCCAGCGACGAGACCAGCTGCGGGATCGTCCAACCGTCCGGCTCCGGGTAATTGAGCCCCGCGAACTCCGAGGGGTCCAGCACATCCAGGTCCACGTGGACGTACAGCTTCTCCACACTCACCAGGGCATCCACCGACGTGACCGCCAAGCCCCGCGAGACGGCCGCCCGCTCCTCCGGGTCGAACACGCGCGTCCCCGGCAGGGCCACCTGACCCGGCGACAAAGCCGGGTCCGCCGCGAACTCCGGGTCGCCCTCGCCGAACAGCGACCGCAGCACCATCCCGTGGAACGCGCCCGACGGTGACGACTCCGCCGTGTTCAGGTCGGCGTGCGCGTCGAACCACACGACGCCCAGGCCCGGCCCGTGCCGGAAGCGGGCGACGCCGATCGGGACCAGCTCGACCCCGCAGTCGCCGCCGATCGTCAGGACCGGGCCGCCCGGGGCCTCCAGCGCCGCCAGCTGCGCCGCGCGGTTCGGGCCCGTCAGCTCCGCGCGAGAAAAAACACCCCGGTCTGCTTCGGACACCGAGCGCGTCTGCCGGACGTGGTGCACGGGCCGGCCGAGCACGTGCCCGGCCAGCTCCGCGAGCGCCAGGCAGCCCTCCGGCAGCTCCGCCGCCCGCGGCCCCACCGCGCCCTGGCGCTGCGGGACCGCGTTGACCAGCGTCACTCCAGCACCAGCAGCAGGTCACCGCCCTCGACCTGCTGGACGGAGTTGATCGCCAGCCGGCCGACCTTGCCCCCGGCGGACGCGGTGATCGACGCCTCCATCTTCATGGCCTCGATCGTCGCGACCGTCGCACCGGGCTCGACCGTGTCGCCTTCGGAAACCTGCAGCGTCACCACGCCGGCGAACGGTGCCGCGACCTGCTTCGGGTTGCCCTTCTCCGCCTTCTCGGTCGCCGGGATGTCCGAGGCGATCGAGCGGTCGCGAATCTGGATCGGCCGCAGCTGACCGTTGAGCGTCGACATCACCGTGCGCACGCCGCGCTCGTCGGCCTCGCCGATGGCCTCCAGCTCGATGAGCAGCCGCACGCCCGGCTCGAGGTCGACCGCGTACTCCTCCCCCGGCCGCAGCCCGTAGAAGAAGTCCTTGCTGGGCAGCACGGACGTGTCGCCGTAGGCCTCGCGGTGCGCCTCGAACTCCTTCGTGGGCGCCGGGAACAGCAGCCGGTTGAGCGTCCGGCGGGGGTGCTCGGCCAGCGATGAACGGTCCTCTTCGGACAGTTCCACGACCGGCTTCGCGGCCGCACGACCTTCGAGGGCCTTGGTGCGGAACGGCTCCGGCCAGCCGCCCGGCGGGTCGCCGAGCTCACCGCGCAGGAAGCCGATCACCGAGTCGGGGATGTCGAACTTGTTCGGCTCCGCCTCGAAGTCCGCCGGGGAGACACCCGCGCCGACCAGGTGCAGCGCGAGGTCGCCGACGACCTTCGACGACGGCGTCACCTTCACCAGGTGGCCGAGGATCTTGTCGGCGGCGGCGTACATCGCTTCGATGTCCTCGAACCGGTCGCCCAGGCCCAGGGCGATGGCCTGCGTGCGCAGGTTCGACAGCTGCCCGCCCGGGATCTCGTGGTGGTAGACGCGCCCGGTGGGCGAGGCCAGCCCGGCCTCGAACGGCGCGTAGATCTTGCGCACGCTCTCCCAGTACGGCTCCAGCTCGCCGATCGCGTCCAGGTCCAGCCCGGTCGTGCGGTCGGAGTGGTCGGTGGCCGCCACGATCGACGACAGCGACGGCTGCGACGTCGTGCCCGCCATCGACGACACCGCGCCGTCGACGGCGTCCGCGCCCGCGTTGATCGCCGCGAGGTAGGTGGCCAGCTGGCCACCCGCGGTGTCGTGGGTGTGGATGTGCACCGGCAGGTCGAACTCCTTGCGCAGCGCGGTGACCAGCTTGGTCGCCGCGGGCGCGCGCAGCAGGCCGGCCATGTCCTTGATCGCCAGCACGTGCGCGCCCGCGCCGACGATCTGCTCGGCCAGCTTGAGGTAGTAGTCGAGCGTGTAGAGGTTCTCGCCCGGGTCCGACAGGTCCGAGGTGTAGCAGAGCGCCACCTCGGCGACGGCGGAGCCGGTCTCGCGCACGGCTTCGATGGCCGGGCGCATCTGCTCGACGTCGTTGAGGGCGTCGAAGATCCGGAAGATGTCGATGCCGGTCTTCGTGGCCTCCTGGACGAAGGAGTGCGTCACCTCGGTCGGGTAAGGCGTGTAGCCGACGGTGTTGCGCCCGCGCAGCAGCATCTGGAGGCAGATGTTCGGCACGGCCTCGCGCAGCGCGGCGAGGCGCTCCCACGGGTCCTCGGCGAGGAACCGCAGCGCGACGTCGTAGGTCGCGCCGCCCCAGCACTCCAGCGACAGCAGCTGCGGCAGGGTGTTCGCGACGACCGGCGCCGCCGCGAGCAGGTCCTTCGTGCGGACGCGGGTGGCGAGCAGCGACTGGTGTGCGTCGCGGAACGTCGTGTCGGTGACGCCGATGTGCGGCGACTTCCGCAGCCACTCCGCGAACCCGCCCGGGCCCAGCTCGACGAGCTTCTGCTTCGAGCCGTCGGCCGGCTGGGCGTCCTTCGCGAGCTTCGGCAGCTTCAGCGTGGCGTCCGGTGTCTTCGGGCGCTCGCCGTGCGGCTTGTTGACCGTCTGGTCGGCGAGGTAGGTCAGCAGCCGCGTGCCGCGGTCGGCGGACTGCCGCGCCGTGAGCAGCCCCGGGCGCTCCTCGATGAACGACGTCGTGACGCGCCCCGCGCGGAAGTCCGGGTCGTCGAGCACGGCCTGCAGGAACGGGATGTTCGTGGCCACACCGCGGATCCGGAACTCGGCGACGGCGCGGCGCGCGCGGCCGACGGCGGTCTCGAAGTCGCGGCCGCGGCAGGTGAGCTTCACCAGCAGCGAGTCGAAGTGGGCGCTGATCTCGGTGCCGGAGAAGGCGGTGCCGCCGTCGAGCCGGATGCCCGAGCCGCCCGGCGAGCGGTAGGCGGAGATCATCCCGGTGTCCGGGCGGAAGCCGTTGGCCGGGTCTTCGGTGGTGATGCGGCACTGCAGCGCGGCGCCGCGCAGGTAGATCTTGTCCTGGCTCAGCCCGAGGTCGTCGAGGGTTTCGCCGGAGGCGATCCGCAGCTGCGACTGCACGAGGTCGACGTCGGTGACCTCTTCGGTGACCGTGTGCTCGACCTGGATGCGCGGGTTCATTTCGATGAAGACGTGGTTGCCCTGCTTGTCGAGCAGGAACTCGACGGTGCCGGCGTTGCGGTAGCCGATCTGCTTCGCGAACTTGACGGCGTCGGCGCAGATCCGGTCCCGCAGCTCGGGGTCGAGGTTCGGCGCGGGCGCCAGCTCGACGACCTTCTGGTGGCGCCGTTGCACGGAGCAGTCGCGCTCGTAGAGGTGGATGATGTTGCCCGCGCCGTCGGCGAGGATCTGCACCTCGATGTGCCGCGGCTCGACGACGGCCTTCTCGAGGAAGACGGTCGGGTCGCCGAAGGCGGACTCGGCCTCGCGCGCGGCGGCCTCGATGGACTCGCGCAGCTGGGCCGGCTCCTGGACGCGGCGCATCCCGCGCCCGCCACCACCGGCGACGGCCTTGACGAACACCGGGAAACCCAGGTCCTCGGCCGCCGCGACCAGCGCGTCGAGGTCGCTGGAGGGCTCGGACGACCCGAGCACCGGCACGCCGGCCTCGCGCGCGGCCTTGACCGCGCGGGCCTTGTTGCCGGTGAGCTCGAGGATGTCGGCGCTGGGCCCGACGAAGGTGATGCCCGCTTCTTCGCACGCGCGCGCGAGATCGGGGTTCTCGGAGAGGAAGCCGTAACCGGGGTAGACGGCGTCGGCCCCCGCCTTTTTCGCGGCGGCGACGATCTCGTCGACCGAGAGGTAGGCGCGCACGGGGTGACCGGGCTCGCCGATCTCGTACGCCTCGTCGGCCTTCAGCCGGTGCAGGGAGTTGCGATCTTCGTGCGGAAACACGGCGACGGTCCCCGCGCCCAGTTCGAAGCCGGCGCGGAACGCTCGGATCGCGATCTCCCCGCGGTTGGCCACCAGCACCTTGCGGAACATGCCCGGTCCTTCCCGTATGGATCGGTAAGTCAACGCACGTTACCCGGTTCTTCCCGCTCTGCGGGAGTTCAGTACCAGGTGATGGACATCATGCGCCGCGGAAGGTTGGCCGGGAGAGCGTCCGGGCAGCTTCTCAGGATCCCGCGAGCGCGTAAAGGAGCCGGTTGGCGGTGCCGTCCGGAACTCCTTGCAACGCGTTTGTGGTCGCGGCCTGAACAAGCGCTTGGTCCACCTGGTCGGGCGCGGCTTCCGGGTGCTGCGCGCGGTACACCGCCGCCACTCCCGCCGCGAACGCCGCCGCCATCGACGTGCCCGACTCCGGGCCCGCGCCCGTGCCGCCGGCGATCGGGCCCGGGACATCGACGCCCGGCGCGTACAGGTCGACGTCCTGGCCGAAGTTCGACGCCTGGTCCGGGTGGTCCCGGGTGTCCGTGGCCCCGACCGTCAGCGCCTCCGGCACCCGGCCCGGGGAGAAGCCGCTCGCGTCCGCCGTCTCGCTGCCCGCCGGGACCGCGATCGGGACCACCGCCGCCAGCCGTTCGACCGCCGCGTCGAGCCGGTCGTTCGGGACACCGCCGATGCCGAGGACGGCGACCGCCGGCTGCTGGGCGTTCTGCGCGACCCAGTCGATGCCCGCGATGATCTGGTCGGTGGCGCCGCCGCCGTCCTTGTCGAGCACCCGCACCGGCACGATCTGCGCGCCCTTCGCGACGCCGTAGGCCTTGCCCGCGGCGATCCCGGCGAGACGCGTGCCGTGGCCGTTGGTGTCGGCGGTGTCGGAACCGCCGTTCAGGAAATCCCGCCCGGGTGCGACGCGGCCCTCGAAGTCCGGGTGCTTCGCGTCGACGCCGCTGTCGATCACGTAGATCGTGACCCCGGAGGCATCGCTCGCGTAGTGGTAGGCGTGGTCGAGCCCGGCGCGCTGGTCGATCCGGTCCAGCCCCCAGCTGGGCGGATCCGGCTGCACCCCACCGGCGGCGACCGCCGGGGTCTGTCCGGCGAACACGACGGCCACGGCGGCGAGCAGCATCCTCATGATCGTCGTGGTACCCCGGCGGTGCCCGGGCGACAACTCAGGACTGTCGCTCGATCGGCTGATTCCGCCGGAGCCGGATGACCAGGACCCCGATGTCGACGGCCAGCAGGACGAGCCCCGATCCGGCGATCGCCGCTCCGGCGAAGGTCAGGGAGGAGTACTCCGCCAACCCGGCGATCGTCGGCGCGAGCACGCCCGCGAGTCCCACGGTGCCGGTGGCCAGCACGGCGGCACCGACCGGACGCGGGCGAAGGATCGCCGCGAAGACCGTGAGTGCGACGACGAGCAGCGCACCGAGGATGTAGTAGGCCGCCGCCCGCCCGCTTTCGCTGGTGTCGTGTTCGGACAGCTCGGCGAGCTGGGTGATCCATCCGCTCGCGACCACCAGCCCGAGCACGATCGCCACCCAGGCTTCCCAGCCACTCACCTTGCCGGCGCCGAGCCGGCCCGCTCGGCGCAGCGCCGCGAGGGCGCACGCCGCCGCGACCACCAGCGCGAGGTGCGCGAGCAGCTCGAAGGCGAACCCCGCGCCCAGCTCGGTACCCGAACCGTCGGCCAGGGTGATCATCTCGCCGAGGAAGCGCAGCAACCCGAACAGCGCACCGAAGCCGACGCCCACCAGCAGCGCGGGACCGACCCACTGCCTCGTCCGCGGCGCGAGGGTCAGGATTCCCGCGAGGACCGCGCACACCGCCACGACCACGGCGTAGATCTGCATCCCCGGCCGGTACTCGGCCAGGCTGTACTCGCCGTAGCGGTAGTCCAGGCCCAGGCCGGTCACCGCGAACACCGCGCCGGCGATGGCGACGATCCCGGCGGTCCCGGCCACCGGATCCGCCGCCACGGGTTCGGGGGAGCGCCCCAATGTGGCCTTGGTTGCGTCTGACGCACCCAAGGCCGCCTTCGGTGCGTCTGACGCACCGAAGGCCACATTGGGGCGCTTCACCGGCTCGGGTTCCGGCACTGGGTCGGGTTCCGGCTCGGGCGGGGCAGCCACCGGCGGCTCGGGCTCGATGGGTCCGGCCGGTGGCGGCTCCTCGGCGACGGGCTCGGGCTCGGGCTCGGCGACGGGGACCGCCTCGATCTCCACCGCCACCACGACATCGCCGGTCGGCCCGGTCACCACGACCTTCCCTTGCCGCGTCCCCGATTCCCCGGCCGTGACCGACAGTTCCGCGCCCGAAGCCGTCTGCGCCACCGCGATCCACGAGTGCGACGCCTCGAACCGCACCTCCCGCGCCACCGGCGGGCCCGAAACCCGCAGCGAAGCCGAAGCACGCGAACCCGCCGGCGCCGACAGCCGCACCGACGAAACATCCACCCGCACCACCGCGGAACCCAAAGCGTCCGACGCCGCCGCCGCGACGTGCTCGATGTCCGTCGACGCCAGCACCTTCAGCGCCTCGAACGCTCCCATCGCCACCGGCAGGTTGTCGCTCGACAACCGCCGCCGCAGCTCCGCCACCGCGCCCAGCCGGGTGAACGGGTTCTCCGCCTGGATCGCGGCCGCCAGGTCCGCCGGGATCGGAGACGGCTTGATCCGGCGGCGCCTGCTCTTCGCCAGGTACAGCTCGCCCTGCATCTCGATGTCGCGGCTCGGGGTCTGCTTCGGGTTGCGCTCGCGGACGCGGTCGAACAGGTACTCGTACAGCTCGCCGAGCGCGATCCAGCCGTCCTCGTCGCGGTCGGCCTCCCCCGTGCGCAGCCCCTCCACCAGTGCCGACGTGAACACCGACGGCTGCGCGGGCTGCCCCTCGGCCAGCCGGGCACCCTCGAAGGCGTACTCGATCGAGTTCGACGCCGTGATGACCGCACGGCCGCGGCCGCCGCGGAAGCTGTCGAGCACGTTCGCGTCGCCCGACGCCCGCACCGCCACGCCCTCCCCGAACGCCCCGCCGTAGCAGCAGTCCAGCAGGAGGACGACGCTGCGCGAGCGGCTCTGCCGGATGCACTGCTGCACGAAGTGCGCGGGCACGGCCGTCGACCCGAGCCGGTCGGGCCGGGTGTTGCGGGCGGCGAAGAACAGCTGCCCGGTGCCGTCCTTCAGGCCGTGGCACGAGAAGTGCAGCAACAGTACGTCGTCGGGCCTGCCCTCGAGGCAGAGGTCCTCGATCTCCGCCTGCACGACGTGCGCGGTCTCGTTGCGGACCACGCGGACCTCGAAGTCGCTGACCGCACGATCGGCCAGCACCCCGGCGAGGGCGTCCGCGTCCGCCGCGGGGGAGCCCAGCCGCTGCAGCCCCGCGTTGTCGTACTCGCCGTTGGCGACGATCAGCGCCCGCCTCCGCCCGCCCATACCGGAAGGAAACGCCCACCGGCGCGTTACGGCAAGCAGCCGAACGGGCAGACCTATCCGGCGGCGGCCTGGAAAATCGTTTCCTGCCCTTTCAGGCAGACGACGGCGTCGAACGCGGCCGCCACGTCGACCGCCGGCGCCACGTGCGCGTGCCGGATGCTCGACGCCACGGGGTGCGCGACCACGCACGGCGCCCGAGACGCCAATACCGCCTCCACGCTGCCTTCCGCGGGCGCCGCCAGGGCCTGCTCGAACATCCGGAAGCCGAGCCGGGCTTCCGGAGCGGGCACGAGGCCGGTGGTCGTCCCGGAGACGGCGGTGAGCGCCAGGGCGAAGTACTTGTCCCCCAGTTCCGCGGCGAGGTGGGTGCCCGCCGACGGTGCCGTCATGCCGGGCATCGGCGAGAACGGCACGCGCTGGAGGTGTCCGTTGTGGAGCATCAGGACGAGCTTCTCACCGGGGTGCAGCCGCCGCAGCAGCCGCACGGTGGCCGCCATGTACGCGTCCCGCGACGAACTTTGCGGCTCGGGCGCGCGGCCCGCCATCAGCGCGTCCAGCTCTCGCAGGTAGAGGTCGACGCGCAGCGCGCCCTCCGCGTCATGCGCGGCGTCGGGCGCCAGCGACTCGACGTGTCCTTTGAGGACAGTCAGCGCCGTGGTGGCCGCGTCCCGCGCCGCGACGCTCATCTCCTTGTACCTTCCCGGCGCGACCGCACTGCTCACGGACGCGTACGGCTCGCAGGCTGTCAGCGCTGTATCCACAAGGGACACGTTGGCGGGATCGACCCGCGACAGGACTTCACGGACCGCGCGCAGCGAAGGCACCGGCGACCCCGCGGAACCCGGCACGTCCAGACCGGCGAACCGGACACCGCGGCCGCGCAACCAGGTCAGCATCTCGTGCACCTCGGCCGAGTCACCCAGGCCGAACGTGAAGCCGTCCCGTGCGATGTCGGCGACGTCACCAGGGCCACCCCGAAGCCACGTGTCGACCAGGTGCCCTTCGGGAAACCCGCCTTCGAAGCCGAGGACGGTGAACCCGCGCTCGGCGACCAGGTGCCGGAGGAGGCGGTCGCGCAGCACCCCGAACTCGCGGATGTGATGGTTGTTCTCGCCGATCGCGACGACCTCGGCGTCGCCGATCAGGTCGGCGATGGACGTGACGTCGATGGACCCCGGTTCTGGCATACTGGGCACACTAACGCAACAGGAGTAGCAGTTGGCCACCGAGATTTCCGGCACGAGACGGCCGGGCGGACGCACCGAGCGGACCCGCCTCGCCGCCCTGAACGCCACCCTCGAGCTGCTCGGCGAACGCGGGTACGCCGAGCTGACCGTCGAGGCGGTCGCCGAACGCTCCGGCGTGCACAAGACGACGCTGTACCGCCGCTGGGAGTCCGCCGAAGGCCTGGTCGCGGCGGCCCTGCTGATGGGGACCGAGCAGGAGTGGACGGCCCCGGACACCGGTTCCCTGGAAGGCGACCTGCGCGGGATCAACCTCGAGCTGGTGCACTACTTCACCTCGCCGGGCGAGCGCGAGCTGCCGACGGCGTCGATCTCGGCGGCCTTCCTCTCCTCCCGCGCGGCGGACGCCCTGCAGGAGTTCTACGTCGACCGCCACGCGCGCTCGGCGGTGGTGGTCGACCGGGCCGTCGAGCGCGGCGAGGTCCCGCCCGGCACGGACGCCGTCGAGGTCGTGCGCGTGGCGTGCGGACCGATCTTCTACCGCCTGTTCGTCTCGCGCGAAGGCGTGACGCCGCGGGACGCCGGGATCGCCGCCGCCGCGGCCACCGCGGCGGCCAAAGCGGGGATCTTCACGGCAGCGAACGCCGGAACCGCATCTCCTCCAGCGTGACGCGCCCTTCGTCGATCGTCTCGGTCTGGGTCGCGCCGTCGGGCGCCCAGCCCTGCCGGACGTAGAAGGCCTTCGCCCGCTCGTTCGTCGAGAGCACCCACAGGACGGCGCTGTCGCCGGACAGTTCTTCGAGGACCCGGTCGTGCAGCGCCCGGCCGAGGCCGCGGCCCCAGTACTCCGGCAGCAAGTACAGCGCGTAGAGCTGCGCGTCCCCGAACGCGGCGAACCCCGCGACGACGCCGTCTTCCTCGGCGACCAGCACCCGGCCGACGTTCCCGTCGATGCGCCGGCCCCACGACGCCACGCGCGACTCGACCGAGAGGCGCGCGAGGAAGTCCTCCGGCATCAGGCCCGCGTACGCCGCCTGCCACGACGCCACGTGGACCTCGCCGATCGCCTGCGCGTCGGCCACCTCGGCGTCGCGGATGATCAACTCTTCTCCAGGTACTCCGCGCGGTCGACGTCGACGACGTCGGCGACCATCTGCGCCAGGCCGTGGTACTTCTTCAGGTCCGGGTCCTTCTCGATGATCTCCTGCGCGCTGGTCCGCGACGCGGCGATCACGTCCTCGTCCCGCAGCAGCGACAGCAGCTTGAGCGTCGAGCGCTTGCCGGATTGCGCGGCGCCGAGGATGTCGCCTTCGCGGCGCAGCTCGAGGTCCAGCTGCGACAGCTCGAAGCCGTCGGTCGTCGACTCGACCGCCGCCAGCCGTTCGCGCGTCGCGGTGCCGTCGAGGGCCTCGGTGACCAGCAGGCAGACCCCCGGCACGCTGCCCCGGCCGACGCGGCCGCGCAGCTGGTGCAGCTGGCTGACGCCGAAGCGGTCGGCGTCCATGATCACCATCGCGGTCGCGTTCGGGACGTTGACGCCGACCTCGATCACCGTGGTGGCGACGAGGACGTCGAGGGTGCCCGCGGAAAACGCCCGCATCACGGCGTCCTTCTCGTCGGCCGGCATCCGGCCGTGCAGCACACCGATCTTCAGCCCCTGAAGCGCGCCGTGCTCCAGTTCGGGCGCGACTTCGAGGACCGCGAGCGGCGGCCGCTTGTCGCTCTTGTCCGACGGCGGCTCGTCGCCGATCCGCGGGCACACGACGTAGGCCTGGTGGCCCTTGCCGACCTCTTCGCGGACCCGCTGCCAGATCCGGTCGAACCAGGCCGGTTTTTCGGCGACCGGCACGACCGTGGTCTTGATCGGCGACCGCCCGACCGGCATCTCGCGCAGCGCGGAGACCTCCAGGTCGCCGTACACAGTCATCGCGACCGTGCGCGGGATCGGCGTCGCGGTCATGACGAGGACGTGCGGGCTGGTGTCACCGGCGCCGCGGGTGCGCAGCGCGTCCCGCTGCTCGACGCCGAACCGGTGCTGCTCGTCGACGACGGCGAGGCCGAGGTCGGCGAACTCGACGTGGTCCTGGATCAGCGCGTGCGTGCCGACGACGATGCCGGCTTCGCCGCTGACGATCTCCAGCAGCGACTTCTTGCGTTCCTTCGCACCCATCGACCCGGTGAGCAGCGTGACCTTGGTGGCGTTCTCCGCGGCGCCCAGCTCGCCCGCCTGGCCGAGGTCACCGAGCATTTCCCGCAGCGACCGCGCGTGCTGCGCGGCGAGGACCTCGGTCGGCGCCAGCATCGCGGTCTGCCGCCCGTTGTCGACGACCTGCAGCATGGCCCGCAGCGCGACGATCGTCTTGCCGGAACCGACCTCGCCCTGCAGCAGCCGGTTCATCGGGTGCTCGGAGGTCAGGTCCGTGGCGATCTCGTCGCCGATCCCCCGCTGGCCCGCGGTCAGATCGAACGGCAGCCGCTTGTCGAAAGCGTCCATCAGGCCCCCGCTGACGTGCGGGTTCGCCTTCGCCGGCCGCGAGATGGCCGAGTGACGCCGCTGCGCGAAGATCAGCTGGACGGCCATGGCCTCGTCCCACTTGAGCCGCTTCTTCGACGCCTCGAGGTGCGCCCAGTTGGCCGGGCGGTGGATGCCGTGCAGCGCGGTGTCGAGGTCCGACAGCTTGTGCAGCCGCCGCAGCTCCGCCGGCATCGGGTCGTCGTCGACTTCGAGGACGTCGAGCACCTGGCGCACGCACTTCGCGATCGACCACGTCGGCATGCCCTGCGCCGCCGGGTAGACCGGGATGATCGCGGCGAGGAAGTCGTCCATCGCCTCGGCCTCGCGGTCGGCCTCGAACAGCTCGTACTCGGGGTTGGTCAGCTGCAGGGTGTCGCGGAAGGCGGACACCTTGCCGGCGAACAGGCCGGTCTTGCCGGGCACGAGGTCCTTCTCGCGCCACGCCTGGTTGAAGAAGGCACAGGTGAGCCGCCGCTTCCCGTCGGTGATCACCATGTCGAGGATGGTCCCGTTGCGGGACTTCATCCGCCGCTTGCTCACCTTTTCGACCCGCGCCAGCACGGTGGCGTGCTCGCCCAGCTCGAGGCCGGCGATGTCGGTGAGCTCGCCGCGCTCGGCGTAGCGGCGCGGGTAGTGGCGCAGCAGGTCGCTGACCGTCTCGATGTCCAACGCCGTGGCGAGCGCCTTCGCCGTCTTGGCGCCCAGCAGCAGCGGCAGCTTGTCGCGCAGTCCGGCCATCGGCTATTCGACTCCCATCAGCAGCACGGCTTCCGCCTGGCCACTGGCGTAGCTGGTCAGCTCCACCTCCGGGTGCTCCAGCCGCAGCTGTTCCGCGAGCTCCTCGGCGACCCCCGGCGGGGCGGCGACCCCGCTCAGCACCGTCACCAGCTCGCCGCCCAGCGCCAGCATCCGGTTCAGCACCTTCATCGCGGCCGCGACCAGGTTCGTCTCCGACGCCGGTGCCGGCTCGATCAGCACCACCTCGTCGTCGACCAGGCCGACCACGTCGCCGGACTGGGCCCGGCCCACCCAGGTTAGCGACTCCTCCCGCGCGATCCGCAGTTCGCCACGCCTGGTCGCGGCGGCCGCTTCGGCCATCGCGACGACGTCGTCGTTGGTGCGGCGGCCGGCGTCGTGCACGGCGAGGGCGGCCAGGACCTGCACCGGCGAGACGCACGGGATGACCACGACGTCCCGGTCGGCGGCCATCGCGTGCCCGGCCGCCGTGTCGACCGCCGAGGTGAGGGCGACGCTGCCCGGCAGCACGGTGACGTGCCGGCCCGCGGCCTCGTTGAGCAGGCTGATCACGTCCTCGACGCTGGGGGTTCCGCCTTCGGGCACGGCGAGCACCGGGATGCTCTCGGCGCGCAGCAGCTCGGCCAGCTCACCGCCGTGCACGACGGCGACGACCGTGCGGTCGATCGGCGTCGTGGCCAGCTCGATCGGCGTCGGCGTGAGCAGCGGCTCGACGCGGATCTTGCGCGGACGGCCGAGCGTGAGCCCGGCTTCGATGGCGGCGCCGATGTCGGCGCAGTGGACGTGCACGGCGTGGTTGCCCGAGCCGTCGCCGGCCACGGTGACGCTGTCGCCGAGGCCGCTCAGCTCCTTGCGCAGCGTCGGCAGGCTCGCCTCCTCGACGCCGTCGAGGAGGTACATGACCTCCCAGGCGTAGGCCGCGGCCTGCGGGATCGCGTGCACCTCGAGGGGGTGCTCCTGCTGGAGCGGGGCGCCGGTGAGCACGCCGACCAGGGCGTCGAGCACGGCGACGAGCCCGCGGGCGCCAGCGTCGACGACCCCCGCCTTGGCCAGCGCGGGCAGCTGCAGCGGCGTCTTCTCGAGGGCGTGCGCGGCTTCCTTCGCGGCCTCTTGGGCGACCTCGGCGAGGGACCGGGTCTCGCCGCGCACGGCGAGGGCGACGGCGTGCAGGACGGTGAGGATGGTGCCGGCGACCGGGCGGCTCACCGCGCCGGTGGCGACCTCATCGGCGTGCCCGAGCGCCTTCGCCAGCCACTCGCCGTCGAGCTCTCCTTGAGCGCTGTCGGCGAGCCCGCGGACGACCTGGGAAAGGATCACACCGGAGTTGCCCTTGGCCGAAGCGACGGCGCCCCGGGCGAGGATCTTCAGCGCTTCGGCGGCTGTTGCGGGCTCGGACTTCTCGAGTTCCTGGGCCGCGCCGGACATCGTGAAGAGCATGTTGGAGCCGGTGTCGGAGTCCGCGACGGGGTAGACGTTGATCTCGTCGATGGCCGGCCGCAGGCTCGCGAGAGTGCGTACACAGCCCGCTGCCCAGGCCGACACCATCGCCGTGTCCAGCACCCGCACCCCGTAACCTCCTGACCGGTCCCGGGCAGCGTATCGACCCGGTGCTCGGGCCCGGGAAGCCGCTGGTTACTATGGTCGAGTTGCCCAGCACGTCTGGGCTCATCTCCATGACCCAGATCCAAAGGAGTTCGACGTGGCTGCCGTGTGCGACGTCTGTGGCAAGGGACCCGGCTTCGGCAAGTCGGTCTCGCACTCCCACCGGCGTACCAACCGCCGGTGGAACCCGAACATCCAGACCGTCCACGCCAAGGTGGGTATTTCCCAGCGCAAGCGCCTGAACGTGTGCACCTCGTGCATCAAGGCGGGCAAGGTCGTTCGCGGGTAAGGCGAAAAGAAGGGTGGCGAGTGCTCGCGGAGAGCGCTCGCCATTTTTTTCGCCTTACGTGCCTCCTGGGGGTCGAACCCCCAGACCCCCGCCAGGGGCAAGCCCCCTGGACCCCCGGCGGGGTCGCTTGAGCAGTCGCCTCACTTGAGGAAGCCGGTCAGGAGGTCCTTGAGGGTCTCCGGGAACTGCAGCACCCCGTGGTCCTGGCCCTCCAGCGTCTCGTGACGAGCCCCCGGCACCGCGTCGGCCGCTACGCGGGCGCCCGCCTGGAGGGCGTCCGGGCTCGCGCCGCCGCCGATGACCAACGTCGGGATCGAGATCTTCGCCAGGTGGTCCGTGCGCGGCCGCGCACCCGGGCCGCAGATCGTCAGGTCGTACGGCAGCGTGTGCGCCAGCGCCGTGAACCAGCCCCACACCGGGGCCTGCTTCATGCCCTCGACCATCTCCGCCGGCGTGCCCGCGACCATCAGGAACGTCGCCACCGCGCCGTCCCGGTCGCCCGCCGCGAGCTGCGCCTGCACCTGCTCCAGGACGTCGCCCCGCGCGTGCTCGTCGGTCGCGTACGGCGGCTCGTACGCCACCAGCTTGTCGATCGGGAGACCGGCCGCCGCCGCTTCCAGGGCCAGCACCGCCCCCGACGAGTGCCCGAACACCGACGCCGAGCCGCCCACGTGCGCGATCAGCGCCGCGATGTCCTCGATCTCGCGCTCGACCTCGTACGCGGGAGCGTCACCGCTCGCGCCCCGGCCACGGCGGTCGTACGCGATCGCCGTGAAGTCGCTCGACAAGACTTCGGCCAGGCCGGCCACGGTCGTCCGGTCGTTGAACGCGCCGCCGACCAGGATCACCGGCGCGCCCGCGCCGGTCTGGTCGAAGGCGATCGGGGTGCCGTCGGCCGAGGTGACGTTCATGGGTTCCTCCAAGATTCCGTTTTCCCCTGGTCGGAGCCGTCACACGGTTCCGGACACCGAACCTACGGAAGTTTCCAGTCGACCGGCGCCGCGCCCTGCTGCTCCAGCAGCTGGTTGGCCCGGCTGAACGGCCGCGACCCGAAGAAGCCGTTGTGCGCCGAGAGCGGGCTCGGGTGGGCCGATTCGATGCACGGGACCTCGCCCAGCATCGGACGCAGGTTCCGCGCGTTGCGGCCCCACAGGATCGCCACCATCGGCTCCGACCGCGCGGCGAGGGCCTTGATCGCCTGCTCGGTGACGTCTTCCCAGCCCTTGCCCTGGTGCGAGTTCGACTTGCCGGGCTGCACCGTCAGCGCCCGGTTGAGCAGCAGCACGCCCTGGTCGGCCCACGGCGTCAGGTCGCCGTTCGACGGCAGCGGGTGGCCGAGGTCCTCGGCGTACTCCTTGTAGATGTTGACCAGGCTCTTCGGGATCGGCCGGACGTCCGGCGCCACCGAGAAGCTCAAGCCCACCGCGTGCCCGGGCGTCGGGTACGGGTCCTGGCCGACGATCAGCACCCGGACGTCGTGGAACGGCTGCTTGAACGCCCGCAGCACGTGCTCACCCGCCGGGAGGTAGGTCCGGCCGGCGGCGATCTCCGCGCGGAGAAACTCCCCCATCGCGGACACCTGCGGCGCCACCGGTTCGAGGGCTTGCGCCCAGCCTGCCTCGACGATGTCCTGCAGCGGTCGTGCGGTCACGGCGCGCCAGCCTACCGGGCGTGGCCGACGTCACCCGAGCGGGTCGAGCCGCCTCAGCTCGGTCCGGAACCGCCGGCCGCGCTCGACGTACGAATCGACCACCATGGCGATGTTCGCCGAGCTGAACGACTTGTTCTCGCGCGTCTTCGCCGGCACGCCCAGCGCGATCTCCCCGGCCTTGACGTGCGAGCCGTACGAGAGCACCGCACCCGCGCCGACCATGCCGCCGTCCTCGATCACCGAGCCGTTCAGCACCACCGAGCCGGACGCGATCAGGCAGCCGGTGCCGATCGTCGCGCCCTCGACGTGCACCGCGTGCCCGATCGCCGACGACGGCCCGAGGATCGTCGGGTGCCGCTCGGTGCAGTGCAGGACGCAGCCGTCCTGGACGTTGGACCGCTCGCCGATCTCGATGTAGCCGTGGTCGCCGCGCAGCACCGTCTGCGGCCAGACCGACGCGTGCGCGCCGATCCGGACGTCGCCGATCACCGTCGCGTCCGGGTGGACGTAGGCGTCGGGGTGGATCGTCGGCTCGAGATCACCGAGTGCGTAGATCGGCATGCCACCTCCTGACAACTGCGGTTTCACGTGTTCTGCGATTGGATCACGGCATCACCACGGACCGGAAAGCCAGTACCGGGAGCACGGCCCTCGTGCTCCTCCTCGTCGTGCTGACCTGGGTGCTCAGCCTGCCGACCGCGTCCCCGGCCCTGGCGAACGGCCTGGCCACGACGCCGCCGATGGGCTGGAACAGCTGGAACCAGGTCCGCTGCTACGACCTGACCGAGGACGTCGTGAAGAAGGCGGCCGACGCGCTCGCCGACACGGGCCTGCGTGATGCCGGCTATCGCTACGTCGTGGTCGACGACTGCTGGCAAGCACCCCAGCGCGCCGCCGACGGCTCGCTGCAGGCCGATCCGACGCGCTTCCCGCACGGCATCGCCGACCTCGCCGACTACGTGCACTCCCGCGGCCTGTTGTTCGGCATCTACGCCGTGCCCGGCAGCCGGACCTGCGCGATGGCGAACGACGCCTACCCCGCGTCCGGCATCGGCTCGCTCGGCCACGAACGCCAGGACGCCGAGGCGTTCGGCCGCTGGGGCGTCGACTACCTCAAGTACGACTGGTGCAACGCCGACACCGTCGACGGCCTCGACCGGAAAGCGGCCTTCGAGAAGATGCGCGACGAGCTCGTCGCGCTGCCCCGCCCGATCGTCTACGCGATCTCCGAATACGGCGTCTCCAGCCCGTGGACCTGGGCGCGGCCGGTGGCGAACCTCTGGCGGACGACCAACGACCTCGTCGCGACCTGGGACTCGGTGCTCGCGACGATCGACCAGCAGGCCGCCGTCGCCCCGCACAGCGGCGCCCCGGGCGGCTGGAACGACCCGGACATGCTGCAGGTCGGCAACGGCACGCTCACCGCGGACGAGGCCCGCGCGCACTTCAGCGTCTGGGCCGTGCTGAACGCGCCCCTGTTCGCCGGCACCGACCCGGCGAAGCTGAGCGACACCGACCTCGCGACGCTCGGCAACGCCGAGGCGATCGCCGTCGACCAGGACTTCGCGGGCGGCCAGGGCCGGCAGCTCGCCGCGGGTCCCGGCTACCAGGTGTGGGGGAAACCGCTGAGCGACGGCGGGTTCGCGGTGGTGCTGCTCAACACCGGCACCACCACCGCGACCGTGTCCGCGGCGATCCCGGGCGCCTGGAGCGTGCGGGACCTGTGGACGCACCAGGACGTCGGCACCGACGTCTCGGCGTCGCTGCGCCCGCACGCCGCGGCCTTGCTGAAGCTCACACCGAGGTGAGGTCCTTGCCGTAGCAGCGGCTTTCCGGCTCGTCCTTGTAGACGCCGAAGTTCGGGATCTCGGCATACCCCGAAGACGTGTAGAGCGCGATCGCCTCGGGCTGCTTGGTGCCGGTCTCCAGCACCGCGCGCTTGCGGCCGCACAGCGCCGCCGTGCGCTCCAGCTCGGACAGGATCATCCGCGCGAAGCCGCGGCCGCGCGCGGAATCGGCGACGTACATCCGCTTGAACTCGGCGTCGCCCTCCTGGAAGTCGGGCTCGGGGCCGTCGTGGGCGCGCCACGCCCCGCAGGCGACCGCTTCGTCGCCCTGGTAACCGACGAGGAACACACCCTGCGGCGGATCGAAGTCCGCCGGGCTCATCGGGGTCATGTCCTCGTCGCCGTAGCGCTCGACGTACACCTGCTGCACCGCGGACATGAGCTTGGCCGCGTCGGGATGGTCGTAGGGGACCGGAACGATTCTCACGTCCACCGACTCTAGATCAGCGCCAGTGGGTCCAGCCGCCTTCTCGCGAGAAAGGCTTGCCGTCCACGGTGATCCCGGAGTCCGCCATCGTGACGACGCCGATCGTGCGCCAACCTTCCGGCAGCTCGGCGAAGGGCGGGAACGTGGCGACCAAGGCGTGGTCTTCGCCGCCGGTGAGCACCCAGTCCAGGGGATCGGCGCCCAGCGCGGCGCCGACTTCGGTGAGCCGCGCGGGAACGTCGAGGTCGGCGGTCCGGACGTCGATGCCGACGCCGGAGGCCGCGCCGATGTGGGCGAGGTCGGCCAGGAGCCCGTCGGAGACGTCGATCATCGCCGTGGCGCCCGCGAGGGCGGCGCGCGGACCGGCGTCGTAGGGCGGTTCCGGGCAGCGCTGCGCGTTGACGACGCCGACCGGGGAGCGGAACCCGCGGCCGAGCACGGCCAGGCCGGCGGCGGCCCAGCCGAGCTTCCCGCACACCGCGAGGAGGTCGCCGGGGCGGGCGCCCGAGCGCGTCACCGGCTCGCGATCACCCAGGTCACCGAGCGCGGTGACGCTGATCACGAGCTGGTCGGCGCGGACCATGTCGCCGCCGGAGACGCCGACGCCGGCGCGCTCGGCCTCGGCCCACATGCCGTCGGCGAGCCTCGTGACGAGCTCGCGCGGGGTGTCGGGCGGGCAGGCGAGGCCGACCAGGACGGTGGTCGGGGTGGCGCCCATGGCGGCGATGTCGGCCAGGTTGACCGCGACGGCCTTCCGCCCGACGTACTCGGGCGGCGACCAGTCGAGCCGGAAGTGGACGCCCTGGACGAGCACGTCGGTGCTGGCGACCACGCGGCCGTCGGGGGCGGCGACGACGGCGGCGTCGTCGCCCGGGCCGAGCAGCGTGCCCGGCGGCTGGCGCCGTCCTTCGGTGACGGCGCGGATGAGCGCGAACTCCCCGGTCTCGGCGACCGTCGCGTCGTTCGGTGACACCGGTCACCTCTGCTTTCTCTACCGGGACAAAGATCGATCACCGATAGTCGGATGCCCTATGTTTTTCGGTGAGCTGGCTATACGTTCCTACCTGAGCTGACCGATCTCGACGAAAGGGCGCGCCGTGGTCCACGCATACATCCTCATCCAGACCGAGGTCGGCAAGGCGGCCGCGGTGGCTGCCGAGATCTCCAGCATCGCGGGCGTCACCAGTTCGGAGGATGTCACCGGACCGTACGACGTGATCGTCCGCGCGGCCGCCGACAGCGTCGACCAGCTGGGCCAGCTCGTGGTCGCGAAGGTGCAGAACGTGGAAGGCATCACGCGGACGCTGACCTGCCCGGTCGTACATCTCTGACTTCGGGGTTCCGGGGGTCCGGGGGTCGACCCCCGTGCAATGTCACTGTGGTGTAGTGGGCGGGTGCCTGACTCCGAGACCGGTGCCCCGCCCAGGGTGGTGCTCGTCACCGCGGCCGCGCTCGCCGTGGCCCTGACGGTCGCCGTCGCCGTCTTCGCGCTGACCCAGCGCTCCTCGGATTCCTCGGACTCTTCGGACGGCCCGTTGCCGCTCGTCCCCGTGCCGGCGCCCTTCGCCACGGCCCCGGGCTGCACGACGCTGCTGGGCGCGGTGCCGACCGAGCTGACGTCGAACGGGACTTCTCTGAAGGTGCGCACCCTGGCGGACCCGGCCCCGCCGGCCACGGTGGCCTGGGGTTCGGCCGACCCGCTGGTGTTGCGGTGCGGCTTGGACCGGCCCCCGGAGCTGACGCCCACCGCGGCGCTGCGGCTGGTGAACAAGGTGCAGTGGCTGCAGGTGCCGGGCGACGGCGCCTCGACGTGGTACGTGGTGGACCGCGAGGTCTACGCCGCTTTGACGGTGCCGGACAGCGCCGGGACGGGACCGCTGCAGCAGATCTCGGACACGGTCGCGGCGAAGCTGCCGCCGCGGCCGCTGCGGTTCTCTTAACGCAGGCCGGTGCCGCGGGTGATGGCCGTCTCGATGAGCGTGGTCAGCAACGTCGCGTAGTCCACGCCCGTGACCTCCCACATCTTCGGGTAGGCGGACTTCGTCGTGAAGCCGGGCATGGTGTTGACCTCGTTGATGGTCAGCTCGCCGTCGGCGCCGACGAAGAAGTCGACGCGGGCGAGACCCTGGCAGTCGAGCGCCCGGAAGGCCTTCACCGCCATCGCGCGGAGCTTCTCGGTGAGCGCGTCGTCGAGCTTGGCCGGGATGTCCAGCTCCGCGTCGTCGCCGAGGTACTTGGTTTCGAAGTCGTACCAAGCGTTTTCGTCCTCGGACAGGACGCGGATCTCGGCGGGCAGCGAGGCTTCGACGCGGCCGTCCGGGAACTCGAGGACCCCGCACTCGACCTCGCGGCCGACGACCGCGGCCTCCACGAGGACCTTGGGGTCGGTGGCGCGGGCGAGCTCGATGGCGGCGTCGAGGTCGTCCCAGTCGGTGACGCGGCTGATACCGACGGACGACCCGGCGCGCGACGGCTTGACGAAGACGGGCAGGCCGAGCTTGGTCTTGTCTTGTTCGTCCAAAGTGGACTCGCTGCGCTTCAGTGCGGCGAAGGTGCCGACCGGAAGTCCTTCGGCGGCCAGGAGTTTCTTCGCGGTTTCCTTGTCCATGGCGGCGGCACTGGCGAGGACGCCGGGGCCGACGTACGGGATGCCGGCGAGCTCGAGGAGGCCCTGGATGGTGCCGTCCTCGCCGAAGGCGCCGTGCAGCACCGGGAAGACGACGTCCACCTGGGACAGGAGTTCGCTCTCGCGGCCCGCTTCGACGGCCACGAGACCCTGGCTGGAGGGATCACCGGCGAGGACGAGGCCCTTGCCGTCGTCGACGGACGGCAGTTCGCGGCCGCGGATGGCGAGCTGAGCGGAGTCCCCGCTGCCGAGCACCCACCGGCCCGCGCGGGTGATGCCGACCGGGACGGCTTCGAACCGCTCCGGGTCGAGGTTCCCCAGGACGCTGCCGGCGGACAGGCAGGAGATGGTGTGCTCGCTGCTGCGCCCGCCGAACACGACCGCCACCCGGATCTTCTCGCTCATGGTGAGCCACCGTACCCGGTGACCTCGGCGAACAGCCGAGCCCCGTGCGCCGGGCGGACCGTCGCGGGCGGCCGGCGCAACCTGCGCGGGCGTTGTCGCGTCTGGTACATCGAGGCACCGGTGGGCCCGGGCGGAGCCCGCCCTCCCCAGGGGCTCCGGCCAAGTCGCGTTTGCCGGGCGGGACGTCATGAAAGGGTCGTTCATGACGCTGGACGACAGGAAAGAGTCGTTCATGACGTCGCCAACCCCCCGCCAACGTCGCGAATGACTCATTCGCGACCTCCGGCGCCCCCAATGACTCATTCGCGACACCCGACTCCGCGCGCGGCCGTGACTTTGCCGGAGCCCAGGTCTTGGGAGGTCTTGAATGACTCATTCAAGACTTTTGCCGAGCGGCCGGCACTCGGGCCGCGCCGACTTTGCCGGAGCCCACCCTCGCCGGAGCCCGCCCTCCCCAGGGGGACCATCCCCGCTCCAGCGTACCGAGACCGACCGACGAAAATCGGGAAAAGCCCTCGCCAGGGCACGGTTGTCCACATCACGACCGGGCTGTGGACAACGCCTCAGCGCAGCAACGAGACCAGCGTCGGCAGCGCCGCCACCAAAGCCTCCCGCGCACAACCCGCGTACCCGATCGCCACCCCGTGCGCCGACGGCTCCCCCGCGAAGTGCCGCGCCAGCCCGTCCAGCCGGATCCCGCGCCGCTCGGCCGAAGCGATCACCGAAACCTCCACCGAAGCCGACGAAAACGGCACTACCAGGTGTGCCCCCGCGTCGTCGCCGCGCACCGGAACCCCGGCCGCGGCCAACGCCCCCGCGAGCAACGTCCGCCGCTCGGCCATCTCCCGGCGCAGTTTCCGCAGGTGACGCCCCAAGTCCCCGTTCCGCGCGAACTCGTACAACACCCGCTGCCCGGCCGGCGACGGCCGCGTCCCGGTCGAATCCCGGTACGCCAGCACCGCCGACGTGATCGCCTCCGGCGCCACCATCCACCCCGCCCCCAAAGTCGGCGTGAGGATCTTCGAAGTCGTCCCCAAATGCGCAACGACGTCCGGTGCCAGCGAAGCCAGCATCGGCAGCGGGGCGACGTCGAAGCGCAGTTCGCCGTCGTAGTCGTCCTCGATCACCAACATGGCCGAAGCACGCGCCCGCTCCACCAGCGCGACCCGCCGCGCCGCGCTCAGCCGGCTGCCCATCGGGTACTGGTGCGCCGGCGAGCAGTACACCGCCCGGGCACCCGCCGGGATCGCGTCCGGCCGCAGGCCCTCGTCGTCCACCGGCACGCCCACCACCCGCATGCCCGCCCGGCGGAACGCCTGCACCGCGCGCTGGTACCCGGGCTCCTCGACGGCGACGACGTCCCCGCGTTCGAGCACCGCCGCCGCCAGCTCGACGACCGCCGCCGTCGTCCCGCCGGTGGCCAGCACCGAACCGGCGGCCAGGCCGCGGTGGCGCAGCAGGTGCTCCGACACGGCCGCGCGGTACTCCGGCAGCCCGGCGCGGTGCGCGCGGACCAGCGGGTCGGGGTCGGCCGCCGCACGCCAGGCGCGGCGCCAGGCCGCGCGGTCCAGCCCGTCCGCCCACGGCGTGCCGGGGCCGAGGTCGAGCAGCGACGGCGCTTCGGTCTCGGGCGCCGGAACGGGAGGCGCCGGGACCTCCGAAGCCGACGACGAAGGCGGCGTCGTCACGTACGTGCCGGAGCCGTGGCGCCCGGCGATCCACCCTTCGGCGTGCAGTTGCTCGTACGCCGCCGACGTCACCGTGCGGCTGACGCCGAGGCGCCCGGCCAGGGCCCGCGTCGACGGCAGCCGGTCGCCGCCCCGGAGGTGGCCTGAAGCGGCCGCTTCACGCAGCGCGTCCGCGAGCTGGACGGCCAGCGGCGTCACGGCCGCACGGTCGAGGCTGACCGGGAGCGCGGTGTCGGCGTGGGTCACGGGACCTCCTCGAGTGGACTTCCCAAGTGTACGAGAAGTGGACGTTTCCCGATGCCACTGTGCTGGGAGACGCTGGTCGCATGCTGTCCACCACGCCCCGCACCACGCTCGGCCGCAAGAAGCACCGGGCCGTGACCGACCGCTCGATGCTGTACGCCGTCCTGGACGAGGGCCTGATCTGCCACCTCGGCATCGTCCGCGACGGCGCGCCCGTGGTCCTCCCGACCGGCTACGGCCGCGACGGCGACACGCTCTACCTGCACGGGTCGACCGGCGCGTCGAGCCTGCGCGCGGCGACGCGGGACTTCGACGTCTGCGTCACGGTGACGCTCCTCGACGGCGTCGTCTACTCGCGGTCGGTGAACAACCACTCGATGAACTACCGCAGCGCGGTCGTCTTCGGGAAGGCGACGCCGGTCACCGATCCCGAGGCGAAGATGCACGGTCTGAAGGTGCTGACCGACCACCTCGCGCCGGGCTCGTGGGAGCACGCGCGCGAGGTCAACGCCAAGGAGTTCGCGGCGGTGAGCCTCCTCTCCCTCGACCTCGCCGAGGCGTCGGTGAAGATGCGCGCCGAGGGCCCGGACGACGAGCCGGAGGACCTCGACGCGGACGCCGCCTGGGCCGGCGTTCTCCCGGTGCGGACGGTCTTCGGCGCACCCGAGCCGTCGGCCGACCTCTCCCCCGGCTGGTCGACGCCGGACCACGTCAGCGGGCGAGCGGGAGCCTGACCGTGAACGTCGTGCGGCCCGGCTCCGAGGACACCGCGACCGTGCCACTGTGCGCCGTCACCAGGGACCGGACCACCGACAACCCCAGCCCGGTGCCGCCGTTGCCGCGGGTGCGCGAGTCGTCGACGCGGAAGAACCGGTCGAAGATCCGCTCCTGATCGGCCACCGCGATCCCCGGCCCCGCGTCGGTCACCCGCACGACCGCTTCGGAGTCCGAAGCGGCCACCGAGACGTGCACCGCGGTCCCGGGCGGGGTGTGCACGGCGGCGTTGGTCAGCAAGTTGTCGAACACCTGCCGCAGCCGCACCGGGTCGGCGTCCACCAGCGCCGCGTCCAGGGAAGTCGTCAGCGGGTGATCGGGCCGCCCGGCGGTGAAGGCGTCCGCCGCGTCGCCGGCCAGCTCGGCCAGGTCGACGCGCTCCGGCCGCAACGGCGTCTCGGCCGCGCGCGCGTCGAGCCGGGCCAGCAGCAGAAGATCGTCGACGAGGACGCTCATCCGCGCCGTCTCGGAACGGATCTTCGCCAGGTGCGCTTCCCGCTCCGCCGGCTCGTTCGCCGCCGCGTAGCGGAAAAGGTCGGCGTAGCCCCGGATCGACGTCAGCGGCGTCCGCAGCTCGTGGGACGCGTCCGCGACGAACCGGCGCAGCCGCTCGTTCGCCTCGGTCTTCGCCGCCAGGGACGTGTCGATGTGCGCGAGCATCACGTTGAACGCCGTCCGCAGCTCCTCGACTTCGGCGCCGCCGCCGGTGCCCGCCGCGCGGACCGGCAGGGCGGGGTTCGCGGCGAGGTCGTGGGACGCGATGTCGTGTGCGGTGCCTGCCATGTCGGCCAGCGGACGCAGGCCGCGGCTCAGCACCAGCCGCCCGACGACCACCAGCACGGCCAGCGCGAACGCGAACGCGCCGACCTCGACCCAGATCAACTGCCGGACCGTGCCGTCGAGGTCCTTCTGCGGCGCGGCCGACAGCAGCACCGAACCGTTGTCGACCGGGCACGCGCGCACGCGGTACGGGCCGTCGTCGTGCAGGTAGATGTTGCGCGTGACGTCGCCGCCGGCCGCGTCGGCGGCGATCTCCGCCAGCTGCTTGGCGTCGCCGGGCAGCCGGCCGCCCGGCTCGGGCGACGCGACGCCGTCGCGCACCTTGTACAGCGCCGAGTACCACGAGTAGATCGACTGCGGCGAGCCGTGCGTTTCCCGCAGCTGCGGCAGCTGGGTGTTCTGGCTCTTGGACAGCTGCTCGTCGAGCCGCCGGTCGAGGTAGCCGTGCATGATCCCGACCATCGTGACGCCGACGGCCGCGAACACGACCAGCGCGAGCGCGCCGAGGCCGAGGGTGATCCGGGTGCCCAGCCGCGTGCGCTGCCAGGCCCCGTACCACTTCCGGAAGAAGCGCTTCACCGGTTGACCTGGCGCACGACGTACCCGACGCCGCGCACGGTGTGGATCAGCGGTTCGCCGTCGCCCGCGTCGACCTTGCGCCGCAGGTGCGAGACGACGAGTTCGACCACATTGGACCTTCCGCCGAAGTCGTACTCCCAGACGTGGTCGAGGATCTGCGCCTTCGTCAGCACCGCGGGCGAGCGGCGCATGAGGTAGCGCAGCAGCTCGTACTCGGTCGGGGTCAGCTCGGCGGGCGGCTGCTCGCCGCGGCGGACCTCGCGGGTGTCCTCGTCCAGCGTCAGGTCGCCGACGCGCAGCACGGCACCGCGCGCCGCCGCCTGGTGCGCGACACCGGTGCTGCGCCGCAGCACCGCCCGCAGCCGCGCCATCAGCTCCTCGACGGAAAACGGTTTCACGAGGTAGTCGTCACCCCCACGGGTGAGCCCGGCGATCCGGTCGGCCGTCGCGTCCTTGGCCGTGAGGAACACCACGGGCACCGTGCTGCCGTTCTCCCGGAGGCGGTCGAGCACGGTGAAGCCGTCCAGGTCGGGCAGCATCAGGTCGAGCACGACGATGTCCGGCCCGAACTCCGCGGCCTGGGCCAGCGCGGCCCGGCCGGACCCGGCCGTGACCGCGTGCCAGCCCTCGTACCGGGCGACGGTGGCGACGAGGTCGGCGATGTGCGGCTCGTCGTCGACGACGAGCAGGCGCACGGGCTCGGAGGGCTGCACCACCCCATCTTCTCCCGGCGCGCGGGCGAGGGGCGAGGCGGTGGCGCGGGCCGACAGGAATCCGACAGCCGTTACCCAGACTCGCCATAGGCTCCGTGGCGAAGCTGGCCTTCGTGAACCGAAACCGAAGGGGATCCGTGTGACCAGCATGACGCAGACCGCCGAGGCCACGCGCCCGGCGATCCGCCCCCGGATCGCCGCGAAATCCGGCCTCTTCACCTTCCTGGGCGCCAACGTGGCCGCCGTCACGCTGCTCTTCGCCGAAGCCGGGCTGTCGCAGAACGTGCTGATCAGCATCGGCAGGCTCGCCGGGATGTACGGCGCGCTGGCGATGGCCTTCCAGCTCCTGCTCATCGCCCGGCTGCCCTGGCTGGACCGGCGGATCGGGATGGACCGGCTCACGACGTGGCACCGGTGGACCGGCTTCACGATCCTCTGGACCCTGCTGGCGCACTTGGTGTTCATCGCGTTCGGGTACGCGGAGGTCTCCAGCAAGGGCGTCGTCGACGAACTGGTCGAGATGGCCGACACGCTCGAAGGGATCCTGCGGGCGCTGGTCGCGTTCGCCGTCATCCTCATCGTGGGCGCGGCTTCGGCGAAGTTCGCGCGCAAGCGCCTCGCCTACGAGACGTGGCACTTCATCCACCTCTACACCTACGCCGCGATCGTGCTGGCGTTCACGCACCAGATCGCGCTCGGCACGTCGTTCGCCAGTGCCCCGACGGCCAAGGCCTACTGGTGGACGCTCTGGCTGGGTGCCGGCGCCGCCGTGCTCGCCGGGCGCGTCGTGCTCCCGCTGTGGCGGAACCTGCGCCACCAGCTGCGCGTCACCGCGGTCGTTTCCGAGGCCCCGGACGTCGTTTCGGTGTACATGACCGGCAAGCACCTCGACAAGATGCCGGCGCGCGCGGGCCAGTTCTTCCTGTGGCGGTTCCTCACGAAGGACCGCTGGTACCAGGCCAACCCGTTCTCGCTGTCCGCCGCGCCCGACGGCCGCACCCTGCGCCTGACCGCGAAGGCGCTCGGCGACTCCAGCGCGTCGCTGCGCAGCCTGCGGATCGGGACGCGGGTGTTCGCCGAAGGCCCGTACGGCGCGTTCACGACGATCCACCAGCAGCGGCCCAACGCGCTGCTCGTGGCGGGCGGGGTCGGCATCACGCCGATCCGCGCGCTGCTGGAGGACATCGACGGCCACGTCGTCGTGCTGTACCGGGTGCGCACCCAGGCCGACGCGGTGCTGCTGCCCGAGCTCAACGGGCTCGCCAAGGCCCGCGGCGCGGTGGTGAGCGTCCTGACCGGATCGGACCAGGCGGTCGGCCCGCGCGGGGTGATGCTCGGCCCGGCGAACCTGCACATGATGGTGCCGGATGTGCACGAGCGGGACGTGTTCGTCTGCGGCCCGCCGGGGATGACGTCGGCCGTGCTGCGCAGCCTGCGCGAGCTGCGGGTGCCCAAGGCCCAGGTCCACGCCGAACGCTTCAGCCTCGCGGCCTAGAGGGGACTTGTCGTGAAACGGACCATCTTCGTCGTCGCGCTGTCGGTCGCGGGGTTCATCGCGGTCTGGCGGTTCGAACCGGGGCCGGTGCACAACACCGCCGTCGCCGCACCGCCGCCGAGCGTCGCCGCACCGTCGACAGCGCCCGCCCCGCCGGCTTCGACGGGCGCCGTTCCGTCCACTCCGGACAGTGCAAACGCGACGGTGACCACGCAGGGCACGCCCCAGTCGAGCAACTACGGGACGGTCCAGGTCTCGGTGACGTTCACCGGCACCCGGATGGTCGCGGTCACGCTCCTGCAGGCCCCGGACGACGGCCGCGCGCTCACCGCGTTGCCGCGTCTGCAGGAAGAAGCCATGAAAGCGCAGAGCGCCGACATCGACACGATCACCGGCGCGACCGAGACGAGCGAGTCGTACAAGACGTCGCTGCAGGCCGCCATCGACGCCCGGGGCAACAGATGACCACCCGCGTCGAGCAGGTGATGGGCCTGCCGATCTCCCTGGACCTGCGCGACGAAGGTGACTTCGCCGAGATCGTCGACGACGTCTTCGCCTGGTTCCGCGACGTCGACGCCCGGTTCAGCCCGTTCAAGGAGGACAGCGAGGTCAGCCGGTACGACCGCGGCGAGCTCGCGGCCGACGAGCTGACCGACGATCTCCTGGAGGTCCTGGAGCTCTGCGCGTACTACGAGCAGCTCTCGGGCGGCGCGTTCCGCGCGCGGCTGCCCGGCCGGGGGCTCGACCCGTGCGCGGTCGTGAAGGGCTGGGCGGTGCAGCGCGCCGCCGAGCTGCTCAAGGCCGACGGCGCGAGGACGTTCTGCCTTAACGCCGGCGGCGACGTCGTCACGGCGGGCGAGCCGGAGCCGGGACGTCCGTGGCGGGTCGGCGTGCGCCACCCCGAGCAGCCCCTCGCCGTGTGCGCAGTATTGGAGTCGCGCAACGGCGCCATCGCGACGTCGGCGGCCTACGAGCGCGGCTCGCACATCCTCGACGGCCGGTCGGGGACGCCGGCGACCGGGCTGCTGAGCGTCACCGTCGTGGCCGGCGACCTGGTCACCGCCGACGCGCTGGCCACCGCGGCCTTCGCGATGGGTGCCGAGGGCATCACCTGGGCGGCCGACCGGCCGGACTGCGAGATCCTGATCGTCGACGACAGCCGCCGCGTGCACCGGACGGCCGGGCTCGCCCTGGCGTCCTGAATCGGTTCGACCTCGCGCGGACGCTCGGCCAGACTCGGGACCACCCGACCTCGAGGAGTGCCATGCCGTCGTCCGTCCTGCACGTGTCCGTCGACTGCGCCGACCCTTACACGCTCTGCCAGTTCTGGAGCCAGGTCACCGGAAAACCGGTCCCCGACGAGGACCAGCCCGGGGACGACGAGTGCGGCATCGAGCTCGAAGGCGGGATCGACATGCTGTTCCTGCGCGTCCCGGAGCCGAAGACGGTCAAGAACCGCCTGCACGTCTGCCTGCAGCCGGACGACCCGCGCGACGACGAGGTCGAGCGCATCCTCGGCCTGGGCGCCACGCTGGTGAACGACCTCCGCAAGCCGGACGGCAAGGGCTGGGCCGTGCTCGCCGACCCCGAGGGCAACGAGTTCTGCGTGCTGCGCAGCGCGGCCGAGCGAGCGGCGACGCCGTGACGGACTCGTTCGCCGTCAACAAGGCCAATTGGGACGAACGCGCGGTGCTGCACGCGGCATCGCCGGACTACAGCTACGCGGCCCTCGCGGCGGACCCCGCGTACCTGAGCGGCGTCGTCCGGTTCGACCGGCCGCGCCTGGGCGACATCACCGGGCTGCGGGCGGTCCACCTGCAGTGCCACCTCGGGACGGACACCGTTTCGCTGTCGCGGCTGGGCGCTTCGATGACCGGACTGGACTTCTCGGGCGCGGCGCTGACGGCGGCGCGGCGGCTCGCGTCCACCACGGGCGCTTCGGTCGACTTCCACGAAGCCAACGTCTACGACGCCGTCGAAGTGCTCGGTGCCGGGCGGTTCGACCTGGTCTACACCGGGATCGGCGCGTTGTGCTGGCTGCCTTCGATCGCACGCTGGGCGTCGGTCGTCGCCGGTCTGCTGCGGCCCGGTGGCCGGCTCTTCATCCGCGAAGGCCACCCGATGCTGTGGGCGCTCGACGAGACCGCGGACCCGGCGTGGCCGCGGTACCCGTACTTCGAGCACGCCGAACCGCTGGTCTTCGACGAGCCCGAGACGTACGTCGCGGTCGACCGGAAGCTGGAGAACAGCATCAGCCACTCGTGGAACCACTCCCTCGGCGAGATCATCACGGCGCTGCTGGAGAACGGCCTGGCGCTGACCGGGTTCACCGAGCACGACAGCGTCCCGTGGAACGCGATCCCCGGGCAGATGACGCGCGACGAGGCCGCGGACGAGTGGCGGATGACGGACACGCCGTCGCGGGTGGCCGCGAGCTACACGCTCCAGGCGGTCAAGGGCGGCTGAATAGGGTGACGGCATGGCACGTCCCTTGATCGCCGTCGCCACGCTGGGCGGCACCATCTCGATGGCCCCCGTCTCCGGTGAGGGCGGCGCCGTCCCCCGCCTCGGCGCTTCGGAACTGCTCGGTGGCCTCGGCGAGCTCCCGATGGACGTGCTGGCCGAGACCCTCGCCGGGATCGGCAGCGCGTCACTGGACTTCGCGACGCTGCTGCGGTGCCGCGAGTGGGGGCTGCGGCAGGACGCCGACGGGTTCGTCGTCGTGCAGGGGACGGACACCCTGGAGGAGACGGCGTACTTCCTGGAGCTGTGCTGGCCGTCGGAGGTCCCGGTGGTGATCACCGGGGCGATGCGCAACGCGGGCCTGCTCAGCCCGGACGGCCCGGCGAACCTGCGGGGCGCCCTGACAGTGGCGGCCGATCCGCGCAGCCGCGGCCGCGGCGTGCTGGTGACGCTGAACGACGACGTCCACGCGGCGCGCTGGGTGCGGAAGGCGCATTCGAGCCACCTGGAGGCGTTTTCGTCGGCGCCGGCGGGTCCGCTCGGCATGCTCGTCGAGCGGGCGGTGCACTGGTTCCACCCGTCGCCGCCGCGGCCGCCCGCCTTGTCCGGGACGGACTTTTCGGGGCTGGTCCCGGTGGTGGAAGCGGGATTGGACGACTCGGGCGCGGTGCTCTCGCACGTGGCTTCGCAGCCGGGCGTGCGCGGAGTCGTGGTGGCGGCGACGGGCGCGGGCCACGTGTCTTCCGCGACGGCGGATGTGATTTCGCGACTGGTGGCGTCGGTGCCGGTGGTCGTCGCGTCCCGGACGGGCGCGGGGCCGACGCTGCGGTCGACGTACGGCTTCCACGGTTCCGAGTCGAGCCTGATCGCGATGGGCGCGACGATGGCCGGCTGGCTGGACGCGCGCAAGTCGCGGATCCTGCTGCACACGCTGCTCGCGGGCGGCGCGGACCGGGAGGCGATCGAGCGCGAGTTCCGCGCTCGCGGCGACCTGGACTAGGCAGGCCCCGAGCGCCCCAATGTGGCCTTGGTTGCGTTGAACGCACCGAAGGCCGCCTTGGGTGCGTTGAACGCACCGAAGGCCGCCTTGGGGCGCTGGCGGGCCGCCAACAGCGCGAGCCGGTCGTCAGTCCAGGACCGGGCCGCCCAGTGCGTCGAGGTGGTACGAGCGCATCGCGCGCTCCGCGTCGCGGTAGACGTGGATCGAGATCGCCGGGTCCGGGCCGTCGTTGCGCACCTCGTGCACGTACCCCGGACCGAACACCCGCGACTGCCCCGCCGAGAGCGCGTGCAGCTCGGTGACCGCGCGGCCGCCCGGCGCGCGGCGGGCCACCGCCTCCGTCAGGTGGCCGCTGACCAGCGTGAACGCGCCACTGGCGAACGCGTGGTCGTGCAGGTCGGTGCGCTGGCCGGGCAGCCAGCTCATCAGCCAGACCTCCTGCTGCTCGTCCTTCTCGACGAGCGTCGCGAAGCGCTGGTCGGGGTCGTAGCGCAGCAGGTGCTTCCAGCGGTCGCGATCGGCGGCGACCTCCAGCGCGACGCGCACCGGGTGGCGCAACGCGGGGTTCTCGGGACGCAGCAGGGTGTTGTCCGGAACGGCGAACATGAGGGTCCTCACGGCAGAGAAAGGGGAGTGTCGAACTGGGCCGGGGCGGGGTTCACCGACAACAGCGACACGCGCACATGACGGCGCCGAGGCCGTGGCGGCCCCGCAGCTCAGTCATCTCGTGCGCGAACATGGCGACCAGAGTTCCGCACCACCGCGGCCCGGTCAAGCCGCTCCCAGCATCCGGGCGGTAGGTCACACCGCCGGGCGAAAGGCCGTGAAGGCCCCCTTCACGGCATCTTGGGCCGGTAAGGAGGCCTTCACGGCTTTCGCGTCAGGACCACTCGTGCTTCTGCGAGCGGCCCAGCAGCTCCGCGCCCGCCTGACGCGGGTCGACACCCTCGTGGCACACGCGGTGCATCGCGTCGGTGATCGGCATGTCGACACCGACGCTCGTGGCCAGCGCCCGGATCGACGAGCACGACATGACGCCCTCGGCGACCTGTCCCCCGCCCGCCGCCTGCGCCTGTTCGAGGGTCTCGCCGCGGCCGAGGCGCTCGCCGAACGTCCGGTTGCGCGAAAGCGGCGACGAGCACGTCGCGACCAGGTCGCCGACGCCGGCGAGCCCGGCGAACGTCAGCGGGTCGGCGCCCAGCTTCGCGCCGAGGCGGGCCATCTCGGCGAGGCCGCGGGTGATGAGCGTCGCCATCGTGTTGGTGCCGAGGCCGAGGCCCGCGGCCATCCCGGTGCTGAGCGCGATGACGTTCTTGCACGCGCCGCCGAGCTCGCAGCCGACGACGTCGGTGTTCGTGTACGGGCGGAAGTAGGAGTTGGCGCAGGCACGCTGGATCGCGACGGCGCGCTCGTGGTCGGCGCAGGCCAGCACCGACGCGGACGGCTGCCCGGCGGCGATCTCCTTGGCCAGGTTCGGCCCGGTGACGACCACGACCTCGCCGGAGTCGATCCCGACGATCTCGCCGATCACCTCGCTCATCCGCTTGAGCGTGCCGAGCTCGACGCCCTTGGCGAGGCTGACGAGGATCGCGTCGGGCGGCAGCAGGCCGCGCCACGACGTCAGGTTCGCGCGCAGGCTCTGGCTGGGCACCGCGAGCACGACGGCCTGGGCTCCTTCGAGGGCCTTCGCCGGGTCGCTGGTGGCGGTGATGTTCTGCGGCAGGCCGACGCCGGGCAGGTAGGCGCTGTTGACGTGCCGCTCGCGGATGTCGTCGGCGACCTGCTCGCGGCGCGCCCACAGGGTGACGTCGCGGCCGGCGTCGCCGAGCACCTTCGCGAAGGCGGTACCCCACGAGCCGGCCCCGAGCACGGTGACCCGCTGGACGTCGGCGCGCATCAGGCGGGGTCCTCCGGCTTCGCCGACGGCGGTTCCTCGTGGCGGATCTCGCCGAGCAGGCGGGTGACGTCGTCCATCATGACCTTGGTGACCTCCCGCAGCTTCGACGCGCTGCGCGCATTGCCTTCGCGGTAGGCCGAGAGGTCGATCGGGTCGCCGACCTGGTGGGTGATGGTCTTGCGCGGGAAGGGGGTGAACTTCTTGGTGTAGCCGTTGAAGAGCTGGCCGGTGCCCCAGCGCGCGATGGGGATCACGGGGACGTCGTTCTGCAGCGCGAGCCGCGCGGCGCCGGTGAAGGACTCCTTCGGCCAGCCGGCGGGGTCCTTGGTGATGGTGCCCTCGGGGTAGATGACGACGATCTTGCCGTCCTGCAGGGCCTGGTGCGCGGCCTTGAGGCTGTCCCCGGCGGCGGCCGAGCCCCGCGAAACCGGGATCTGCCCCGAACCGACGAAGACCTTCCCGAAGACCGGGGTCCGGGTGAGGCTCTCTTTGCCGAGGAAGCGGGGCACGCGCTTCGCGCGGTGCACGAACACGGCGTCGACGACGGGATCGAGGTGCGAGACGTGGTTCAGGACGAGCAAAGCCGGCCCTTCCCGCGGAACCTTTTCGTCCCCGACGTAGACCCGCCGCGCGATCGCGGTGAGCGGGTAGAACACGGCGGCGGCCAAACCCACCCAGAAGCCGCCCTTCTCACGCCGGGCCACGATCTCCTCCTCCACACGTCAAGTCCGTCCCAGATCCTGCCGCGCCGAGGTGAAGGCGGTCCAGGGAGGGTGCCTTCGACGAGGTCGAGGCGGTGATCGGCGGGTGTCGCGCCGGGTACGGTGGCGGGTCTGGTGGCGTCCTGAATGAGTCATTCAGGTCTTGGGAGGTCCTCAATGACTCATTCAAGACCTTTGCCGGACCGCCCCGGCAACCGAGCCGGCCGAAGCCGTGTGCAGCCTCCCCACCACGCAGCCTCCCCACCACGCAGCCCCCCACCACGCCCGCCCGGCCGCCGACTGCCCGCAGCCCAGCCGCGCCGGCCAGCTGCGAAAGCAGCCCCGAACCCCCACAACGCAGGCCCACCCTCCCTGGGGGCCACCCCGTCTCGACGGTACCGCCCCCCACCGACGACAACCCGCCCCGAAGGCCACCCAACCGAGACTTGTCCACAACCCCCGTCGCCTGTGGACAACTCGCGCCTCCCGCCGACACCCACCCGCCGTTTCGGGTAAAGATGGACACGTGGACGTGGACCTGGTCGTGCCGATGAAACACCCTCGCGACGGCAAGTCGCGGCTGCGTGGCGCCGTCGAGGCCGAACACCACCCCGGTCTCGTCCTCGCCCTCGCCGCCGACACCCTCGCCGCCGTGGCCTCGAGCGCCCACGTCCGGCGCGTCCTGCTCGTCGCCGCCGATCCGGCCGCCGTCGCCGAACTCGCGCGGCTCGGGGTCGAGATCGTCGCGGAACCCGAGGAAAAAACCCTCAACGCCGCCTTCCGCCACGGCGCGGAGCTCCTCCGCGCCGACGATCCGCACTCCGTCGTCGGCGCCCTCCAGGCCGACCTTCCCGCCCTGCGCGCCGGCGACCTGGCCGACGCGATAGCCGAAGCCGCCGGGAAACGAGCCTTCGTCGCCGACCGCCAAGGCACCGGCACCACCCTCCTGCTGTCCGCCCCCGGCGCCGTCCTCGAGCCGCACTTCGGCCCGGGCTCGGCGCGGAAACACGCCGCCTCCGGGGCCGTCCCGCTCCGGGGTGAGTTCGCGAGCCTGCGCAGCGACGTCGACACCCCGGAAGACCTCGCCCACGTCCGCGGCCTGGGTGTCGGGAAACACACCGCGGCCCGCCTCGGCAAACCCCGCGCGGAGCTGTTCACCTGACCTTCACCGCGGCCTGCGCAATTCGGCGTGGCTTAGTGAAGAATGGAGGCCGTGAGCACAGAAGACGGCGGCACGCCCGCACCGCGGAGGCGACGGAACCCGGCGAACGGATCTTCGGAGACGGCGAAGAAGTCCACTCCCCGGGCGAACACCACGGCCAAGAAGGTCCCGTCGAAATCCACCGCGCGCGACACCGCCGCCCGTGCCACCGCCGGCAAGGCGAGAACCCGCAAGACCACTTCCGCGGCCGTCACCCCGGCGTCGAACCGGCGCCGCAGCTCCGCGCAGGGCAACCCGCGCGGCGCCGAGGAGTTCCGCGCCGTCCCCTCGGCGCCGCCCGCCGTCACCGCGACCGCCCCGACGGCCACCGAGACGCTGCCGGACGACCGGTACTTCAACCGCGAGCTCTCGTGGCAGGACTTCAACGCCCGTGTGCTTGCGCTGGCCGAGGACGAGTCGCAGCCGCTGCTCGAACGCACGAAGTTCCTCGCGATCTTCGCGTCCAATCTGGACGAGTTCTACATGGTCCGCGTCGCCGGCCTGAAGCGCCGCGACGAGACCGGCCTGCTGGTGCGCAGCGCGGACGGGCTCACCCCCCGCGAGCAGCTCGACTACATCGCCAAGCGCAACCAGGACCTGGTCGAGCAGCAGACCGGCGCGTTCGAGAAGAGCCTGCGCCCGCTGCTCGCCGAGCACGACATCCTGATCGTCGGCTGGGCCGACCTCTCCGGCGCCGACCAGCTCCGGCTGTCCAGCTACTTCTCCGAGCAGATCTTCCCGGTGCTGACGCCGCTGGCCGTCGACCCGGCGCACCCCTTCCCGTACATTTCGGGTCTTTCGCTGAACCTCGCGGTCACGGTCCGCGACCCGGAGGGCGGCACCGAGCGCTTCGCCCGGGTGAAGGTGCCGAGCAACGTCGCGCGCCTGATGCGCGTCGAGACCGAGCGGACCAGCCGGACGGCGACGTTCCTGCCCCTCGAAGAGCTCATCGCCGCGCACCTCGGCGAGCTGTTCACCGGGATGGACGTCACCGAGCACCACGTCTTCCGCGTCACCCGCAACGCCGACTTCGAGGTCGACGAAGACCGCGACGAAGACCTCCTGCAGGCCCTCGAGCGCGAGCTGGCGCAGCGCCGGTTCGGCCCGCCGGTGCGCCTCGAGGTCGCGCAGGACATGAGCGAGCACATGCTCGAGCTGCTGCTGCGCGAGCTGGACGTCGACCCGGCCGACGTCGTCGAGGTGCCCGGCCTGCTCGACCTGACCTGCCTGCACCAGCTGTCCGGAGTGGACCGCAAGGAGCTGAAGGACCGGCCGTTCGTGCCGGCGACGCACCCGGCGTTCGGCGAGCGCGAGACGCCGAAGAGCGTCTTCGCGACGCTGCGTGAGGGTGACGTGCTGGTGCACCACCCGTACGACTCGTTTTCCACGAGCGTCCAGCGGTTCATCGAGCAGGCGGCGGCCGACTCGAAGGTCCTCGCGATCAAGCAGACGCTGTATCGGACGTCGGGCGACTCGCCGATCGTCGACGCGCTGATCGACGCCGCGGAGGCGGGCAAGCAGGTCGTCGCGCTGGTCGAGATCAAGGCGCGGTTCGACGAGCAGGCGAACATCACCTGGGCGCGGACGCTGGAGCGCGCGGGCGTGCACGTCGTGTACGGCCTGGTCGGGCTGAAGACGCACTGCAAGGTGTCGATGATCGTGCGCCAGGAGGGCTCGACCATCCGCCGCTACTGCCACATCGGCACCGGCAACTACAACCCGAAGACCGCGCGGCTCTACGAGGACATCGGCCTGTTCACCGCCGACCCGAGCATCGGCGCGGACGTCACCGACCTCTTCAACGTGCTGACCGGCTACTCCCGCCAGGACACCTACCGGACGATCCTCACGTCGCCGCACGGCATCCGCCGGGGCATCGTCCGCGCGATCGGCGAGGAGATCGAGCTGGCGCGGGCCGGGCAGAACGCCGGTATCCGGATCAAGTGCAACTCGCTGGTCGACGAGCAGATCATCGACGCGCTCTACCACGCCTCGCAGGCCGGCGTGCCGGTCGAGATCGTGGTGCGCGGGATCTGCACGCTGAAGCCCGGCGTCGAGGGGCTTTCCGAGAACATCCACGTCCGGTCGATCCTCGGCCGGTTCCTGGAGCACTCGCGGGTGTTCCACTTCCGCGCCGGCGGCACGCACTGGATCGGCAGCGCGGACATGATGCACCGGAACCTGGACCGCCGGATCGAAGCGCTGGTGCGCGTCAAGGATCCGAAGCTGACCGGGCAGCTCGACAACATCTTCGACTCGGCGCTCGACCCGGCGACGCGGTGCTGGGTGCTGACCGCGAGCGGCGAGTGGTCGCCGTTCCCGGCCGACGGCTCGCGGGTGCGCGATCACCAGCTGGAGCTGGCGAAGCTGCACGGGGCCGCCGGATGACCCAGGAGGTCCGGGCGGCCGGCGCGGTGCTGTGGCGCGGCGCCGGAAAGGCGGCCGAAGTCGCCTTGGTGCACCGCCCGCGGTACGACGACTGGTCGTTGCCGAAGGGGAAGCTCGACCCGGGCGAGACGACCGCCGAGGCCGCCGTACGGGAAGTGAAGGAAGAGACCGGGTTCGACGCCGTCCTGGGCCGGTACCTGGCCCGGACGGCGTACCCGGTGCCCGCGCGCCACGGCTCCGGGATGGTCCCGAAGACGGTCGACTACTTCAGCGCCGAAGCCGTGTCCGGTGCGTTCGCCGCGAACGACGAGGTCGACGAGCTGTGCTGGCTCGACCCGACAGCGGCGGAGAAGCTGCTGACGCGGCCGGAAGACGTGCGGGTGCTGCGCGCGTTCTGCGCGGTGCCGGCGGCCCTGACGACGCTGGTGCTGGTGCGGCACGCGAAGGCGGGCAAGCGCGACGAGTGGAACGGCGACGACGACCTCCGGCCGTTGTCGGAGGCGGGGCTGCGGCAGGCGTCGGCGTTGCGGCGGGTGCTGGCGCTTTACGCGCCGGACCGGGTGCTGTCGGCGCCGCGGCTGCGGTGCGTGCAGACGGTGCACGGCGTCGCCGACGACACCGGCATCGAGGTCCGGCACGAGCCGCTGCTGTCGGAAGAGGGGTACTGGCCTGACCCGGTGCTGGGCGTCGCGCGGCTGCTGGCGATCGCGGGCGACGGCGGGACACCGGTGGTGTGCAGCCAGGGCGGCGTGATCCCGGACCTGGTCAGCGCGCTGGCCGACCGCGACGGCGTGGAGCTCCCGGCGGCGCGCGGCGGCGTGGTGCCGAGCAAGAAAGGCTCGTTCTGGGTGCTGTCGTTCCGCGCGCCGACGGCCGAAGACGGCCCGGTGCTGCTCGCGGCCGACTACCACCCCAGCGCCCTGCCGACCCCTTCCCCCAGCCACCGCTGAGCGCCCGCGGCGGGCCGCGACAGTGCGGTGACAGTAGATCTTGGTGTACTGGGTACGGGTCCCGCTGGGCTGCGCCGGGCTAGGGGTACGGCGCATCCCGGGACGGGGGCCCGTCTGTCGGCACCGTCGCCAGCAGGGCTCGGATCTCCGGGATGCGGGGATCGCCGAGGCGCTGGCAGACGGTCAGCGCCTCGGCCCAATGCTCCCGCGCCTCCTCGCTCCGGCCGGTGCGGAGCTTGAGGCGGCCGAGCGTGATCCGGACGTCGATGGTGCCGTAGTCGGCGTTCAGCTCCTTCAGCTCGGCGAGCGCTTCCAGACCCGCCTTCTCCGCTTCGGCCTGTCGCCCGGCCCCTTCCAGCGCTTCGGCGACGTTTCCCAGCGCCAGCGCCGCGTGGTAGCGGTCGCCCAGGTCGGCGAACGCCTGGTGCGCGGCCTGCGCGGCTTCGGCGGCGTTGTCGTAGTTGCGCAGGCCGATGCGGCTGGCGCTGACGTTGAGGAGGGCGTGCGGCACGAACGTCCGCTGGCCGTGGTCGCGCGCGAGACGAACCGCTTGAAGGGCGTAGCGCTCGGCTTCGGCGTACTCGGCCCGGACGTAGTACGCCCCGGCGAGGTTGGAGAGGATCGCCACGGCCAGCGCCGTGCCGTCGCCGGCCTCGGACGCCGCACGCGCTTCCTCGAGGGCTTCGAGCGCCTTGTCGGGCTGGAGGGTGCGCAGGTAGGCCGAGCCGAGGTTGTTGGCGCTGTACTGCAGGCCGGTGTTGTCGCCCGCGTCGCGCGTGGCGGTGACGGCCGTGCTGGCGGTCGTGATCCAGTCGTCGCGGTCGTGGCGTTCGGCGAAGAACCCGCGCAGCAGCCACGCGAGCTTCCAGGCGTGGGCGGTGAAGCCGTTCCCGGCGGCGACGCCGACGAGCGCGGTGAGGGCCGTGCGTTCGGTCGTGTACCAGGCGATCGTCTGTTCGTGCTGGGCGAACCGGATGGCGGGCACCGGGGCGGGGCCGAGGGTGATGTCGTCGGTGAGCAGGTCGGGGCGGACGAGCTTGGTCGCTTCGGCGACGCTCGCGAGGTACCAGTCGAGGAGCCGGCGCCGCGCCTGCGCGCGTTCGGCCGCCGTCGTCTCGGTTTCGACGAGTTCGGCGGCGTAGACGCGCAGGAGGTCGTGGAACTGGTAGCGGTCGGTGCCGGGCTGGTTGAGCAGGTGCGCGGCGGCGAGCTGGTCGGCGAGCTCGCGGGCCTCCCGCAGGTCCGCCCCGGCCAGCGCGGCGGCCGAGGACAGGCTGAAGCCGTGGCCGGGGTGCAGGCCCAGCAGCCGGAAGAAGCGCGCGGCGGCCGGGCGCAACGCCTTGTACGACCACGAGAACGCGGCCCGCAGGTCGGTGCCGGCGTCCTGCGGGTCGCGCAGCGTGTCGAGCCGCAGCCGCTGGTCGCGCAGCTCTTCGACGATCCCCGCGAGCGAGACGCCGGAAAACCGCGACGCGCGTTCCCCGGCCAGCGCCAGTGCCAGCGGGAGACGGCCGCAGAGCTGGACGAGCTCGGCGACGGCGGCGGGTTCGGCGGCGAGGCGCTGCGGCCCGACGCTGCCGGCGAGCAGCGCGGTGGCGTCCTGGTCGTCGAAGGAGCGCAAGGCGATCCGGCGGGCGCCGTCGCGCGCGACGACGCCCCGCAGCTGGTTGCGGCTGGTCACGACGACGAGGTTGCCGGGGCCGGGCAGGAGCGGACGGACCTGGTCGGCGTCGCGCGCGTTGTCGAGCAGCATCAGCGTCCGGCTGCCGGCCAGCCGGCTGCGCAGGAGCGCCGAGCGTTCCTCCACTGTGGAAGGCAGCGTCTCGGCAGGCTCGCCGAGGGCGCGCAGGAAGCCGGCCAGGGCGGCGTCCGGGGTGACCGGCGTGTCCGCGGAGTGCCCGCGCAGGTCGAGGAACAGCTGGCCGCCGGGGAAGCGGTCGCGGACGCGGTGCGACCAGTGCACGGCCAGCGACGTCTTCCCGACGCCGGCGGTGCCTTCGATGACGACGATGCCGGACGCGCCGCCGGGCGGGAGGCGGTCGAGCTCGGCGAGTTCGGGGCCGCGGCCGGTGAACCCCGCGACGTCGAAGGGCAGCTGCCGCGGCACGGTGTGGCCGGCGGGTTCGGTGTCGGCGGCGAGCAGTTCGGCGTGCAGGCTGCGCAGGTCCTCCCCCGGCTCGACGCCCAGCTCGTCGGCCAGCAGCGAGCGAAGCCCGGCGTAGCGGGCCAGCGCTTCGGCGCGGCGGCCGGACCGGGCCAGGACGCGCACCAGCCGTTCCCACAACGATTCCCGCAGCGGGTGCTGGGCGACGAGGTCGGTGAGCTCGGCGATGAGCCGGGCATCGGGGACGAGCCCGGCGTCGAGGTCGATGCGCTGCTCCACGGCGAAGAGGTACCGCTCGGTCAGCAGCGGGCCCCATTCCGCGGCGAGCGCGGGGGAACCGACGCCTTCGAGGGGCGTGCCGCCCCAGGCGGCGAGCCCGGCGGTGAGCAGTCTCCGGCGACGGGCGGGTTCTGTCGCGGCGGCGGCCTGGTCGAGGGTGCGGAGGAAGCGCAGCGCGTCCACCCGGGACGGGTCGACGACCAGCCGGTACCCGTCCGGTTCGGTGACGACGGTGTCTTCGCCGCACAGCCGGCGCAGGCGCATGACGTAGGTCTGGAGGCTGCCGCGGATGTGCGCGGGCGGCTCTTCGCCCCAGACACCGCGAGCGAGAGCGTCGATCGACACCAGGCGGCCCGCGGACAAGGCCAGTGTCGCGAGCAGCGCGCGCTGCCGGGAACTGGTCAGCACGACCGGCGAACCGCCGACGAGCACCTGGAACGGGCCGAGCAGCCGGATCTCGATGGTGGTCGCCCCCAGGTTCGCACGCCGCCGGGCACCCGCCGGACGCGGACCCCGAGGAAGGCAGCGTGGCATCACTCGGCCGGGCGCTCAAGCAACTTTGCGAAATTGGGCGGAACCGGTCCCGGGGCGATCGGTGGTCCGAGCGGGTGGTGCACGGGTCCCGTTCGGACGGCCGATCTTGGCAGTGGGTAACGCGGGAGTACCTCCACCGGTCCCGCACCGCCGGTCCCCGCACCGGAAGGGTCGGCTCGCGTACCCAGACCGTCGGATCACGTACCCAGTGGGTCGGTTCACGAGCCTGGAGAGTCGGATCACGTACCCGCAGGGTCGGTTTAAAAGCCGACCGTCCGGGCACACTTACCGACTTCCCAGGTACGCGAGCCGACTCTCCAGGTACGCGAGCCGACTCCCCCGGTACGTGAGCCGACCCTCTGGGCACGCGGGTCGACTTCTTGGGGACGTGAGCCGACTCCTCGCGCATCGCGGTCTCGCACCCTCCGAGCCGGGTCGCTTCTCCCCACCTGGCCCGAAACGATCGCTTTCCCCACCGGGCCCGGAAACGCGGCAGGGCCCCGCGCACGTCGGCGCGGGGCCCTGCCGGAAAAGTCACTCGCCCAGCGAGGATCACCCCCTGGGGACCCCCCGATTTCACGTTACCGCAGGGGTCCGACAGTTTCGGGCGGTCAGCTCTTCTTCGCCGCCGTGGTCCGCCTGGCGGGTGCCTTGGCGGCCGTCGTCTTGCGGGCCGTCGTGGTCTTCGCCGCCGTCGTCTTCCGGGCCGTCGTGGACTTCGCCGCCGTCGTCGGCTTCGCCGCGGCCGACTTGGCCGCCGTCGTCTTCGGGGCCGCCTTGGCCCGCGTCGTGGTCGTCTTCGGGGCCGCCTTCGCCGCTGTCGCGCGCGTTGTCGTCGCCGGCTTCGCCGCCGTCGCGCGCGTGGTGGCCGGCTTGGCCGCAGCCGCGCGGGGCGTCGTCGCCCGCGTCGTCGTGGATGCGCGGGCGCCCGCCGTCGCACGTTTGACCGGCGCCGCCTTGGCCAGCTTCTTCGCGCCGGAAATCACGTCCTTGAAGGTGGTCCCGGCGCGGAACGCGGGCACGTTGGTCTTCTTGACCCGCACAGCCTCACCCGTACGCGGGTTCCGGGCCGTCCGCGCCGCGCGGGCACGCTTCTCGAACACACCGAAGCCGGTGATGTTGACCTTTTCACCCTTGTTGACCGTCCGGATGATGATGTCGACCAGACCGTCGACCGCCTCGGAAGCGGCCTTCTTGTCGCCCAGGCGCTCCGTCAGCGCCTCGATCAGCTGGGCCTTGTTGGCCATACCAGTCCTCCAAGAAGGAAGTACTCGTCCACGGCCACGTCGGGCCGACTAGCGACACGGTATTACCAAGGCAGCACAAATTCCAAACGGCACGCGGAATCTTTCCCTTGCCGGGGGACGGGTTCCGCCTCGCGAGAGGACCCCGTGAAGGGCCTTCGGAGGACCGTTCGGCGTCGTGTCGAAAGCCGGCCGATCGGGGCGGAATCCCTTGCGCGGCAGGGAATTCCGCCCCCCGAAAGAACCTAGCCGGCGGCGACCGGGGTGGTCGTCGGCTTCCAGGACGGGCGGGTCGCCTCGAAGCCGTCGATCTCACCGGCATGGCGCAACGTGAGAGCGATGTCGTCGAGGCCTTCGAGCAGCCGCCAGCGGACGTAGTCGTCGATCTGGAAGGGCGCGGTGAAGTCCTTGGCCCGCACGGTCTTGGTCTCGAGGTCGACCGTGACCTCGGTGCCGGGCTCGTTTTCGAGCAGCTTCCAGAGCAGCTCGACGTCGTGCTGCTCGCACTGCGCGGCCACCAGGCCGCCCTTGCCGGAGTTGCCGCGGAAGATGTCGGCGAACCGGGCGGAGATGACGGCCCGGAAGCCGTAGTCCATCAGCGCCCAGACGGCGTGCTCGCGGGACGAGCCGGTGCCGAAGTCCGGGCCCGCGACCAGCACGCTGCCGCTCTTGAACGGCTCGGAGTTGAGGATGAAGTCCTGGTCACCGCGCCAGGCGGCGAACAGGCCGTCCTCGAAGCCGGTGCGGGTCACCCGCTTGAGGTAGACCGCCGGGATGATCTGGTCGGTGTCCACGTTGGACCGGCGCAGCGGGACGCCGATGCCGGTGTGCTGGGTGAACGGTTCCATGGTGGGAGCTCCTCTCGGGGTCAGCGGGTGGCGGTGAGCAGGTCTTCCGGGGACGACAGCGTGCCCCGGACGGCCGTGGCGGCGGCCACCAGCGGCGACACCAGGTGCGTCCGGCCGCCCTTGCCCTGCCGGCCCTCGAAGTTGCGGTTCGACGTCGACGCGCTGCGCTCGCCCGGCTTCAGCTGGTCCGGGTTCATGCCCAGGCACATCGAGCAGCCGGCCTGGCGCCACTCGGCGCCCGCGGCGGTGAAGACCTCGTCGAGGCCCTCCTCCTCGGCGGCCTTGCGCACGCGCATCGAGCCGGGAACCACCAGCATGCGGACCGAGTCCGCTACCTTCCGCCCGCGCAGCACCTCGGCCGCGGCCCGCAGGTCCTCGATCCGGCCGTTGGTGCAGGAGCCGAGGAAGACGGTGTCGACCGAGATCTCCCGCAGCGGCGTCCCGGGCGTCAAGTCCATATAGGACAGCGCTTTTTCAGCGGCGATGCGGTCGTTCTCGTCCGGGATCAGCTCCGGGTCGGGCACCTCGGCACCCAGCGGGAGGCCCTGGCCGGGGTTGGTGCCCCAGGTCACGAACGGCGTCAGCGCGCTCGCGTCGAGGTGCACCTCGGCGTCGAACTCGGCGTCGTCGTCGGTGCGCAACTCCCGCCAGTTCTCGACGGCGGCGTCCCAGTCGGCGCCCTTCGGCGCGTGCGGACGGCCCTTCAGGTACTCGAACGTCGTCTCGTCCGGGGCGATCATCCCGGCGCGGGCGCCGGCCTCGATCGACATGTTGCAGACGGTCATCCGGGCCTCCATCGAGAGCGCCTCGATGGCCTTGCCGCGGTACTCCAGGATGTAACCCTGGCCGCCGCCGGTGCCGATCTTGGCGATCACCGCGAGGATGACGTCCTTCGCCGTGACGCCGGGACGCAGCTCACCGTCCACCGTGATCGCCATCGTCTTGAACGGACGCAGCGGCAGCGTCTGCGTCGCCATGACGTGCTCGACCTCGGACGTGCCGATGCCGAAGGCGATGCCGCCGAACGCGCCGTGCGTGGACGTGTGGCTGTCGCCGCAGACCACGGTCATCCCGGGCTGGGTCAGGCCGAGCTGCGGGCCGATGACGTGCACGATGCCCTGCTCGGCGTCACCCATCGGGTGCAGCCGGACCCCGAACTCCTTGCAGTTGCGGCGAAGGGTGTCGACCTGGGTGCGCGAGACCGGATCGGCGATGGGGAGCTCGATGTCGACGGTCGGGACGTTGTGGTCCTCGGTCGCGATGGTCAGGTCGGGGCGGCGCAGCGGCCGCCCGGCCAGGCGGAGGCCGTCGAAGGCCTGCGGGCTGGTCACTTCGTGCAGCAGGTGGAGGTCGATGTAGAGCAGGTCCGGTTCGGCGCCTTCCCCTCGGCGCACGAGGTGGCTTTCCCACACCTTCTCCGCCAGTGTGCGGGCCTTGCCGGTCGGGCTGGTCATCTCCGGCTCCTTCCACGGTTCGACGTCGGAACTCGGGCGCGCACCGCAGGGGGCGAATGCGAGCCGCGAAGGAGGGGCGCAGCTCGAGTTCAGGGTTTTCCCAGATACTGGACTTCCCAAAGTGCGGGACGCTAGTATCGGTTCGTGGGACAGCATAGCGGTATCGGAGTACTGGACAAAGCAGTGGCCGTTCTCCAGGCGGTCGCGGACGACCCCTGCGGCCTCGCGGAACTGTGCACGCGGACGGGCCTGCCCCGGGCCACCGCGCACCGGCTCGCGGTCGGGCTCGAGGTGCACCGGCTGCTGCGCCGGGGTCCCGACGGCCGCTGGCGTCCCGGTACGGCGCTGGCCGAGCTGGCCGGCGGTTCGACGGACCCGCTGCTCGACGCGGCGGGCGTGGTGCTGCCGAAGCTGCGGGACGTCACGGGCGAAAGCGTGCAGCTCTACCGACGCGACGGCGTGCAGCGCGTGTGCGTCGCGACGGCGGAGCCGCCGAGTGGCCTGCGCGACACGGTCCCGGTGGGCTCGCGGCTGCCGATGACGGCGGGCTCGGGCGCGAAGGTGCTGGCGGCGTGGGCGGATCCGCACACGCAGCGCACGATCCTGGCGGACGCGGTCTTCGGCGAGCGGACGCTGCTGGAGGTGCGCCGCCGCGGCTGGGCGCAGAGCGTGGCCGAACGCGAGCCCGGCGTGGCCAGCATTTCGGCGCCGGTCCGCGATTCGGCGGGCACGGTAGTGGCAGCGGTGTCGGTGTCGGGCCCGATCGAGCGCATCGGCCGCAAGCCGGGCGCCCGCTGGGCAGCGGACCTGCTCGCCGCGGCGGATGCGTTGCAGGAACGCCTGTAACTCCCGCCCCAGGAGTCACAGCGAAGCCAGTTCATGACGGTCGCCCAACGTCGCGAATGACTCATTCGGGACCTCCGGCGCCCCCAATGACTCATTCGCGACACCCGGCTCCGCGCGCGGACGTGACCTTGCCGGAGCCCTGGCGTTCACGGCGTCGCGTGGGTCAGGCTTGACCCGTTTCGAAGCGCGCCACCTTGCCGTCGCGAACCGTGAACGCCCACCGCGTCCGCATCGCGCCCCACGTCGAGTTCGAGTAGTTCGCCACGAACCTGCGACCCTCGTCCTCCGCGGTCTCCACCTCGAGGTGGCCCTGGCTGGAGAAGATCTCTTTTTCCGTCCACTCCGTCAGATCACGGTCCGTGCCGTCGTCGGACATCGTCGCGTCCGGGGTGAGCGCGGCTTGGAACGCTGTGCGGTCGCCCGCGTTCAGTGCGTCGATGAAAGCGCGCACCGCGGGGTCGCCGATCGAATCCGTCATGGGGTCATGGTGCACCGTTCGGGGGAACCTCGCGAAAGCCGCGTATTCGGTGACGGCGGTCACGTCTCCTTCAGGACAGCACCACGGAGGGGGAACGACCATGTTGAACAGAAGGGCGCTGGCGATGTTGCGGGCCGTCGGGGCGGGGCGGGCCGAGCTGACCTGCAGCTGCGAGCCGGACCTGCGGGTCGACGGGTTGCCGTGCTGCGACCAGGCGACGGCGCACGACCTGGCGCGGGCCGGGCTGATCCGGCCGGCGCGGGGGCCGGTCGTGGCCGTCGGGCAGTGGACGCGCGCGGAGCTGACCGACGACGGCCGGCTCGCGCTGGGCGGGACGCTCGCCGCGGCCTGAGGCAACCGCCGGGCCCGCTCGCGCGTGTACCCGCAAAGCGTGAGGGGAAGCCATGAAGATCGTCCCGGGACTGCTCGGCGCCTGCCTGCTGCTGGCCGCGTGTTCGGAGCCGCGTGCGGCCCCGCCGACCGTGACGGTGACGGCCCCGCCGACGCCCGCCACGGCACCGTCGGTCGACCCGGCGACGCTCGACTGGCTGGACGGCTTCTGCTCCGCCATCCACGGCTACCGGAAGCGCACCGGCGAGGAGGCGGCGCCGGGGACGTCCGTGCCGAACTCGGTCGAGGAAGCGCAGAAGGCGCTCAGCGAGGAGCTGGGCGGCATCGCCGACCGCACGGGCGAGGTGGTCGACCGGCTGACGGCGCTCCCGGCGGCCCCGGTGCCGCTGGCCGAGACGGTCCGGAAGGCGTTCGTCGGCAAGTTCACGACGGCCCGCGACCGCGCCCGCGACGCGAAGACCGCGCTGGACCGCGCGAAGCCGGGCGACGTGGCCTCGCAGGACCCGGCGGCGAAGGCGCTGCAGCAGGCCCAGCAGGACGTCGACGGCACGTACGACCCGGTCGCCCCGCTGGTGGAGTCCCGGGAGCTGGTGGCCGCGGCGGCGATCGCCCCCGGCTGCAAGGCCTGACCGACGCCGGTCGTGAGCGGGAAACAGTGTTCCTACCCTGTTTCCCGCTCACGACCACCTGCACCGAGGCCAGCCTCAGCGCCGCGTGAGGGGTGCCTGCAGCGGCAACGACCGCGACGAGTCGCCCACCTGCACCGTGAACCCGCCCTTCACCGGCCGCCAAGCGTGGCTGCCCGTGTCCCACGTCGAAAAGTCGCGCGCGTCCAGCTCGATCGTCACCCGCCGAGCCTGACCGGGGGCCAGCTCCACCCGCGAGAACCCCTTCAGCTGCCGCGGCGGCTCGCCCGCGGCCGCCGGGAAGCCCAGGTACAGCTGCGCCACCTCGGCGCCCGCCCGCTTGCCCGTGTTCCGGACCGTGAACGTCGCCGTCGCGCCATCGCGCGTGTTGCGCACCGACAGCCCCGAGAACGCGAACGTCGTGTACGACAGGCCGTGCCCGAACGGGAACAGCGGCGCGCGGCCCTGCGCGTCGAACCACCGGTAGCCGACCTGCAGCCCCTCCGAGTACGTCGCGACCCCGCCGACGCCCGGGAACTGCGCCGGCGTGTTCGCCGGGGTGTCCGCGTCCGCCGCGGGGAACGTGATCGGCAGCTTCGCCGACGGGTTGACGTCCCCGAACAGCACGCCCGCCACCGCGGCGCCGTCCTGCTGGCCCGGGTACCACGCCTGCAGGATCGCGGGCACCGACGACGCCCACGGCATCAGCACCGGCCCGCCGCTCTTCACCACGACCACGGTGCGCGGGTTCGCCGCCGCGACCGCCGCGACGAGCGCGTCCTGGTTGCCGTCCAAGGCCAGGCTCGCGCGGTCCTTGCCCTCGGCCTCGTTGTCGCCGACCATCACGACGGCGACGTCGGAAGTCCCCGCCAGCGAAGCCGCCCGCGCCGGGTCGCTGCCGTCGTCGAGGGTCACCGCGGCGCCCGGAACCCGCTGCTGCAGCCCCGGCAACGGGTCCACTGTGGACGTCGGAATGACGGCGGAGCTGCCCCCGCCGCCGGTCTTGGCCTTGGTCGCGAACGGCCCGATCAGCGCGATCGACTTCACCGCGCGGTCGTCGAGCGGCAGCTGGGCGTGTTCGTTGCGCAGCAGCACCATGCCGCGTTCGGCGAACTGCTTCGCGGCCGCGTCGTGCTGCGCGACCGGCAGCGGCGTCAGCACCGGCGGGTGGTCGAACTGCCCGAACGCGAACATCGTCCGGAACCGCGGCAGCAGCAGCTCGCCGACGCGCTGTTCGCTCACCTGCCCGGCGAGCACGGCCTGCTTCATCTTCTCGCCGTACCAGGTGCCGTCGATCATTTCGAGGTTCATGCCGGCGTTCGCCGACCCGACGGTGCTGTGCGCGGCACCCCAGTCGGACTGGACGAATCCCTTGAACCCCCAGTCGTCCCGCAGCTTGTCCTGCAGCAGCGCCGGGTTCTCGCACGTGAACACGCCGTTGATCTTCGGGTAGGCGCACATCACCGAGCCCGCGCGGCCTTCGGTGACCGCCTGCTCGAAGTGCGGCAGGTAGAGCTCGTTGAGGGTGCGTTCGTCGATGTGCTCGTCGATGCTCTGGCGCTGGGTCTCCTGGTTGTTCGCCGCGTAGTGCTTGACCTCGGCGATGGTGCCGTTCTCCTGGATGCCGCGGATGTCGGCGGCGCCCATGGCCCCGACGAGCACCGGGTCCTCCCCCATCCCCTCGAACGTCCGGCCGTTGCGCGGCACGCGGGCGATGTTGATGTCCGGGCCCTCGGAGACGTTGTGCGCGAGCGCGCGGGTTTCGTCGCCGATCAGGTGGCCGTAGCGGCGCGCGAGGCCGGTGTCGAACGTCGACGCCAGCGCCATCGTGGCCGGCAGCGCGGTCGCCGGCTTCTGCGGCTTGTCGTCGGCGGGGCCCATGCCGGCCGGGCCGTTGGCGATCCGGAAGCCGGGCACGCCGAGGCGGGGAATGGGTGGCACGAACCGCTGGTGCTCGGCGTCGGGCTGCAGGTGCAGCTGGGAGATCTTCTCGTCGAGCGTCATCGCGGCGACGAGCTCCGCGGCGCGGCGGTCGGGCGACTGGCGGGCGTCGCGCCAGGGCCGCGCGTCCGCGGTGGCGGTCGCGGGGACCGCGAGCGACAGTCCCAGTACCGCGGCAAGAACGAGCCGGCCGTTGCGCATCGAGTCTCCCTAGCCACCGAACGGGATCAACGGCGGACAAGCTAACGCATACGTGACCGGTAAACATAGACTCGATAGTCGTTCACGTACTTGAACATTTGGGGGACTCAACCGTTTTCCCGGCTCAGGCGTGGAGGGAGCACGAGAAGAGGGGGCGGCTCATGCTGCAGAAAACACTGATCGGACTAATGACGGCGGGAGCGGCGACACTCGCACTGGCGGCACCGGCGCACGCGGACCAGGCCGTCGTGTGGTCACTGACCCAGCAGGTCGAGCCGGGCGGGCAGATCCAGGCGGTCGTGTTCGCCGAGTGGGACGTCGGCTGCACGCCGAGCGGACCGGTCACCTCACGGGGCTTCACCGCGCCGCTGAGATGGACCGAGGGCGGCGACTGGGGCCGGCACGCCGGGTACACGACGGCGGTCCAGCGGCCCGGCACCTACCCGGCTTCGTTCCCGTGCTCCGACGGCCGACGGGCGACCGGTTCCTTCACCGTCACGGGGAACCCGCTGCCGACCAGGACGGCTCACCCGAAGCCGACCACCACGAAGCCGAAGCCGAATCCGCCGGTGACGTCGAAGGCGGCCGAGCCGGCGAAACCGCAGGTCACGGTGAAGCCGGCGGGCGCACCGCAGACCGGGGACGGCTCGCTGAGCTGACCCTCCACAAAGGACACCTCGGGTCGGGCGGTCCCCAGGCCGCCGGCCCGGGGCCGCCCACCCCCAGAGGGGCGGATTCCGGCCCGGCGGGGCAGTACGCCCCCGCCGGGCCGGTCTGAGGGCGCTCAGCGGGCCGCGGCCAGCCGCAGTGCCCGGTACACGAACTGCTGGTCCCCCAGCCGATGCCGCAGGTCACGCTCCAGGCCCGCGATCGGGTACAGGTTCTGCGGCGCCCGTGAATCCTTGTAAGCCACCGACGCGAACCGTCCCAGCACCGACTGCGTCAGGTTCGCGAGCCCGGCCACCTCCTCGCGGCCGAGGTGCGGCGCCGCCTCCACGCGCACCACGCCCGACCACGGCGGCCCGCCCACCGACGGCAGGCGCAGGTACCACGAATGCCGGACCCACGTCGTGCCCATCAGGAACACCGGCGTGCGCTGGTGCGGCTCGAGCCGGCCGACCATCGCGTTGAGGTCACCCGGCAGGTACGTCGTCTGGTGGCTCTTGATGAACCCGACCGCCCGGGGCAGGTGCGTGCGGCCGCTCAGCGGCCCGTCGACCACCAGCAGGTCGCTGCCGACGTGCCCCGCGATCGCCTTGCGCGCCTCGGTGGCCGTGTCCAGCTCGGCCTCGGCCAGCTGCTCCTGCAACGCCGACGACAGCACCACCGCCAGCGGCTTGTCCTCCTTGGCCGGGGCGCGGAACGCCCGGTAGACCCCCGCCGAGGTCGGGATGTCGCCGGCTTCCGAAGCGACCGTGAACACCCCGCGCCGGACGTCGGTCGCGACGACGTGCGCCCGCCCGTCACAGCAGCACACCACTCCGGCCGCGTAGGACGCGCAGAGCCCGATGGACGCCGAGTTCATCCCCGCCGGGTCGTCGATCCAGACGCGGGCGTCGATCCGGCGGACGCCGTCGACGAACAACACCGCGTCGGGCGCCGAAACCGGCGAGGGGTCGATGGGCGTCCATTCTTCCGTCGGCACCTCGACCTCGAGCTCGACCTCGGCCCCGGACCGCGCCAGCTCCTCGGCCTCCATCGAGCTGCCGTAGCCCGGGTCCCACGAGTCGACGTTGAAGTGCATCCCGGCCACGGCGGTCATGCGCCCTCCCTGCTGATGTGCGAGCCGGTGCCGTCGCGGGTCACCTGGAACCGCACCGGCACGCGCTCGGCCAGCGCCGGCACGTGCGTGATCACCCCGACCATCCGGGAGCCGGTGGCCGACAGGTTCTCCAAAGTGGACGCCACGACGTCGAGGGTGGCCTCGTCGAGCGTCCCGAAGCCTTCGTCGAGGAAGATCGACTCGAGCTTGGTCGCCCCGTCCGCCGCCATGGCCCCGAGCTGGGACGACAGCGCGAGAGCCAGCGAAAGCGACGCCTGGAAGGTCTCCCCGCCGGACAGCGTCTTGACCGGGCGCCGGGCGTCGGCCTCGTTGTGGTCCACCACCAGGAAGTCGCCCTTGTCGTGGGTCAGCTCGAACTGGCCGCCGGACAGCTCCAGCAGCGACGCGGACGCCTCGGCGACGAGCGTGTCGAGCGCGCCGGCGATCAGCCAGCGCGGGAACTTGTCCGAGCGCAGGAGATCCGCGAGCAGCCGCGCGACCTGCGCCTCGGACTCCGCGGCCGCGATGTCGCCCTGCAGGCCCGCCACGCGCGCCACACGCCGCTTCAGCTCGGTGTGGTCGCCCTCGGCGCGGGCCCGGGCGGTGGCGACGGCGACCGGGACGCGGTCGCGCACCGGCCCGTCCGGCAGGTCGACCCCGAGCGCGGTGACGTCGTCGGCGACCGCGCGTTCGGCCACCCGCAACGCTTCCGCGGTCTCCCCCTCGGCGGTCTTCGCGACGGCCAGCCGCTCGCGGTGCTCCTTCGCCCGTCCGGCCGCCCAGTTCGTGAGCGCGGACCACGCGTCCAGGAGGCTCTCGCCATCGATCGGCGGGGCGCCGAGGCCGACGAGGGGGTCGCGGGCCCGCGACAGCTTCTGCCGTTCGGCGTCGACCTGCTTCGTGATGCTCGACTGACCGTCGACGGCTTGTTTCGCGGTCGCGCGAGCGGTCCGCAGGTCGCCGTCCGCGGCCTTCGCGGCCTGCTCGAGTTCCGCGACGCGCGCGAGCTGTTCGGTGACCACGTCGGCGGACGGCGCTTCGGCGAGCGTCGTGACCAGTTCACCGTGCCGGCGCCGGGCGGTCGCGAATTCGGTGCTCGCCGACTGCTCGGCCAGGCCCGCGTCGACCGCGCGGGTGCGCCGCTGCTCCGCGTTCCCCTCGGCGGTCTTGAGGTCCTCCGCCGCCACGACGGCTTCCTTGCCCGCGGCTTCGGCGGCCGCTTCGAGCGCGGCCAGCGTGGTCCGCCGTTCCTCCAGTGAAGAAGCCGCCCACGCGGTGAGCCGCTGCCAGCCCGCCGGAACGTCGTCGCCGTCGATCGCGGGCGCACCGAGCTCGACGAGCGGGTCGCGCGCCGCCCGCAGTGCTTCCCGGGCCGCCGCGGCCGATCGTTCGACGACGTCGGCGTCCTGCTGCGCAGCCGCGCGTTCGGCGCGGGCCGCGGCCAGCTCCCCGTCCGCGGCACCGGCGGCTTCGGCGACGCGGGAGCGGGCGTCGATCGTCGCCGACAGCCACTCGCCGCGGGCGCGCACGGCCGCGACGAGGTCCGCGTAGTCCGGCTCGGAGAAAGAGGCCTCGACCGGCCGCCGCAGCACCGCGGACTCGGGCGGGCCGTCGACCTCGGCGAGCGCCACGCGCAGTTCTTCCGCCTGCGCGGCCGCGGACACGGCCGAGTCGGCGTCGCGGTCCACGGCCCGCTCCAGCTTGCGCAGCGCGGACTCGGCGGCGGCGCGGCCGGATTCGGCGCGCTCGAGGCGTTCACGGGTTTCGGCCAGGTGCGCGTGCCCGCCGGAGTCCGGCAGGGTCGAAACTTCCTGCTCGCACACCGGGCACGGGTGCCCGACGGCGAGCCCGGCCCGCAGGGCCAGCGCCTGCCCCGCTCGTTCCGCTTCGGTCAGCGCGGTCTTGGCCGCGGTGAGTTCGGCGTCGGACCGGGCGAAGGCGGTTCGCGCCGTTTCGAGTTCCGTCCGGCGCGCGGCCTGCTCGGGTGCGGCCTTCCGTTGCGCCTCACACAACGCGTACAGCGTGCGGGCGTCCGAACGGGCGGCGGCGAGCGGCGCGACGTCCGGCTGGGCGGCCAGCGCAGCGCGCGCTTCGGCGTCGGCCGCTTCGGCCGCGGTCAGCCGGGCGGTCGCGGCCGCGGTGCGTTTCGCCACCCGCGCCGAATCCGCCGACAGGTCGCCGAGATCCGCCGGCGGCCGCAGCCCGGCCAGCCGGTCGCGCTCCTGACGGGCCCGCGCGGCCTCCGCGGCCGCGTCCTCCGCGGCCCGGGCGGTGGTGTCGCGGGCTTTCCTCGCCGCTTCGACGACGGAGACCGCTTCGGTCACCGAAACCGCCGCGGCGGCTTTGGCCTGCGCCGCCGCCTTTGCCGCTTCTTCCAGGCGAGGCAGCGCCGACTCCGTGTCGGCGAGTTCCGTGCGGGCGGCCCGGATCCGCTCCAGCCCGCTCCGGTCGGGCGCGGCGGCCAAGGCGGCGCGGGCCGTTTCGTCCGCCTTTTCCGCCTGCTCCAGCCCGGCCCGCGCGGTCGCGGCCGCGTCGGCCGCGGCCCGGCGCCGCGTTTCCAGGTCTTCGACGCCGTCCGGCCGTTCCAACGCGTCGAGGACACTCAGTTCTTCGCTGACGGTCATGACGAGCTGCCGGGCGTCGTCGTGCGCGCGGGTCGCGTCGTTCAGGCCCGGCAGCGCCGCGTTCACCCGCGCTTCCAGGTCCGCGAGCGCGGTCATCCTCGTGGCCAGCTCGGCGACAGCTTCTTCCGTCGCGTCGGCGTAGCTGCCGAGCTGTTCGGCGAGGACGGCGGCGCGCTGCTTCTGCTGCTCCGCGGTGACCCCGGCACGACGGCCGATCCGCTCGTAGACCTCCAGGCCCAGCAGCTTGATGAGGATCTTCTGCCGGTCCGCGGCCTTGGCGTGCAGGAACTCCGCGAAGTCGCCCTGGGGCAGCGCCACGCAGGTGCAGAAGTGCTTGAACGTCAACCCGAGCAGGCGTTCGACGGCCGGGGTGACCTCGGAGTCGGCGGCGACCGGGTCGGCGTCGTCCTCGGGGCCGCCGAGCGCGGTGGGGTCGGCGAGCCGTTCCAGGCGGACGTTCTTCACGCTGACCGTGGGTTTCTTCCCGCCGCCGCGCCGGACTTCCCGCACGACGTGGTAGCGCGTGCCGCCGGCGTCGAAGACCAGCCGCACGGTGGCGCGGTTCGCCGTAGGAGCGAGCGCGGGCGCGACGAGCCCTTCGTGGTCCCAGCGCGCGACCGAGCCGTAGAGGGCGAAGGTGAGCGCGTCGATCACCGTGCTCTTGCCGGCGCCCGTCGGGCCGACGAGCGCGAAGTAGTCCGTGTCCTCGAAGCTGACTTCGGTCTTGTCGCGGAACGACGCGAAACCGGTCATCTCCAGCAGCACAGGTCGCATGTCACACCCCGCTCGTCTCTTCGTCGTGCAGCCGCGCGAAGAGCGACTGGACGCGCTTGTCCTCGACAGTCCGCTCCTCGCAGTAGGACGCGAACAGCTCCCCCGGCGAACGGTCCGCGACCGCGCGGTCGCCGCCCGCCGTCGTCACCGGGGCGGCGAACTCCGGGTCGATGCGGATTTCCAGGGCGTTCGGCAGGGCTTCCTGAATCTCCTCGCGCAGCCCCGCCCTGGTCGCTTCGCGGACGTAGACGCGCAGGTAATCCTCGCCGAGTTCCCCGGCGCGGCCGACGAGCTCCGCCACCGTGCCGTGGACGGTCCGCAGCCGCCGTCCCGCGGTCATCGGGATTTCCGTGATCTTCGCCGGTGTCGTCGGCGTCACCTCGACGGCCAGGACCACGCTCTTGTTGTCCTGCTCGCCGAAGTCCACCGCGAACGGCGAACCGCTGTAGTGCACCGGGCAGGCGGCGGGCAGGGACTGGCGCCGGTGCAGGTGGCCGAGGGCGACGTAGTGCGGGTCGGCGCCGAACGCCGTCGCGGGCACGTGGTACTCGAAGATCGACTGCGCCGCGCGCTCGCCGCCGCCCATCGTCCCGCCGGTCACCGTCAGGTGCGCCATGACGAGGTTCACCGCGCCGGCGGAGAACCCGGACTTGAGGTGCGCCAGGATGTCGCGCACGCGCTGGTCGTACTCGCCGACGTTGTCCGCCGGGGTCCCGGCGAGCAGCTCGGCCGCGCGGACCGCGTAGCGCTGGGAAAGGAAGGGCAACACGGAGACGTTGACGCGCTCGCCGGTCGACCGGGCGTCGAACGACACGACACCGCCGTCCGCGACCGGCCGGGGGTTCCCGGTGAGGTGGATGCCCGCTTTCCGCAGGAGCGGCCGGTACGCCTCGAACGTCGCCGCGTGGTCGTGGTTCCCGGCGATCGCGATGACCTCGGCGCCGGTGTCGCGCAACGCCATCAGCGCCTGGACCACGAGTTCCTGCGCGGCGGCCGACGGCGCCGACGTCTCGTAGAGGTCGCCCGCGACGAGGATCGCGTCGAAGGCCTCGTCGCGCGCGATCCGGACGATCTCGCCGAGCACGGCCCGCTGCTCGTCCAGGCGGTTGCGGCCCTTGAGCGTCTTGCCGACGTGCCAGTCGGAGGTGTGCAGGAACTTCACGCGGCTTCCTTCCGTTCTTCCGTTCGGATGGCGGAGCGGCTCAGAACGGCGGCGGGTCGTCGCCGAACGGGTCGCTGCTTCCCGTGGGCAGACCGGCGAAGGGATCGGACTTCTTCGAGCTCGCCGTGGTCGTCGGCACCTTCCCGGCCTCGGAAAGCCGCGTGGCCCAGGCCGGGAACGGGAAGCCGACGGCGATCGGCACCGGGATCTCCGGCTGGCTCACGAACATCGTGCCCGGTTTCGCGAGCGTCGCGCGGAGCCGCTGGCTGGCCGGGAGGAAGCCGTACTCGGGGCGCGAGGACTCCGCGGCGTCGAGGCGCCCGACGATCCGCACCGAGCTGTTGCTGACGATGCGGCGCTCGACCTCGCTGGCGGTCTGCTGCGCGCCGATCAGGATGACGCCGAGGGACCGGCCGCGCTCGGCGATGTCCAGCAGCACTTCCTTGATCGGGCTGCTGCCTTCGCGCGGCGCGTACTTGTTCAGCTCGTCCAGCATGGTGAACAGGAGACCACCCGGGCCGGCCGCTTCCTTGCGCGTGGTCTCCGCGGCGAGCGTGACACCGACGACGAACCGCTGCGCGCGCTCGACGAGGTTGTGGATGTCCACGACGGTCACCTGCTGGTTCTCCGTCGACAGCTGACGTGCGGGGTGGTCGGTGAGGTCGCCGCGGATGAGGCCGTTGAGCGCACGCTGGCTGGAGCGCAGGCGGCGGATGAACGCGTTGACCGTGCCCGCACCGGTGACGGCGCCCGCCCAGCTCGCGCGGGTTTCCTCGTCGGTGACGCGCTCGCAGATGACGTCGACGAGCTCGGCGTAGGTGCGGCACAGCACGCCGTCGACGTTCGCGGCGCCGTCCTTGCCCGCGGGGGTGCTGTCGAGCCGCAACCGGTTCGCGACCTGGTGGATGACCATCGTGTACTGGTTGCGCTCGTCCTCGGCGTCGGCGAAGACGTAGGGCAGCAGGTCCTTGGCGCAGAACTCCGCGATGGTCCACCAGAAGGCGCCGACCCCGGACGTGCGCCCGGTGACGTAAGGCTTCCCCGTGGTGTCCGACGGCGTCGGCGGCGCGTAGAACCCGACGGAGGCGAACGGCTCCGCGGGCAGGCCGAGCTTGGCGTACTCGCCCTTGAGCTTCTCGTCGAGGTGGACGTTCGGGGTGTCGAGGAACAGCAGGTCCTCGCCCTTGACCGAGAACACCAGGGCCTTGGCGTTGTGGGCGTTCGGCAGGGCGCCGCCGCGGAAGATCGAGTGGAGCAGGAACAACGCGAACGACGTCTTGGTGGCGACCCCGGAGACGCCGCTGATGCTGACGTGCGCGCCGCGCGTGCCGTCGAGGAAGTCCATGTTGAGGTAGACGGGTTCGCCGTCCCGCCCCAGGCCGACCGCCACCTGGCGGGTCATGTTGTCGAAGTACAGCGCCTGCGCGCGATCCTCTCCCACGGCGCGCTGGACGACGGCCCCCGGCCGCGGCGGCACGTAGCACTCGGGCTCGACGCGGGTGGTGGCGATCTCGGCGATCTCCTGCACCTGCGCGGGCAGGACCCCGTCGGAGATCAGGAAGACGTCGCTGCCGAAGCTGGCGCCTTCGTGCCGCGCGCTCACCTGCGTCACGACGCCGAACGACGTGACTTCCCCCAGCCCCGGGAGTTGCCGCCGGGTGACGACGACGTCGTCGAGCTGCAGGTAGGCCTCGGGATCGATGGCCACGTGGAACTGCAGCGGCGTCGAATCCTCGGTCCCGGCCACCCGGCCGACCACGGTCGTGAGTGTGTCCTGGTCCACGGTTCTCCCTGTCCGCCCGGCGCTTCCTCCGGCGGCAGACTAGCTCGCCGGGCCGACAGTCCCGCGCCCAACACGGCGTTGTGGCGGTGACATCGGGGCTTCGCCCCGGTCGCGGGCTTCGCCACCCGAACCCCTGAAGCGGGGGTGGCGTACCGGAGTCGTCACCAGCGGTCGATGCTGGGCCGAACGAGTGAGTTCACCCTACGGGGAAGATCTTTTTCGCCGCACCGTACTTCCGGTGCGGGCGCCACCGGTTGCGCCGCAACAGACCTCGCCGCACCCCGGAGAGGTCGTTCCGGGGCGCCGGGACGTTACTGCCTTGGCTCCGCGGCGAAGCGGCGTCGCCGGGCCCTCCGCGGACGCCCCGGCGGCCCCGGCGACGGGTCCGCCGGGCGGCCCGGGAACCCCCGCCGCAGCGCGGGATCGCGCCCGGGGCGGCCTCGGCCACCCGCCAGGGGCCCCGCACCGGCGTGTCGCGAAAAAAGTCTTCCGAGGGGCCTCGGGTCCTATATGGACGACCACAGTGGACGGCTGACCCATAGGGTTTTGCCTGCTCAGAGCCATGGTCGAGGTTTGCTTTCCATTCCGGGGTTCGTCTCGCGAAGGTCCATCAGGAGGCGGAACCAACGCCCTCGCAAGGAAATATTTCGACCTCCGGTTGGATTTTGTGCGGTATTGGTAATACCGTGTGCAGTGTCGGCCGAGATGGGCCGTGTACAAGTTCCACTATGGAGGACTGGAATGACGAACAAGGCCCAGCTGATCGAGGCGCTGTCGGAGCGTCTGGGCGACAAGAAGGTGGCTTCGCAGGCCGTTGACGGTCTCGTGGACATCATCATCCGGACGGTCAACAAGGGCGAGAAGGTCAACATCACCGGCTTCGGCGTGTTCGAGAAGCGCGCCCGTGCGGCGCGTACGGCTCGGAACCCGCGCACCGGTGAGGCCGTGAAGGTCAAGAAGACCAACGTCCCTGCCTTCCGCGCCGGCACGACGTTCAAGGACGTCATCTCCGGCTCCAAGAAGCTCCCGAAGGCCACCCCGGTCAAGCGCGCCAGCGCCGCTTCGGCCGCGACCCGCGCGCCGGCCACGAAGGCCGCGGCGGCTCCGGCCAAGGCGACGACGACCCGCACCACCCGCGCGGCGGCGGCCAAGCCGGCCACCACGCGTGCGACGACCACGCGGACCCGCGCCACCGCGGCGAAGCCGGCCGCCAAGGCCACGGCCACCCGGGCGACCGCCACCAAGGCGGCCCCGAAGACGGCGGCCAAGGCCACCACGGCGAAGGCCACCACCACGCGGGCGAAGGTCGCCGCGAAGCCGGCCGCCACCAAGACCGCGGCGGCGAAGAAGCCCGCCGCCGCCAAGGCCCCGGCCAAGCGCACCTCGGCGGCCAAGAAGAAGTAACTCCCGCTTCACCCCGGAAGGGCCCCGCACCAGCAGGTGCGGGGCCCTTCGGCGTTTCCGGGCCGGCGCGGAAAGCGGCGCCGGAGTGCTTTCGCCGGGCAGGAGAACGCGGAACCGGTCCCGGCCACCCGCCCACCACGCAGGGACCCGGCAAAGTCGTCGCGGCTCGGGTGCCGGTGGCTCGGCAAAGGTCTTGAATGAGTCATTCAAGACGCGCTACCGCACCCCACTCGGCAGCCGGGGCGGACCACCGGCCGGAGTGGGCTGAGCCGGGGCCACAGGAACGCCGTGACGCACTCCGGCCGCCGCGGGCCGCCGTCTGCGCCACCCTCAGCGCCTCCCCGGAGAATCGAACCGCCGGTTTCCGGAATAGCCACACCAAAGAAGCGATCACCGGGCCGATGGTTGCGCTCCCGCCCCGGCGGGTAGCCGGAAGTGAGCAATTGCCCGAAGACGCCCGGCAAGGAGTTGTGATGGCGGCGAACGAGAAGCAGGACGACCCCGACGCGGAGCTCGCCCGCTCCCGGCAGCACATCGAAGAGGCCAAGGAAGCCGCCGCGAAAGCGGACCTCGCGGACCCCGCCGAGGGTAAAGCCGACGAGGCGCTGGAGACGGATCCGCCCTACCACCACGGCGAACAGGGCTCGACACCCTCCGGGACGTAGTCCGGGGCGCCGCGCCGGGTCTCCACAGTGGAACCGGCGCGGTGCGTCCTTTCAGGACTGCCGAATCGCGGGAACCCCCGGGAAATTGCCGTACCGATCCCCGGGTGGATACACTCCACCCAAGAACGTCGGTCATTGTGCAACTTGTCACACGTCACGTTCCCCGGACGCACATCCAGCTTGAGGAGCATTCCCGTGGCCCAGAAAGTCCTCGTCGAGATCCTGGACGACATCGACGGCAGCACCGCTGCCCAGACCGTTCAGTTCGGCCTCGACGGCGTCACCTACGAAATCGACCTTTCGGACGACAACGCCTCCGCCCTGCGCACCGAACTCGCCCGCTACATCGCGGCCGGCCGGCGCATCGGCGGCCGCAAGGTGCGTGTCGCGACGGGCCAGTCGACCACGACGAGCACGAGCGACCGCGAACGCAACCAGCAGATCCGCGCCTGGGCGAACGCGAACGGCTACGAGGTCTCCGAGCGCGGCCGCCTTTCGTCCGAGGTGATCGCGGCCTACGAGCAGGCCCAGGTGGCCGAGGCCGAAGCCCCGGCGGCGGCGCCGCGCAAGCGCGCCCCGCGCAAGAAGGTCGCCGCCGCCAGGAAGTGACAGCGGTGGCGGGCAGATCACCGGGGAGAGATCAAGGCGCGCGACCCGCCGGGGGGGGGGGGGGGTTTGGGAACAACCCCCGCGGCGTAAAATACAACCGAAAAAACCGGGGCGCGGGCCGCCGACCCGGGAAAGCCCGG